>JAYVXT010000847.1:0-3074 GCA_043785065.1 Bryobacterales bacterium | reverse complement strand
GCGCTCAATTGTGTCGCGAACGGAAAAATCCTGCGGGCTGGCATTTTCGATGATCTTTGGATACAGCCGGCGGCGGGCGATGCAGGCGGAGCGTTAGGTGCGACTTACGCGGTTTGGCATATCCATGAAGGCCGCGAGCGCCACCTGAGTGGCCGCAAGGATGAAATGCAGGGTTCTTATCTCGGACCGGAATTTTCGGACAAGGACATTTTACGATCGCTGGATCGGTATGAAGCCAAAGCCCGCCATTATGATGACTATCGAGGTTTAGCTTGCGATGTCGCGAGTAAGCTCAAGGATGGAAATGTGGTGGGATGGTTTCAAGGCCGCATGGAGTTTGGTCCGCGAGCTTTAGGAAACCGCAGCATCCTGGGAGACGCCAGGAATCCGGAGATGCAGAAGAAGTTGAATCTTAAGATTAAGTATCGCGAAGGTTTCAGGCCGTTTGCTCCGTCCGTGTTGGAAGAGGATGTTGGAAACTATTTCGAACTCGATCGGCAATCTCCCTACATGTTATTGGTTGCGCCAATCCGTGAAGACAAGAAAATCCCGCTGCCGGCTCATTATCACGATAAACCATTGTACGATCGACTTTACTTCCTTCGATCGGATCTGCCGTCCATCACTCACATTGATTATTCGGCGCGTATTCAGAGTGTGAGCCAGGAAACAAACCCTCGTTACTGGGCTCTTATAGGCGAGTTCAAGAAGCAGACCGGTTATGGAGTAATTGTGAACACCAGCTTCAATGTTCGCGGCGAGCCAATTGTCTGCACGCCTGACGATGCTTACCGGTGTTTCATGCGAACAGAAATGGATTATCTGGTGGTAGGTAACTACGTTTTTGACAAGAAGGACCAGCCAGCGCTGCCTGACACCGGGGATTGGCGCAAAGAGTTTAAACTCGACTAAGCGCAACGAATTAAACATATGAGACTAAAAAGCACGTTAATTAATTTCAGTATATTCGTCGTGTCGATCGCCGTTGCGCTGCTGATGGCGGACTTCATTGCGCGAATTGTTTTCAACCCTGCGGACATACTTAAGCTAGAGGTAGTGCCTAACGACATACTTGGCGCGGTTCCATCGCCCAGCTCGATGTCCGGCTTCGACAAGTGGGGATTCCGAAACCGTGAGGTGCCCGAGACTGCGGATATCGTCGCCGTGGGCGATTCCCATACGTATGGGAATACCGCGAGGATGGTTGACGCGTGGCCATATGTGCTAGGCAAATTGACCGGCGAAAAAGTTTACAACATGGGGCTGGGGGGATACGGCCCAAACCAATATTTTTATCTTTCGAAAACTAAAGCCCTTACGTTAAAACCCAAGATGATTATCTGGGGCTTGTATATGGGCGATGACTTCGAGAACGCTTTCTCGATTACTTACGGGTTGGATTATTGGACCAGTTTAAGGAAGCTACCGCCTCAGAAGATCGATCCCAATATTTGGGAAATGACATCGCCAACGATGAATAAGAAGCTCAGGATCTGGTTGTCCCGGCACAGTGTGATCTATCAGCTGGCTTTTCACACGGGATTTGGCGGCAAGCTCCAGGGAGAATTTCAGATCAGAAACGCGACTACTCTTTATCCAGGACTGGCGACGTCGCTGATAGTGCCGGAACAAAATATCCTGGAAGCCTTCCGCCCGAAGGGCATGCTCTTTGGTCTTGATCAGGACAATCCCAAGGTTCGTGAAGGGATGCGCATTACATTCGGACTGATGAAACGGATGGACGAAATCTGTAAGCAGAACCATGTAAAGTTCCTGGTCGTGGTTATCCCTACCAAAGAAACAGTCTTCTCCCAGTATCTTGAACACAACACAAAAGTTCCGCTCAACGATGTAATCGACAAACTCATTAGCAGCGAACGCTCGGCGCGGTCGGAGATGTTTCAATTTTTGACGCAGAATGACATCGCTTACGTGGATGCGCTCCCGGCGTTGCAGAAATCGGTAGGGCAACGGCTTTACGCCCCTACCGCGGGAGACATGCACCCAGGTAAGAATGGATATCGAGTGATTGCGGAAACAGTCGCCGAACACCTCAAGCAAGATCAAATGCAAAATCCAAATCGAAGTTCCGCGGACTCACCAGCTCAGCTGCAGGCGCCTTGACTTCAACGATGCCGCAAAACACTGTGTTGGTTGGTTTTGCGGAAGCTATGTCCGCGCCGGAAGTGGTATGGAGCCTGGTGGACGCGGGGTTTCGAGTGGTTACTTTTGCGCGCAAAGGACGAGCTTCTGCCGTTCGTCACAGTCGATATGTAGTCTGCCACGAGATCTGTGCGCCTGAGTCGGACTTGCAACGGTCGTTAGCTGAGCTCAATTCCTTATTTAGTTCGCTGAATATGCAGCCGGACGGCGGCAAACTGATCGTATTTCCCCTCGACGATAAGGCGGTCTGGATTACCAGCCATCTTCAGATTAGCAAAAACTGGGTTCTCGCCGGGCCAACCGGTGGTCAAGCAGATTTAGCTTTGGACAAAAATCTACAAGTAACTTGTGCGCGAAACGCTGGGTTCAATGTTCCGCAAACGGTCGTGGCCCGCACCGCAAAGGATTTGTTCGAATTCAGTGCAGCGGTGCCCTACCCAATTATCCTGAAGGCCGCAGATAGCGTGCCGATTTATAAAGGGAAGCCGTACTCGTGCCGGAAGTGGATTTGTGCGAATGACGGCGAACTACGAAGCGCCATTAAGCAATGGGGGGAAACGGTTCCATTGCTCGCCCAGAATTTCATAACTGGAGTCGGCGAAGGCGTTTTCGGTTTGGCAACCTCTGAAGGCGTCAGAGCGTGGAGTGGCCATCGAAGAATCAGGATGATGAATCCTCAGGGTTCGGGCTCGAGCGCGTGCACTTCGCGCGAAGTGCCGGCGGATCTGAGGGCCACGACGGAAACGTTCATTAAGAATGCCGGATGGCGCGGATTATTCATGATTGAACTACTTCGCGATGCATCAGGGAAACTTTGGTTTGTTGAAATCAATGGCAGACCGTGGGGAAGCATAGCACTCAGCCGCCGGCAAGGATTTGAGTACCCGGCATGGCATGTGCAACTGGCGCTG
>JAYVXT010000846.1:0-9965 GCA_043785065.1 Bryobacterales bacterium | reverse complement strand
TATCGCCAAACCAGCATTGAATGCGACAATGGAAGGGTGGCTATCCTTGGTTGCCTTCGCCGGCTTGGCAGCCCTTTTAGTTGGGTTACCCGCTCAAGAGGCAAAACGCCAACAACGTAATTAAGTAAAAGTTCCATTCATGAGTGAGTATCTTCGGATTTACCGGCCCCAATTGCTGAAGTATTGCGCGGCGCCATCTTTGCTGGCTTTGCTGCTTCTATTCGCCGCCTTTCTCTATACCAAGCCTTCGGCGCCCTACCGGCAGCATGGTGTGGAAACGCACGCGATTGTGAAAGATATTTCGCCGCGCCCCAATCTGAAAGCCGAACTAACCTACTACTTTCTTTTCAACTCGCAGGCAAGAGAGTATAAGCGCGTCGTGGCCTCGGAATGGAAACTGATGGCCGATACTAGGCGCGACATTCCCGTTACGTATTTGCCGGAGAATCCGGATCTTCACATGATCGGCGCAATCCAAGACATTCAACGTGAAGATGCTCCCGCCGATTACATGCGGATCGCCGCCCTGCTTTTCGGCCTTGGCGCTATTGGCTATTTCGTCAAACTCATCCTCTACATCAAGAAAGCTTTGAACATGATCCTTAACGGTAGCGCCGTAATCGCCGTTGTCTCCGCGCGCAACAATGATACTCTACGCAGAGTCAAACCTGATCAAATCAGCTATCACTTCAACGGGCCGGATGGAAGATGGTACGAAGGGCGCTCGCCATCCCTTCCGGCAAACATATTGAGCAAGTTCCCGCAAGGGTCAAAAGTTCCTATCTGCTTTTTCGCGAAGAGTCCAGGCGTCCATTGTCCCGATTTACTCGGTCTCCGCAAGAAGCGAACAAAACCACAATCATAAAAATACGACATGCACCACTCCCGGGCCATGAACGCCCCGCACCAGAATCTGTTCAATGTCTCCAGTTCTGCTCGGCCCAGTGATCAGCACCAGAGAGCTGGAATCTTCCACTGGCTTAGGTATCTTCGCCAACAACTCATCCAAATCCACAATAAGCTGCTCTTTCCGCACCACCGCGATGTGAACAGGAGGTAGCAGCGAAATCAATCGCGCCTCCTCGGTGTTCGCGCGCATCACCAGCGTACCCGTTTCGGCCAAGGCTAAGGCTGCCCCCGTGATCCCAAAACCGCATTGTGCGCACAAGGCTCTACTTTGTTCGCGATCATGCCCGGCAACGGTAACTCCCGGCAAACTTGTAATCCCCAGTTCCGTCAGCAACGCCGCGTTTGAGGCAACGGCGGTTTTACCGGCAATAATTCCAACAACAATTTCGCGAGCCTCAACCGCCGAGCCTGCTAAGTGAACGATCCCCGCCAACCGTTCCAGCTTCTCTTTGAACGAAGCCAGCTTCTGTTCCATTGTCCAATCCGTTTCCAGCAACCATACTGGGGGCGGAGGCGGCGCCATCTGGCCAGCCCTGCGTCCAAGCGCCGATCTCACGCGGCCTAAAATAAATTCGCGAGACACTTACTTTGACCTCCGCGCCCGCCATTGGTCCCGAAAACTGCGCGAGGCAGGTGCAGGCAAGTGCCGCTGTGACAGCCACGCCTTCACCGGGCCCGCGGCAAGTGGTAAATCGGAAATCCATCGCTGGCCATTGCCAAGTACGCTTGCCCCAATCATGCCTCCCCATTCGTAAATCCTCGGCCGCCGCATTGCCCAGGCGAAAGCTTTAAACGCCAGCCTTTCCAAACCGCCTTGGTTGGTTCTCTTCTTTTCTTCCACGACCTCCGACCGCAGTTGCAGCAGCACCTTCGGAATGTCGATCTTCACCGGGCACACTTCCGCGCATATTCCACAAAGGCTGGAGGCAAATGGAAGCCACGGGTTGGCCATGACGCCTTGAAATTGTGGCGCAAGAATTTTGCCGATGGGGCCGGAATAAACCCACGGATAATTGTGCCCGCCTATCTTGCGATATACCGGACAGTGATTCAAGCAAGCACCGCATCGAATGCAATATAGCGATTCCCGCTTCTCCGGATCTTCCAATAGCTTTGTGCGGCCCGCATCCAAAAGGATCACGTAGAATTCTTCAGGACCATCCACTTCGCCAGGACGTTTGGGTCCACTGAGGATCGACGTATAAGAGGTTAACGGTTGCCCCGTGGCGCTCCGGCCCAGCAACCCGAGCATTAACGCCAAATCCTGCGCCCGTGGAATCAGCTTCTCCATCCCGGCCACCGCGATATGGATCTTAGGAGCTGAGGATGTAAGCCGGGCGTTGCCCTCGTTCTCCACAACAACCACAGCCCCGGAATCCGCCACCAAAAAATTCGCGCCGGTGATCCCAATGTCCGCCGCCAAAAACTTCTCCCGCAGCACGCGCCGCGCGATCATGGCTTGTTCTTCAATCACTTCTTCGCGCGGCACGCCCAGTTTTTCCGTGAACAGATCCGCCACCTGATAGCGCGTCATGTGTAGCGCCGGCGCCACGATGTGATACGGCTTTTGATGAGCAAGCTGGATGATGTATTCGCCTAGGTCGGTTTCGACGGGCTCCAGTTGATGATGCTCCATGCGCTCGTTGAGGTCGATTTCCTCCGAAGTCATGGATTTCGATTTCACGAATAGATGCGCGTCTCGTTCCTTCGCTAAGCGCAAGATGAAATCGGAAACCTCGGTAGCGTCCTTGCAGAAAATCACTTTGCCGCCATGTGCGGTGACGTTCTTCTCAAACTCTTCGATGTAATGGTCCAAGTTTTCAATCGTGTGTTTCTTCAGGTCGTGCGCATGCTGCCGCATTTCCTCATAGCAGGGCAGAAGCGCTGGGGTGACTGAGTTCCTGCGATGGTCCATCAGCCGGCCCGTAGCAGTGTAGATGGCCAACTGTAACTTGCCGTCGTCGAGGGTTGTTTGGATGCTCATCGGCTCGCCAGCACCTCAGCCAAATGCATTGTGGTTATAGCAAGCCCCTGTTTGCGCATGGTTCCTTCCAATTGCATCAGGCAACTGGAATCGATGGAGACGACCAAGTCGGCCTCCGTTTGCTTGATCGATTCAATCTTTGTGTTAGCCATCGCGCCTGATATCTCCGCGAATTTCACGCTGAACGTTCCCCCAAAACCGCAGCACTCCTCCGCTATGGACATTTCGCGCAACTCAAGTCCCTCCACTTTGCTCAGCAGCTGACGTGGACCTTTCTTGATGCCCAACTCACGCAACGCATGGCAGGAGTCATGATAGGTTGCCACTCGATTAAGCTTCGCGCCAACATCGTCCACTTTAGCGACATCCAACAAGAAGCGGGAAAATTCAAAGGTTTTCGCCTCCATCGCATGCACGCGCTCCATCATCTTAGAATCATGCCCAAACAGATCCGCATAGTGGTGGGAAATCATCGAACAGCAGGATCCGGACGCCACAACCACATACTCAGCGTCCTCGAACGTGTCAAGGAAGTAGCGCGCAACCTCGCGAGCAGGTTCGCGATGGCCGCTGTTAAATGCCGGTTGGCCGCAGCAAGTTTGTGCTTGGCGGAAGTCGATCGTGTAACCAATGCGTTCAAGGACATCGGCCATCGCAAGGCCCACGGGTGGAAACAGTTGGTCCACCAGGCAGGTGACAAAAAGTGAGACGGATTTGGCCATGGGTAATTGACGATGGTATCATCACGCGCCGGACAATTCTTCTGAAGACAAACTCAAGACCGGTAACGGTACAATAAGGAGATGGGTGCAATACCTAAAATGAAGCTTAGCGTCGAGGAATATCTTTATCTCGACGAAGCGGCGGAGCATAAGAGCGAATACCACAATGGGGAAATCTTCCCTGTGGTGGATGCGACCGAGGAGCATGCGGGCATAGCAGCGAACCTGGGCATGGTATTCGGCCATAGACTAAGAGCCAGTGGATGCCGAAGACTTCAGTTCTTGCGCGTTAGGGTTTCCCCTACTCAATATGTTTATCCGGATTTCGCGGTTGTTTGTGGCAAGTCTCAATTCGCTCAAGAGGATGCCGACTCTTTAATCAATCCTAAAATGATCCTGGAAATTCTCTCCCCATCTACAGCCGATTTCGATCACGGCGGGAAGTTCGAGCTTTACCGAAATCTCCACTCCTTCGAGGAGTATCTCTTGGTTTCCCAAGACGAACCCCGTGTTGAGATTTTTCGTAAACAGTCGCCTAGTTCCTGGTCCATGAACATCGTGAGAGGGCTTGACGAAACGGTGCACGTAACTTCTCTTGGAATCGAATTTCCTCTCAATGAACTCTACGAAGGCGTCAACTTTGCGCCTAGGGCGCCGCTTGTGGAAGAATTAGCGTAAGTTGCAAACCGTCCCGATATTTTTGCGTCTGCTCGCCGGTCTCGAAACCGGAATGATCGGCGCGGTCCTCCTGTTGCTTTGGTTCACGCTCGATGCCGTTTATCAGGGCCAGCATTGGTACGCCTTCCCCAATCTTTGGGCGACTCTGTTTTTTGGCCAGGATGCTTTTCGAATCCGCGCCGGTTGGGCTACGGCTTCGGGAATTTCCATTCATCTTCTTCTACTCAGCCTTGAGGGTGTTGTTTTTGGCGCCCTATGGCGATGGAGCCGTCGGTTCTGGCTCACCCTTACCGCCGGCATCCTTTGGGCTATCGTCTGTTATTGGGGAATTAGTGCATGTTGAGCCTCCGCAAAGTTAAAGACACGTGTGCGCGTGATGGCGCCTTGCTCTTTCGGAAATGATCGAGCCAGCCGGGCTGCTTTACGCTTCCACTGAAGAGCCGCCAACCATAACGGCTTGCTGCCTGTAGCAGACGGACCGCACTGGTTCCCCAACCAATGCCGCCCTATCAGTTTTTCCACGTTTAGCAACCCTACTGACACGATGAAAACTCAGATCGACCTGAGATCGCTCCGCCGCAAGATGGAGCGATTTTGAATTGAGAGTAGTCCGGCCGGATTCGCTCTCTACGTCAATTAGGCTAGAAGGCGGATGCAAGCGTATCGTACTTAGCATGGGAGTAAGTTGCGGAAAACAGGGGAGATTGGGCTTTTGACACTTGGTGAATACAAATATTTTTTGACCGATTCGGCGCAAAAAGATATCTATTAAAAAATTAAGCCCAGGCGCGGAATTGGTCTGAAAATGCTGAACTATTAAACCGCGAAGTAGGGCTGAAGGCTATGGGCTTTGTTCGCCTGGGTGCGGCGGTGATGGTGACAGGAGCGATCTGGATGGATGGAGGTGGGCCAGGAGGAGCGGGAAACAAGACCGCGCGGTCGAACCGGCAGGTCCAGTTTGGGTTGAAGTTGCTGTTCTAGCGTGACCCGTTTGGTCAATTAAAAATTAGAGGGAGGGGGCAAGTGCGGCCTCCTCCCTCTAATGGCTAAAACCCAATCCGCAAACCAAAACGGAAATACCGTTCATCCGTCAAGCGGCTTGGCGCACTCACACCAGTAATCTGCGTAAAACCGCCCAAACTGCGAATGGTCCCATCCGTATTCAACTGCAGATTCGACACATTCCCTCCGGGATTTCCAAAGTGTGGAGTGTTCGTAAAATTCAACGCCTCAGCCCGGAACTGCAGCTTGAAGCGTTCCGTTATATTGAAGCTACGGAACAAGCTGGCGTCGAGATTCGCTACACCAGGTCCCCGCATCGTATTGAACCCCGCTGTGCCGAAGCGCTTCTCGGTAACAGGTTTGAAGGCGAACGGGTCGAACCAGGAAGCAATGCTTCCCGTATAACCCACATCGGCCTTCACCTGATCGGCGCGTTGTGCGCTACCCGGCGCGTTCAGGGATGCGCCAGCCGCACCCACGGAAAATGGCCCGCCGGAATAGGCGCTGAATACGCCATTCACTTGCCATCCGCCAACGATCAACGAAGCAGGCCGTGATTGGGCGAATTTCCTGCCCTTGCCGAACGGCAACTCAGCCAGGAATCCCATGCGGAAATTATCCGGCCTGTCGCCCGGCATAACGGAACGGTTCAGATTGAAGTACTGCGGAATGGCAATCGCCGGTTCACCATCACCCGATTCGCTGCAGCAGAGCCCTGTCCACTTCGAGCGCGTGTAGGCCGCCTGAATAGACAAGCCGTTAGAGAAGCGCCGATCCAACGTGCCTTGGAACGAATGGTAATTCATGTAAACCAGAGGCAAAATTACACGCTCTGCACCAGTGATGCCGAACAAGCGGAAGTAAGGTTGGCTGGCCGCGCCGCCGTCCACTTCGCCGTGATTCACGTTATAGCGCGTATGTTGGTGGATGGTCTTGGTACCAACGTAAGCGGCCGAGGCAACGAAGTTCCAAGGTAGTGTCTTTTGCATGGTGAAGTTCCACGACTGGACGTACCCTCGCTTGTACTCTTTATCATTCGTTGAAAACGTTGCGCCAGCCGGGAGCTTCACTTGGCCGGAACTGATGTCGGGCGTAGGGATCTGCGGAATGCCGGCAGCAAGCGTACCGACCGGAGCGAAAGCATCCGTGCCGCTGGCGTTAAAGTCGACGCGAACCGGGTAGCTGGCTATACCGTCACGGGCCATGTTGATTTGCTCTGGGCTAACCGAGTAGCCCATGCGAATGACGAACGAATCCGTCGCCCGGTAAGCAATGCCGACGCGCGGAGCAAGCAACTTCTTCGACACCTTAATCCCGCAATCGGTGGGAGTGGAACCAACGCCGCAAATTAAGTATGTATTCGTTGCCAAGTCGAACCGTTCAATGCCGCGATCCGCGCGAGTGGGCACAGGATAGTATTCCCAACGCAGGCCGAGCGAAAGCGTCAACTTGCGAGATGCCTGCCATTGGTCGCGAACATACAGGCTATGTTGCCAGGTGCGCAGAGTGATTTGAGGAACCGTCAATCGGCTATTGCCGTAACCGGCAGGCAAGCCCAACAGGAAGTCGCCATAGCTGTTGAATTGATTTGGCCCCGCGCCCCCGCGCAAGCTCGTGACGTTTCCGTTGAACCCGAAGTTAGTGGGTGAAATCTCAAAGTGGTCCATGTGCTGGCGGTTCACGTCGAAACCGAAGCGAACGTTATGTCTTCCTTTGATCCAGCTTGCATTGGCCGTGTATTGGAACGTCCGCTGTTTGTATTCAAGCGGCGTGTAAGCATAGCCGTAGCCGCTGTAAGTGCTGATGTTGAACTGTGGCATACCGCCGTAATAAGGTAGGTCGCCCAGGTTTGTGCCGGGGATGCCAAGAAATTCGCTGCCGTACTTTTTGTCCGTGCCGGGAGGGAAAAGAGTCTGGCGAACTAACTGCACGCCGAAGGTGCCGTCGATAACAAGACTAGGACTGGCGATGTAAGTTACTGTGCCTGACGGGGCGATAGTGTGGCCGTTCTGAGTCTTATTGGGTGAGCCGCCTAACACATCGCCGAAGATCGTGTCCTGTACGTTATTGTAGGGCTGAATGGCGTAGCGGCCGACGACTTTTACTTTGGAATTGACGTTCCAGTCCACCTTTGTGTCTATTCTATGGAGATCGTAAAGGATCGGAGTATTAACGTAGTAATTCGACGTAAGTGTATTGGCGATGTTCGGCTGAGGAACCAACGCAACCAATTTGTTGGTGATAGGGCTGATGCGGCTGGCGGGGATGATTTTATTGGGGAACGGTATGCGGTCTAAGCCATTGAATGCCCCTGTCGACGGATCGAATACCTCATTAGGAGATGCCGACATATCGCCTACGCGGATTGCGGCAGTGGGGACAGTGGTGAAACTACCGGAGCCTTGGCGAATCAGATCGGCCTCGTAGCTGGCGAAATAGAACAGTTTGTTCTTAATGACGGGTCCGCCCAACGTCGCGCCCACATCGTTATTAACAAGCTTCGGAATGCCTTGATTGGCGGGCAGGAAGAACGGCCGCGCTTTGGTACCGCTATTAATGTGATAGGCGTAGAGCGAGCCATGCAGGCTGTTGGTGCCGCTCTTTAGTTGTACGTTGACCGAAGCGCCACCAGCCAAACCCTGCTCAGCGTCCGGGCTGGTGGTGACAACGTTTACGGTTTCAATTGCTTCCACCGAGGGAACATAGCTTGAGAAAAACTGCACCCAAGGATTAGTTGCGCTGACGCCTTCTACGCGAAAATTTGTGCCGCTGCGGCTGGTGCCATTGGCTGTAATTTGCATCGACTTCGATGGATTATTGGTGCCTCCACCGCTTGCCGAGGGAGGAAGTATGCCGGGGATCAAAGCCAGCAGACCTTGATAGGTGCGGGTGGGTTGGGGAATGTTTTGCAGGGATTGAGAAGAGACTTCGGCATGGACGTCAGCCTTCTCTGTTTGGAGCGCGGTGGCTTGCGCCGTTACTTGAACGCTCTCGGTTATCGTTCCAACTTCCAGCACGGCGTCGACGCGCACGACCGTATTCAAATGCACTACCACCTTCGAGGTAGTAAAGGAACGAAAACCGGTAGTAGCTACCGTAACGTCGTACGTTCCGGCGGGAATTGTGGAGATGGTGTACCCACCCGCTTCGTTTGTTTCCAGTTCGCGCGTCTGGCCGGTTTGAGTTTCGGTGATCTTAACTTTGGCGCGGGGCACAGCGGCGCCGGAAGAATCCGTTACATTGCCAACAAGTGATCCAAAAAGCACCTGGGCATTGACGGTTGTTGAGCCAGAGAGCAATAGCAACACGGCGAGCGCGGCGTGGCATGAATTACGCATTGGGGTTAGACTCCTTTTTTAACCGGAAACGTTAACGTAAACTGGTTGAAAGTTATTATACATAAACGGGCACTTGCTGAGTCGACGCAACAAGATGAAAACATTTATACAAGCCGTGCTGTGGATCTGTTGCCTGTCTTTGCATGCTCAGCCGTCGGGGTACGTCAACGCAGCGGTCTGCGCGGGCTGCCATCCTAAAGTGGCCGAAAGCTACCAGCGCACCGGCATGGGGCGGTCCTTCAATCGGCCTTCCTCAATCCTGATCCCTGAACAAAAAGAACCGTTTTATCATGCGGCTTCAGAGACCTACTTCGCTGTCGCAAAGCGAGGGGCGGCGTTTGTACATCGGCGGTGGCAAGTTGGCTTGGATGGGAAGAATGTAAATGAGGAAGAACTGGAGATTCACTATGTAATGGGCTCCGGCAATCACGCTCGCACGTTTCTGCATCGTGATAAGCGGGGCGCCCTACTAGAACTGCCCCTCGGTTGGTATGCGGAAAAATCAGGATACTTTGCGATGAATCCGGGATTCGACAGTCCGCGACCGGAAACGCGGCGCAAGATTGATTATGACTGCATGGGCTGTCACAACAGTTATCCACGCATTCCGCCTGGGCACGATCAACCTGGGTCCGAACCTACTTATCTTGCCGAATTGCCGACGGGAATTGACTGTCAACGCTGTCATGGGCCGGGAGCAAAACACGTCGCCGCAGCTAGTAAGAAAGGGACGATTGTGAACCCGGCCAAACTCCCCACGGATCGTCAATTGGAAGTATGCATGCAATGCCATTTGGAGACGACCAGCACCAAGCTACCCAGTATGATTCGCCGTTTTGACCGACTGCCATTTTCATACACGCCGGGCGAGCCGTTGGGTGAATACCAACTTGCATTCGATCATGCGCCCGGGACCGGGCGTGAAGATAAGTTTGAGGTCGTGAACGCTGCCTACCGGATGCGGCAGTCTAAGTGCTACTTGAAGAGCCCTACGATGACGTGCACAACTTGCCATGATCCGCATGGGGCGTCGAAGAAGGCGGAGTGCAGCGGTTGTCATTCCACTGCAAGCATGGCTGCATTGCCGAATCATAGACCAGGAGGGGATTGCGTTGGCTGCCATATGCCCAAGAGGCGCACCGAAGACGCCGTGCATGTGGTGATGACGGATCACAAGATTCAACGGAAGCCGGCGGCCGGTTTGTTGGCCGAGCGGGCTGAGCGGCATCCTTCGGCTGAGCAGGAATATCAAGGGGAAGTAAGTCCCTACTATCCCACAACGCTTAATACGAAAGACGCTCTTTATGAGGCTGTGGCGCAGGTGCTGCATGG
>JAYVXT010000845.1:0-3078 GCA_043785065.1 Bryobacterales bacterium | reverse complement strand
AATGCATTCCGTTCGGAAGGTCGAATTCACTGACCTTTTTTTCAAAATCTTTGAGCGATTGGGCTGGAAGGGTGGCTGCTAACAGAGTGGCGGCCAGGCAGGCATAAGGAAAACGCATGGTTGTCTTCCTTAATTCTACAAGAACAAGGGCAGATAGCCCTGTAAAACGTGGGAACAGGTTACAAGATGCCCAACTAAACGGTATTTCCGGGCTTGAGCCCGGCTGCTCTTTTTATACTGCTGCGTGAGAATTAGCAAGACTTAAGGGACCTTCAGTTCCAGGACGCATACACAATCGTTGAGTTATCGGAATCGCCCCGGTGGGATAATCCTCCAACGTGGAAGGCTACATAAACGGGGATTGCTTTAGAAAAGTCAACACCCTTTAAATGCGGTTTGATAACCTCGTTCGAATGAAGCATCGATTGGCTTGCGTGGCGCTCTTGGCCGTTGCGTCGGTTTACGGCCAGACTCCCACCATTTACATTGCCGGGGATTCAACCGCCAGCAACGTGGAGCGGCGTGGATGGGGCGATTCGTTCGCGGCCTACTTTGATTCCTCAAAATTGCAGGTGGCGAACCGCGCCAGAGCAGGACGCAGCAGCCGTACGTTTCTCACCGAAGGTCTGTGGGATAAGGTGACGGTGGATTTAAAACCGGGCGATTTCGTCCTTTTGCAGTTCGGCCATAACGACGGCGGGCCGCTCGACACGGGTCGCGCGCGTGGATCGCTTCCCGGGCTGGGAGAGGAAACTAGCGAGATCACCATGCCCGATGGCAAGAAGGAACTGGTGCATACCTTTGGCTGGTACATGCGCAAGTTCATCGCCGAAGCCCGCGCCAAGGGCGCAACGCCAGTAGTTCTGTCGCTGACCGTCCGGAACATTTGGAAGGATGGCAAAGTGGAACGCGGATCGGGCAACTTCAGCAAGTGGGCGGCGGAAATCGCCAAGACGGAGAAAACTGCTTTTATAGATGTTACGAATATTGTGGCTGATCAGTATGAGCGCTTGGACGAGCAGCAAGTGAAGTCGCTTTTTTCCACCGATCACACGCACACAAGTTCCGAAGGCGCCGATCAGAATGCGGCGGCGGTTGTGGCCGGATGGAATGCAACACTGCCCGCCGGATGGCTTTCGGTGAAGGGCGCGGCCGTGGTCGCGTATCGAGCCCCCATCATGTTGCCTGAGCCGGCGAATGCCAAGCTGCCCTCACTCTTGCTGATTGGCGATTCAACCGTCCGCAATGGCCGGGGCGACGGAGCCGGAGGCCAATGGGGTTGGGGGGATCCGCTGATGAAGCTGTTCGATGGGGACCAATTGAACGTGGTGAATCGCGCGGTGGGCGGATTGAGCAGCCGCACCTACTATACAAGCCGCTATTGGGAAACCACACTGGCCCTGCTGAAGCCAGGAGACTTTGTCATTATGCAATTCGGGCACAATGACAACGGCCCGCTGGACGACAAAGCACGCGCCCGTGGCACTCTGCCGGGGGTTGGCGATGAATCGAAGGAGATTGACAATCCCATCACGGGCAAGCATGAGGTAGTGCATTCCCATGGCTGGTACTTGAGGCAATTCATAGCCGAGGCGAGGGCGAAGGGGGCCACTCCGATGGTTGCTACTTTGGCGCCGCGCAAAACTTGGAAGGATGGCAAAATTATCCGGGCCAATACAAGTTACGCAAAGTGGGCGCGCGAGGTAGCCGCCGCGGAGCGCGTCGCGCTGCTTGACCTGAACGAACTTATCGCGCAAAAGTACGATGCCCTGGGAGCGGAAAAGGTCGATGCCCTATTCGCCGATGAACACACGCACACCAGTTGGGCCGGCGCGGAATTGAATGCGGCAACGGTGGTGGAAGCGCTAAACGGCTCTTCAATCACTAAGTTCTTGAATGATAGGAAATGAACCGCAGAGAGATTACAAAGGTAATGGCGGGAAACAAAAACGGACTAACGCCGCCGAAGGGGCTGGACCGTATCGATGCGGAATTGAAGCAGGCTTATCTGGCGGCGGGGCATGGGGAGCGTTGGGAACTGAAGCGCTACGATTGCGGCCACCAGTAGCCTGAGGAAATGCGGACGGCGGTGCGTGAATATTTCATCAGGAATTTATAGTTCTGAATACAACTCGACTAGCCCCGATGGGTTTCGGGGATCTGGCGACCAACTATTCCTCCCGGTCACAGCCCTAATACAACAGGAAGGCCCACAGCATATCGCCGGTAGCCGCGATCACATACTGGCGGCCATCCATCATGAAAGTCTGCGGAGCGTTGGAAATTTGGCCGATTCGCGTGTTCCACAAAGGCTTTCCACTAACGGCATCGTAGGCCACTAGGCTTCCCGCCCCATCTCCGGTAAAGACCAGCTTGCCGGCCGTGGCAAGCAAGCCGCCTCCTCCACCTGAAAATGGTTGGCGCCATGCAACCTTGCCGGTTTTATAATCAATCGCATCAAGAAAGTTGCCGCCGTTACCCACCGCGACTTCCTCCTTGCCGCCAAGACCCATGGAGCCGCGCGGGTCAAGTTCAGTTAAGTACAACATCGAATACGTATTGATTTCGGGCACATAGAAAAAGCCGGTATCCGGCGAAAAGGCAGGCGGCTCCCAGTTGACGGTGCCGCCAGAATCGGGCGAGACTAGCGCGCCAGGCACGGTGGGATCTTTTTCAGTATCGTGCTGGGGAGCGCCGTTCTTGTCCAGTCCCTTCGCCCAATTCGTGCGCAAGCCGTACTTAGTAGTTAGTAAGCGTTCGCCAGTTACCCGGTCAAGCACAAAGAAGTAACCATTGCGGGCAGCCGTCATCACCATCTTGCGCATCTTACCGTTGAACATGCCATCGGCGATGACCGGTGTTTGCGCCGAATCGTAATCGTGCATGTCGTGCGGCGATGTCGAGTAGTACCAGGCCATCTTGCCGGTTTCCACATTGATCGCCACCAAGGCGCAAGTGAACAAATTGTCGCCCTCGCCGCGTGTGCCGGTAGTGTACGCTGGCGTTGGGTTGCCGGTGCCGAAAATGTAGAGCTTCGTTTCCGGGTCGTAGGCGCCTGGGATCCAAACCTGGCCGCCT
>JAYVXT010000844.1:0-3079 GCA_043785065.1 Bryobacterales bacterium | reverse complement strand
GCGTCGACTTCGCTGGTCGGCCTTTATTCGTGAGCTCACCGGTCAGCTCTCGCAGACGGTGCAGGGACTGAGTGGCCAGCAAAGAGATGCCCAGAATTTTTGGAATAAGCGACCGTTTACGCGCATCGTGCGTGGCTGGAGAAAAGCATTTCAAATCGCGCGTGAGTATGTCGAATTGAATGTATTGGAGGCCGACGGAATGATCTCACGCCGCCAGGTGAAAACGCTCGCAGATCTTAGAGCTCTGCTTGATTTCAGTTGAAGTGAGCGCCTTAGCGCGCTCAGGCGCCTTACGAAATGAATGGGAGCGGCCTCGCCAAACTCAAACGGCTAACGAGTCACCGGTTGCCCTCGACTACCGACTGATCTCCCCCAACAAAAGGCGCAGCTTTTCATCTACTGAGTTGAGCCCGAACGAGGTGCCATCAAATTTTTCCGAGATTCCCGGCAAATGACCGCGTACGGTGATGCTGCCTTCTGAATATTCCCAAGATTGAACCAGCTCGAGAGTTCCTACGTGCGGGCGCGAAGGCACACTGAAGTCGTCATTTACCTCTTGAAGCTTTACCGTCCAGTATTGCATGCCGCCCTTTTGATCGCCTGCCGCTGCGATGAGTATAGAGCTAGTTTCTTCGAAATAACCGTAGCTGGTGCGCTTCTCGGCTTTGTAGACCTGGAATGTGCGCGGCTTTTTGCTGGTGTCGCCTTTCAGAGTCGCAGTGCAAAGAACGTCCCCCGGCTGGCCTTTAGCAATTCCGCTCAAGGCCCCCGTCACCGCGCAGGAGGAAAATGCAAGTCGGTCATCGACGATTGGATTTTCGAAATGCGTGAGATATTTTGGAGCATCGGCAGCGAGAGCCGCGCTCGCAGCAACGGTTAGGGTCCGCGCAAAAATAAGTGTTACAACTTAGTTATCGGCAATATCTCGTAGTTCCATTCGCCGTGGAATTTATTTTTCTTAAGAAAGATCGATTTGAATTGTTCATCGGTTACAACCTTGCCGGGTTTGTAACTGCGTTTGTCCAACTTACAGGTGACACGCAAACCGGTCGATGTCTTTGTCCCAGCTATGAGTTGAATAATCGTTTCATAATTTATAAGGGGCTCACCTTTCCAATTCTGACTTATAAAAGAAAAAAGTCGATGTTCAATTTTATTCCACTTGCTTGTGCCTGGCGGAAAATGACTGACCCTAATCGGCATTCCTGTCTCGTCAGCAAGGCGCTGCAGCTCCCACTTCCAAAGGCGAAGTCTTGATCCGTTGCTTCCGCCCGCATCTGCTGTAATAAAGAGCCTTTTGGATTTTGGATAAAGTTTTCGTCCACAGGATTTCCACCAACCACGAATGGATGCAACAGCAAAGCTTGCTGTGTCGTGAGTGGTTCCCACGTTCACCCATCCCATATTTTTTGCCAAATCGTAAATGCCGTAGGGATGAGCTCTTGGAATCTCTGGCTCTGGAAAATCATGATCGTTAACCTTTGGAGCCCGTCCTTCTTTATACCACTTGGTGCCGCTGTTCTTGAAGTTTCCAACCAGCTCTTTCTTTTTTGTATCTACGGAAATCACAGGATTGTGGGCGCGCATCTGCTTCATTGCCTGCGCATTGATGTATTCAAATTGCGCATTTCTGTCGGGATGCTGTTTTCCCGCTAGTGTCTTCTGGTTGCTCTGAAGGCTGTACTTCATTTTGCGAAGAAGCGAGGCTACAAGCCGAGCGCTGGCTTTATGGCCACGCCTTTCAAGCTCATTCGATAAAACACTGGTGCTTTTGCAAGTCCAACGTATTGCAGACATAGGATCGCCGCGACTCAGTGGCTCAACAAGACTTTCGAGTTCTTTGAGCAGTTTTGGATCATTGATGGTTGCGAGCTTTCGGCCTCCGCCCGGCGAACGAATACGGTCGGCCGAGCCAGTTTTTTCATTGATCTCTTTCAGGCCAACGTGAATTGCTCGTCTGGATATCTTCGTCACCCGCGACACAACCGATACTCCGCCATAACCAATAGATGATGCTTCGACTGCTGCGAACAAACGTCGCGAACGCTCATTTAAATGAGGCGCAAGTATTTTATATTTCTTCCTGATGAGTCGAGCGTGATCTTTCACGCCTAAAATCGTACACAACAATTTTATAAGTTGTAACACTTATTTTTGCGCGGGCCCTTAGCGAAATAGCCTAGAGTCAGCGGGCGGCCTAGTGCCTGCCCGTGTAAGTACGAAGCGCGTCGCCGGACCCCGCGGGAACTATAGCGGGTCCAATGATCACTTCGTTGCCGCCGCTGCCGTATTTTCCGGGTCCATATATGGCTTGAAGTCTGCGAACCGCGTCGAGATTGGTTTCGGCTTCTTGCAGGTATGGATTTTTCTTGCCGCAAACTTCTCCGTCACTGCAGGGCATGTTCGGATCTGAAGAATCGCCGCTGTTTTGATCGAGAGCTTGCTGGGCGATTCCGGCGTTGTTGGCTTGATTGGTCTCTGCCGTTTGGACCACTTGAGAAATATTGTCTTCGCAGCTCTTAACTAATTGAATGGCCCGCTTTTGCTCTTGTGGATCGGTAACTTGGCAGTCCGCGGGACGGCATTTGTTATTATCGATTTCGGATTGGCAAAATTGCCGGACGCCTGCCCATTTCATCGCATCACCGCTGGTCGCGCTGGCGAGTTGCCCTTGGCCGCCATTGATTCGTCCCGTAGTGGGATTGAGGGCACCAGCCTCCGCACTATGTTGAAAGTCAATGCCACTCTGGGTGGCGTCTTTTTTGTCCATACATGCTTGTATGGCGCGGCCGAGGGCTCGCTGACAAGCTTCCAGGCTCGCGGCATTGGCGTACGTAGACACAAGCAAGAAAGTCGCTAATAAAACCGGTTTAAAATGAAGCATCTTGAATCCCCCCAGAAAAATTTGAACCCCGTGCCGAGATTGAATTGCAAGGCGGGTGCCTGGTAAAGAGGCTGGTTTGCTGGCGTCCGTGCCCCCGGTGCCTACGAATTTTGCGGTGAATAGTCTTTGTACATCGGCCATCCCGATACGATGCGCGGCGAATTGAGATGCCGCGATGCCTTTTCTTTTGAATCC
>JAYVXT010000843.1:0-3079 GCA_043785065.1 Bryobacterales bacterium | reverse complement strand
GCCGGAGCATGCGCGGATCGATGCTTGTGTTGGCCGCGCTAAATTGCCGTGATGAGCCAATTAGAACTTGACCGGTGGCCCGCGGCTGCGCGTTGAACGCCACCGAATCGGCGTTGGAACCGTGCGCGCTCTTCAAATATCCCAGCTCAATCAATTGATGATTCACGAACCCCGGATAGCGGCCCGTAATGGCTAAGTGCCCTTTACGAGGTTTCATGTCAAGCTGCGGGAACCAGCGCAGCGCCTCCGCCCCGGCAGCGCAAACAATCGATTTGGCCGATATGGTGGAGCCATCGGCAAGCCTCACACCATCCTGAAGCAGCCGGTCAACTTCGCCCCGGTGCAATTTAGCCCCACTTTGCCGGGCGCGTTCCATCAGCCAGGCGGCCGCGCACGGCGCGTAGATCACCGCATCGTCCGGCACAAGTAAACCGCCCGCCAGGCCATGACGCAAATTCGGTTCGGCTTCGCGCAGTTCGTCCTCTTTTAAAATCCGCGCCCGCACGCCTCGTTGCCCGTAATACTCGAACTTGCCGCGCACTGCTTCCAACTCTTCTTCATCGGCCGCCACCCACAAAGTTCCGCGCCGCTCGAACTCCACCATGGCGGGCATCCGCGGCACAAGCTTAAGCCAAAGATTCCGGGAAAAATTGGTTAGGGTAAATTGGGCTTCCGAATCATCCATCACCACGATGTGTCCCATGCCGGCGGCGGTCGCGCCGCCCCCCACAATGCCCGGTTCAATCACCACAACCGAGGCCCCAGCTTCAGTCAGCGAATCAGCGCAGGCCGCGCCGACAATACCCGCGCCGATGATAATTACGTCGTAGGTCACAAGCGGCTACTTCTTCTTCAGGAAAATCATATGTTGCCATGGAAGATGCTCCTTAACCCCGGCGATCTCAAACCCTTCCGCCTCCATTTCCGCCCCTACTTGCTTGATGGACATTTTATGCTCTTCGCGAATCGGCACCTTCGGGTCTTCTTTGCGAAATTCAAGCAACACCAACCGCCCATCATCTTTCAGAGACTTGCGGATTTTCCGCAGCATCATCTGCGGCTGATCGAACTCGTGGTAGACGTCCACCAGAATCATCAGGTCGATCTCGTTGTCAGGCAGCTTCGGATCGGTAGCGGTTGAAAGCACCGGAAAAATGTTCTTGATCTTCTCGTCCTTGATCTTCTTTTCCAGCAGCTTGATCATGCCGGGCTGGATATCCACGGCGTAGACTTTGCCCCGCGCCCCCACTTTTTGCGCCATGCGGATACTGTAGTAGCCGCTGCCGGCGCCCAGGTCGCACACCGTCATGCCTGGCTTCAACCCCAGCGCTTCAATCGCCGCTTGCGGATTCTCTTCGGCGTCCCGTTCCGGCCTTTCCAGCCAACTTGCGCCCGCCACCCCCATCACCTGGGCATACTGGCGTCCGCTAACAGGATGAACTCCTGGCGATGCCGTTTGGTAGCCCCAAGCCGCAAGCGCCAAAGCCATGCCTGCCAATAATATTCGAATCGTGGTCATTTGTATGAAATAATAATCCTTAGTTCTTCATTTTTGCAGATTGAGACGATCCTCGTGCATCACATTAAAAAACAAACAATGCTTGCCTCATTGGCGGCTCTTGCTTTCTTAAGCGTCTGTTCATGCAGCCAAGTCAAGAGGGAATCCACCACAAAGCCCTGGCAAATGGGCGAAAAGGTGCCGCTTGGACCCTTCACTTATTCTGTGATCGAGTCCGATTGGAAGACGGAATTGACTGGCTCAAGAGGCAGGCTTGATCCCAAACAACGGTTTCTGGTGCTGAAGCTCACCGTGGCCAATAGCGCTCGGGAACGAAAAGCCCTTTCTTTCCTCTCGATCCGTAACGAAAAGGGTGACGAGTTTCCCGAGTTGCAAGATGTGGAAGGCGTGCCAGGATGGATGGGTTTTCTTCGTGAAATTCCTCCCGGCGGCACAGACTCCGGGATCATCGTTTTCGACGCTCCCTTGGGCCACTACCGCCTGGTTTTGAACGACGGAGGGCTGCCTGGCGAGGAGCGAATTTCCTTGGTGGACCTGCCGCTTCAAATGTTGCCTGGCCAGGATGAAGCACGTCCAGCGGGCCGGCCGGAAATAACCGGCAGGTAGCCCATGCGAGGGAAACTGGCGAAATTCGCGCTGGTTTCACTTGCTGTTCTGAAGTTGTGCCCAGCCGCTTCCCTTGCAATCCATAACGCTATTTTGTCCGACTTGGACGGTGGCCCGGCGGTTGCCGCGCGCCAAAGTTTTTTAACTGGCGAAACTATTTTTTTCTCTTTCCAAGTTACCGGCTTCACCAAGAAGACGGACGAAGACGAGCGCAATCACGTTGCGCTTGAATACAGTGTGACGTTGAAGGATAAGGCGGGGTTGCTGCTCGACAAGCCCGTGGAAGGCAAGATCAAAGAGGAACTGACGCCTCAGGATAAGCAGTGGCTGCCCAAAGTGAACCGCAGCTTCATTCTGCCCGATACACTGGTTACCGCCGACTATCATCTTGAAATAGAAGTGCGCGACTTGACGGCAAAGACGAGCGCCACGCATCAGATCAAAATCCCTGTTCGAGGCGGGCGCAAACAGCATGCGAAAGAATTGGTGGCCGACGAGGTGCGCTTCTTCCGCGACGAGGATGGCAAGGCGCCCGCGATTGGCGCGAAGTACCGCCCAGGGGCCGCGCTGCACGTGCAGTTTCAAATCGCCGGTTTTTCGTTGAAGGAAAACAACGAGTACGAAGTAAGTTACGGTGTGAAAATTCTCCGCGCCGATGGGACGGTGGCGTTCCAGCAACCCGATGCTGCCAAGGAGCAGGATAAGACCTTTTACCCGCGCGCCTATTTGCACGGGGCGTTTCACTTGAACTTGGATAACAACGTGGCGCCAGGCACGTACAAGTTAGTTATTGAGATGCGGGACGACTTATCGGGGAAGAAGCATGTATCGGAGTTCCCGTTTCATATTGAATAATATCCAGACGCCTTTGCCTGTCTTGTTGGCTTCCACAAACCACCGCCGATCCCTCTTTCCCCTATCAACACCACAGATCCGAGACGAACAAAACCCATA
>JAYVXT010000842.1:0-9985 GCA_043785065.1 Bryobacterales bacterium | reverse complement strand
TGGCCGCAAGCACTCTTAAACTGCCGTTAACCCAGAGCATTGCCGCTTGGCCGCCGGTGGAAAGCGTGGCGATGCCGGCCACAACATTATTACCAGGGGCTGTGACGTTACTCATGGAAACAATAGTTGCCGGGGCGGTGGTATCCGCTGTGAGAATCTTACGAAGTTTGTAATCCGCTTTGCGCAGCACCCGGACGATACCACTTGAGGAGAATCCGAAATTCACGTTTGGCATGTCCAACTCGGCAATTACGGAAACAATTCCCTCGGCGATTGGAGTTAAAGAGCCGTCGGTGGAAACGGTGGCGATGGCGGGATCGGCCGCGCGGAATTTGAACTTTGCGTTGGAAACACTTTTCCCATCGGCATCGTAGGCTTTGGCGGAAAGTTTAACGGTCTCGCCTACCCTGGTTTGTAAATCGGCTGGTTCAATTTCAATGCTCGAGGGAAGAACTCTGAATTTTATTTTCGAGGAAACGCCGCTGTTTTGGTCACGCACGGTCAAATCGACCACACCGAGGCCCATGCCGCGAACTTCTCCGTCTTGATTGACTTGAGCGATGGTGGGATCAGAAGAGGTCCACTGCAAGCGCGCGTTGTCGGCCGGGGTGCCGTCGACATAAAGGGCTTGGGCTTGTACCACAATTGAACGCCCGGAGACCACGTATTGTTGCGGAGCGGTCACGCCAATGACCCCAACTTGGTTCACGTCGGCGAAGAAGAATCCGAGGAGGAGATTAGAAAAGGCGTTCAGCCACATAAGCCACGTATTCGTCCTGATAAGTGAGCGAAAGGAAGTAAATAGTTCCGTCATCGCGCAGATCGATTTGATCGACGGAGCGGAGGAAATCGCCGGTTTCTTGGGGATCGGCAAAGTTGGCTACGGTTCGCCATTCGCCTTTGGAGTAACACAGAAGCAGCATTGTACCGGCCCCTCCAACGCGGACCGCGACGTCTCCCTTGCTGTTGACATCGAAAGTGCTGACATTGTCGATGACGTTTCCGGAGGGCAATTGATCGGAACGGGTAAGAAGAGACACCCACTTGCCATCGCGCCATTCGGCGATGACCGGAATGCCGCCGAACAGCGTGAGGTAAGCATAGAACTTTTCGCCGCTGGTTCGGATGAGATTAATGTTGGTGATGAGTCGGCCCAGCATTTCGGTCTCATTGAGCTTGAGGACATTGGTCCAACCGCCATCCGCGTAAATGAACAAGCCTGAGGGGCCGTTGTTGGTCCGAATATTCGCTAGCACGCGACCCGCTTCATCGATCAACACATCGTTGAGTGCCTCAAAGTTTCCGCCCGATGGGCTGTCGGTTTTGTAACTGGGATTGGTGGAGCCGAAATGCGCCAGTGCAACCGGCTGCCCGTTATCCCATCGGACCAAACGATTGATACCGACCGCCGTGGTGTGTGCTGTCACCAGCACGCCCTTGGAATTTGCAGCGTGAGTAAACGGGGCATTGATTGTAGTGGAACCCATTCGCGCAGGAAAGCGGCTGATCAGAGTTGCTGTGTTATCCGCGCCTAACCGGTGCAGGCTGGTGTTTGTCGTAACAAATAGATCCCCATTGGCCGCCTTACGCACAGTGAAACCGGCTTCGTAAAAGCCTCCGTCGGGCAAGCGGTCGCCCAGCATCACTTTGGGGATCAGGTTGGAGCCGGAAATCTCCATAATGCTGGTGGAGTTGCCGCCGGTTAGCAAATGAGCCGGACCAACTCGCGCACCTTGGGCAAAGTTCAGGAAGACTGGATTAGCTGTGGCTGCAATCCGAATGCCCGATTGAAAGACCAAACTGGTTTTGGGCGAAGCCTTGGCGACGACGAACAGGTTATTGGAAGTACGCGCTTGCGCGTAAACTTCACCGGCGCCGTTGATGCCGGCGGAATCAAATTCGACGAACAGCTCTCCATTTGGAGCGGGATGGTTGATGATGAAAACGTCTTTAAGAGTATTGCCGTCCCAAGTGTAAATTCCAGTACCTGGCGCGTAATCACCACGGAAGACTACAGTACCAGAGGGGTTGATTCCATACAAGCTGCTGGCCGACACATTTACGATTTTGGGATCCGGGTCGTCCTTCTTCACGGAGACCACGTACGCATAGTTGTTGGTATTTACGTAGTAGGCAAAATGGCCGTATGAGGAAACTGCCACGTTGGAAATGCGCGTGATTTTTTGGTTCAAGACCTGGTAGTCGTCTCCCGTGCCAAGCAGCCGAACCAATTGTCCGGTTGCATCCTTCTTGTAGAGGTTCCGCAGAGTTCCATTCGTGGCTAGAAAATAAATGTTCGATTGATTGTCGATGCCGAAATCCGTATCGAGGCTGATCGTCCCTTCAAGACCGGGAAGCTTCCGGTCGGTTGCGTATTCAAGAATTAATGCTCCGTCGGTAGCACGGCGGAATAGTCCGGTGTTGATGGCCGTTGTTCCTTCATACCGGAAGGTCCCCCGGAACAGAACCTCTCCATTATCGTTGAGCGAGTAGCGCGTCAAAGTGATGCCGCTGATGTTCTCGTAACCACCTTCGCTGTAGCTGTTCAGAAGAATCCATTTGTTGCCCGAACTGCTGGCGGACAACAAGCTTGTTCCCAAACCGTAGCCGCTGCAACCGGCTACCACGTCTCCTCGATTATTCAGGGCTGGTTCACTGCAATCGTATAGAAAGGTTCCGGGGATCAAGGTTGGAGTTCCGGACGACGCCAAGACCTTGACTGCGTTCTGGTCCCACAGCATGAGGCCGGCGGCATAGCCTTCAAGCGATCCCATGAATGCTATTTGACCGGATTCATTCACGCTCATCCGCAAATTTCTGCGGGGCAAAAGCAAGGAACTGTTGCGAATATCGTTGGTTCCAACCACTCTGCTTAATCGCCATTGCCTGGGGGATTTAACGCGCAACGTGGCCGTTCCGAAGAATTGCGGAATGAACTGTCCAGGCCCGGTTGAGTAGGAAACATAGGCCCGCACCACAAAATTTCCGACGGCGTAAGAACTCAGTTTTCCGTTGCGATCAATTCCAACCGAGACGGTGGAAAATCCATCGGCGGCGATCGTGCCCCAGGTGAAAGTGACGTTGGGTATCGTTTGGCCTTTCATGTCCAACGCTTTGGCCGTGAAGGTGAATGTATCGCCCACCATGATTTCCGTGTCGCCCGGAGTGAGTTCAATTCTTTGGGGAAGTACTTGGATGCGAACCGTGGAGCGGACATTTGAGGATACAGCGGAGATGTCGGCTATCCCGAGACCCTTGGCGGTGACCACGCCGGTTTTGTCCACCGAAAGAATTGCGTCGCTGGAACTGGACCATGTGATCGCGGCATTCGGCATTACGTTTCCGTTTGCGTCGGCGGCTGCCGCGGCAAGCGTCATCGTATCGCCGGAAGTGATGTGCGAATCAGGAGCGGTGACATAGACCGTCCTGACCTGGCCGCTTACCGCAACAACGCCGGCCAGGAAGATGAAGGCCAGGCGAATCATATTAACCGAATGCCTCGTCGATGCTGGTATATGTGCCTTGCACCGCATAGGGAACGTATTCGAACTTGCGGCCCGATGGAGTTTCGGCGATGGATTTAGTCCAATTGATCCCAAGAGCCGAATAGATGGTGGAGGCAATATCTTCCATAAAAATGGGACGGTTCATGCTCCAGCCAGGAGTGATGACCTGCGCTCCATCTTTATCGGATTCGCCAATGACACGGCCACCTTTAACACCGCCGCCAATCATCGCCGCGGCTTGCAGAAACTTGTGGTGGTCGCGGCCGCCGCGCGGATTGAGCAAACCTGGAGTGCGTCCAAATTCCCCCATCATCACGATCAAGGTCTTGTCGAAGTCGCCCGAGGCCTTTAGGTCCTGCACCAAGTTGCCGATGCCGCGATCCAAATCGTTGCACAGAGTGTACATGTTGGGAGCGTAGTTCGTGTCGTACATGAACTGATGCGTATCCCAACCAAAGGAGTGCAAGTTGATGAAGGAAACCCCTGCCTTGGCTTTAATTGCGTTGCGGGCCACTATGCAAGCGCGACCGAAATTCGTATTACCGTAGCGATTGTTTTCGTCGGTGGAAAACTTGAAAACGTTTGAGATGGTTTGGTTATACATCAACCTTTTCGCCGCATCGTAGAAATCGGCGTGGCTGGCCATTTCTTTTCCCAGAGGGTTCTTGCGAAGGTTGTCATCCAGCGCCAATAACATCTTGAACTTTTCTTCAAAGCGCTGCTGACTGGCGGCCGCATAGTAATTGTGCTCAAGCGTGGTCAGGCCGTTCGCGCTGGCCGGGGCTAGCATCGGTTCGTTGACGCCGCCCATGAACTTCGATCCTTGGAAGAGTGTGCCGCTGGTGTTGAGCGCGAGGAACGGAGGCAGGGGTCCGGGCGCTCCTTTTTCCATGGCGACCACCGATCCGATATGTGGCGATTCAGAAATGAAGGCCGGATTCTGCGGATGCGAAGTCTGCACGTAAAACGCGCCGCGTTCGTGCGCCGCCTCCCAACTCTGCACCGAATGGAGCAGCAGCAAGTCTTTCGATAGCTTGGAAAATTCCGGAAACAACGTGCGGGATAGGAACATGCCCTTACCGTACTGTTGAATATCGGCGTCATCCGCGTTCCAAGGGCCATCCTTCGCGTCGAACGTGTCCAACTGGCTTGGCGCGCCGCTCATGTTGACGAAAATTACGGTCTTCGCCGTACCACGTGGCTTCACGTTTAGCGCCGTAGTTTCGGCATCGCCACGGCTAGCTAAAGCAAAATAGGCCGCGGCCCTGCCACCACCAAATATCAAACGGCGGCGCGAAAATTTATGATCGACTCCATGGCAAAACATATTGGCAGCCTCCGAATTCTAATGGTGGAAAACAAAATCGAGCTTGTTGAGTAACGCCCACTGCAGGTCGGCCATCCATTGTTCCCGGTTGCCGGTGCGGGTCTTCATGATGGAATCAATCTCGTCGTCACTTGGAAAGCGCGTGAGTGTGGCCAGGAACAATTGTTCAATCGCCTGCCGGTCCGGCACTCCCGATTCGAGCAAAGTGGCTACGCGCGTTGGACGCCCGCCGTCCTTGTTGGCGAATGTGCGGTAGTTGACGGTAGTGTCGTTCATCACGAACAACACTTGAAGAACGGTACTGGTGAATGTGCGGGGATTTTGCCACCAATCACCACGGCCGAAGTTAGAAAGGAAATTACGAATGTTGGTATCGTTGCGGGGTTCGGTCGGATCGGGCAACTGGTTGGCGTACATTACGGGCAAGGGGAAGCCTTCCACAGCCATCGGTGTTTCCGTATCAGTGGCGATAGACATGGCATCGTAAATCTGCTCAGCCGTTAATCGGCGCGTATAGTGGCGGGCAAAGTAGCGGTCATACTCCGGACGCCACGGGCCGGGATGCTGGCTTGAAAGTTGATAGCTGCTGGATGTGGCAATCAGCCGGATGAGCTTCTTCACGCTGTAGTTGCTACGAATGAACTCGTCGGCCAGAGTCTCCATCAATTCAGGATGCGATGGTTGAATGGTCCAGGGCGCGGGCGGAGGATTGTTAGGGTCAAGTCGGGCCAAGTCCCAGCCGTCGACCGGATCGACGATTCCCTGCCCGTACATAGCCGCCCAAACATAGTTCACGGCCGTGCGGGCAAACTGGCGGTCGGTGGTGACCATTTTGCCTAACTCTTTGCGCCAATCATTCGATTGCGGTTTCTGGCCGTTGAAGACGTAAACAGGCTCATAGGGGCCGCCAGTGCGCGCCGGACGTGGACCAGGACTTCCCGAGTTCACCAGCGAATAGTAGCCGCCGTTGGGACGATCAAAGATGACGTTGCGAATTTGCCGGGCATAGGAATCAAGCGGCGTCTGCTGAATTTCCATACGTGAGAAAAATGCGGACATGCCCCAAAACTCCTGGCGCTTCCGCTTGGTCAAGTAGAGGTTAATTTCGTCCAAATGCCGGCGGCCGTCATGGCAGGAGATACATTCGCTCTTCATGCCCAGAAAACGAACCGTTGTCCGGTCGGTAAGCGTGTCCCATGTGTCCTGAATGGGGTCGCCTTGCTGGAAACCACGCACCAGGAAATTCGGAGGTCCGGATAGGTGTGCATCCCCGCTGGCGGAGATGATTTCACGGGCAACATCGGCGTAGGAACGGTCCTTCGAAATGAAGTCGCGAAGGTATTGATTGAAGCGGTTGCGCCCCTGCACCGAAACGTAATTATAGTAACGGCTAGTGATCTCAAACAGGTTGGAATAAAAGAAAGACCATTGATCGACAAAGGCATCCGAGGCCATGAGTTCGTCAATCAGCGCCTGCCGTTTGCTTGGGTTGTCGTCGGACAGGAACTTCCGGGCTTGCTCCACCGTGGGAATTCGCCCGGTTAGATCGACATACACGCGGCGCAGGAATTCTTCGTCGGTGGCAAGCGACGCGGATGGCACGCCATCGGCATCCATCTTCCCGAAGATCCCGGCATCGATCAGGTTCACCCGGTCAATCGTGGCCTTGGTCCGAACCTTGGAAGCCCGCTTTGAAAAATTATTAAATCCAATCTCCCGCTCACGAGCCGCGTTGTCGAGCTCCCTTTGCGGCATTGGGTAGCCTGGACAATAAGGGTCAGTGGCCCATAGTGCGTTAACGGCAAAAAGTGTTAGAATCAGCTTCTTCAATTGCCCCTCCCGATGGAGCTATCGATAGACTCGCATCCAGTTTACACGATTATCTTAATAATGTTAATAGGAAAAACCGGCTTTTCTTAGAGAAATTTACTAGAGCGTGGGGTTTTTATCCATAGGAAGCAGAATCTTGCGAACCAACTTCAAAGGCATCGGCCCTGCTTTGATAAAGGCGTCATGAAAATTGATGAGAGAGTATTCGACTCCTTTAGCCTGCCGGTAATCTTCCCTCAATTTGTAGATTTGCAATTTCCCGAGAGTGTAATAGAGGTAGGTTGGATTGTAGGTTCCGCGACGGGCCTCTTCAAAAGCATTGGCGCGCTCCTGGAACCCTTTTTCCATGAAGAGCTTAGTGGTCTGCTCCACCGTCCAGCCCTCGGTATGAAGTTTGATTCCGGCCACGTAGCGGCAATCGCGTAGCAGCGCCTCGGACAATTGCGCCAAAGCCAGTTTCGGATCGTTCAACCCGTAGCCTTCTTCAATCATCATCTGTTCGGCGTAGTGCGCCCAGCCTTCGGCGTTGCTCGAAACGAACAGCAATTGCCGAACTTTGGTGGGATATTGCTTTGAGAACAAGAATTGGGTGAAGTGGCCAGGGAAGGCTTCATGGATGGTGATCACGTCCATCACAGGCTTGTTGAAAAGGCGCAGGTGCTCTTCCACGTGCTTGGCGTCCCAATCCTTTTCAGGGGGAGTGACATAATAAAAAGCTTCATTGGCTTTCGATTCGAGAACGCCAGGCGAATCCATGGAGGCAAAGCTGCCGTTCCTGGCAAATGGGGGCGTATCGCGGACAATGGGCATTTGCTCATTGGGCAGGTTGATGATTTTCCGGTCGATCAAGAATTTGCGAATTCCGGCGAGGGTTTGCTTGGTGGCGGGAATCAACCGTTCGGCGGAAGGATGCTCCTCAGAAAGCGACGCCATCACTTGAGCGGGCGATTTTTTGGCTGCGATTCTACCCGCAACGTCCAAGAATTTCCGGTAATCCTTTTCAAGATTGGCCTCCCCAATGGCTAGAAGCTTGTTCAGCGGGATGTCCACCATTTCTTCGTAGAGCAGCTTTTTAGCGAAGGCTTCGGCTCCAATGGCGTAGTTTCCTTTGGAGGATGCCTTAAGGTCGCCGGATAACCAAGTTGAGGCAGCCTTCAAAGCTTCCAGCGCCGAATCGTCCGCTTTCTCGAATTCCGCAAGCGCCACCGCATCGCCAGCGGCGGCTTCGGCGGCCCAGGCGGGCACGTCTTTTTGCAGAAACTCGACTGTCCCCTTAGCCATTCGAATGGCGAGATCGGTGAACTCTTTCGGGGGATTGGAAACATTGGCCTGCATCGCCTCATATGCCGATGGCAACTGCTTTAATCGCGCGGTAACCAATTGCAGCCGTTCTTTGGAAGGAGCAAATTCGCGCTTCATCAGCCCGTCCACGGCGCTACCGGCTAGTTCGATGTAGTGCATCGGATTCTTCTTCCAGGTTTGCAGGGTTTCTAGATCAAAGAGTTCAGCTGTGATCTGTGATGCTAGAAATTCGGCGTCCACGGCGTCGTCGGCGGTTTGTGTTTTGATGGCCGCCAGCCTGGATTGGAATGCTTTCAATTTTGCGATTCGATTGGCCACCGATTTTGCGGAAAGATCGTCCAGTTTTGAGTCATAAGTATGAAGCCCGGCTGCCGTTGCCGCCGTGGGGCTGTTTTCGAACATTGCCTGGAAATATTCGTTGGTCAGGTCGGTAAAAGGATTGCCGGCTTCATCGGTGTGCGGTCCGGGTTGCGTGCAACCCACCAAAACCAGAGCGAATATAAGAACAAAACGCATTCCTTGAGACTAGCACGCAGTACTTCGTTTAGACTATAGATAGGGGCGCGTAGCTCATCTGGATAGAGCACCGGCCTTCTAAGCCGGTGGTAGCAGGTTCGAGTCCTGCCGCGCCTACCATTCCCTATCCTGATTTCAACCCTTAGGAATAAACTGCCTCAAGTAATTACGCGCCGTTCTGAGCGCTGTTTTTCGCAATGCCAACGTGCCTTCGTAAGAGCGGTCCTCCACTTCGATGCAGACGGGGCCTTTATATCCGGCCTCCGTCAAAGTAGCGAAGAAGCGAGGCCAATTCACATCACCCATTCCCGGCAATTTCGGAGTGTGCCATAAATTCGGAAAGGCCAGGATTCCGTATTCATCCAGCTTCTCCTGATCCACGTGGACATCTTTTGCGTGAATGTGGAACAGCTTGTGCTTGAACTCGCGCATGGCTTTCAAGTAATCCATGCCTAGCCAAATGAAGTGCGAAGGATCGAAATTCAGGCCGAAGTTTTCACTGGGGAGATCGTTGTACATACGGCGCCAGATGGCGGGCGAATAAGCCAGGTTCTTGCCGCCCGGCCACTCATCCCGAGTGAAGGTCATGGGGCAATTTTCGATGCCAATGCGAATGCCGTTGTTTTCCGCATGCTTCAGAATCGGCTTCCAGGTCTTCAGGAATCGCGGCCAATTCTCGTCGATGGACTTGGTGTAATCGCGGCCAACGAATGTGTTCACAACCCCAAGCCCCAGCAGGCGGGCGGCGGTGATCACATTTTTAAGATGCTCAGTATAGATCGCGGCTTCTTCCGCGTCCGGCGCCAGGGGATTGGGATAGTAACCCAGGCCGCTGATCTTCACTCCCGCTTTAGCCATAATTTCATTCACACGGGTTGCGTCATCGGCATTGAACCCGTCAACGTCGATGTGGGTGATGCCGGCGTAACGGCGTTCGGCCTTACCCTTTGGCCAGCACATCACCTCGATGCAATCGAACTCATTGGCGGCGGCAAAGCCGGCTACTTCTTCCAAGCTCAATTCCGGCAGGATGGCAGTTACGAATCCAAGCTCCAGCATATCTATTTTCCTCTCAATTCCCGGCGCAGAAATTTACCGGATGCGGTCTTTGGAATCTCCGGCACGAATTCCACAATTCTCGGATATTTATACGATGCCATGCGGTCGCGGGTGAAGGCGATAATTTCTTCCGCTGTGACGTTGGCGAACTCAGGCTTGAGGGCGATGAAGGCTTTCACCGTCTCTCCGCGATACGCATCGGGCACGCCCACCACGGCTGCCTCGCGCACGCCAGGATGCTGATAGAGAACGTCTTCGACCTCTCTTGGCCAAACCTTGAAGCCTGAGGCGACGATCATGTCCTTCTTGCGATCCACAATGTAGAACCAGCCCTGTTCGTCCATCACGGCGACGTCCCCAGTTAGAAACCAGCCGTCGTGATAGGCCTGAGCCGTGGCTTCTGGCTTGTTCCAATATCCTGCGAAAAGGAAGGGGCCGCGAAGCG
>JAYVXT010000841.1:0-10028 GCA_043785065.1 Bryobacterales bacterium | reverse complement strand
CCGTCCACTTCAACCGATACCGGCTCGCGATCCAAAATCGCAATTGCTCGCCAGGATTGTTGGTACGAAATCTCAAGAGTCTTTCCGTCAACACTAGCCGTCCGCAACTGCCCGTTGAAGTCCAGCACATGAAACGTAGTGTCCTTCGCTGAATGCTCAGCGACGACCGGCCCAGCGGGTAGCCACAGCGTCGAGTTACTTCGGACTGGCCATGGCTTGCCGTTCACCATAGCTGGACCCACCCAGGGAATGCCTACCCCGTACGGCGACTCCACCACGGTTTTCTCTCCCAATGTTTCACAGCGTGTTACCGCGGCCGCGGCCGAACCCACCCATGGGACATCTTCCGGACCAATCGAATTCTCAAAATAAAGAGCCACTCGCGGAAACGCCCTGGATGCAGTATGAACCAGCTGAAATAGTTCCACTCCGGTTTGTTGCTTGGTCGGGTAGACGTCTTGATACCTCTCCACAATATTGATGTCGATCGCCAGCTTCGATTGCTGCGCCGTAAGGGGTTTGTAACGCTCCGCGATTTGCGGATACCGTTGTGGCCCAAGGTTCCAAACCGTCGCCGGATCCTCAATCAAGAAAGTGAAGTCTTGTTTTTCCAATTGCGGCAGTACGCGCGCCGCATCAGCACCGATCAGATCGCGCATGCGAGGGTCGAAACGGTCATCCACATGAGTTAATACCAAATCCAAATGGGGCTTCGATATTCGAATTGCCGCCATTTCGCCAAGCCATTGCTCCTGCATCTGACGAGCCATCTCTGCCCGGTAATCCAGGAAGGTTTTCTTCGCCGCCGCATCCGCCGATCGAGCCCCGAACAGTTCCAGCGGATCGAACCCCTTCTCACTTTTGAACCGCGCGCGCACAATGTCGTTCATCGGCGTGAATCTTGCCGGATTGGCAACGCCTTCGAGGGATTCGTAGTACAGCTCCGCCAGATTCACTCCGTCCCAATCATGCCTGCCCAGCAATTCACGCACGCCCTGGGCCACAGACTTGGCGCAATCGGGGTTCGCCAGATTCATCAGCTTGCGCCAATCCAGGTGGGCATCCTGGCCAATAGCCGTCTTTTCGCGCCACTCGGGGTGCCTGGTCCAAAACAATTCGCTGACGTGCGGCAATTCCAGCCAGGCGTAAACCAAAATGGCGTTGCGATGGCAAGCTTCGATCAGCCGCTTCAGATACTCGTCGTTCTCCGGGTCCGGATCATAATGCTGCCATGCCGCAACATGCAAAGCCCCAATTCCCGTTATACGCCATCGCCGGGCCAGGTAATCAACATCGGCCCGTTGCCGGTAGGAAGTGTCGAAGAAAGCCCAAAGCCTCGAAGAGCGGTATGGAGGCGTGACCCCCAATTCGCCTAACGCCTGCGGCAGGTAAGGAAATCGTTCGTAACCCAACTTGCCGGCGCTTGCAGCCAACCATAGCACTGCGCCTTTGCCGTGGCGCAAACCGCCAACCAAGGGAGCCTTTTCCCAACGTTCGCTGGTGAAAATTTGGGCCCCGGCCGGCAATGTGAAAACCGGTAGTTCCAAGGCCCGCTCCCAGAGAATCGGCAACTGTGGCCGATTTACGTCGGTAAGGCTTCGTACTTGAATTTTCTTCGTGGTCGCATGAATTCCCAGTTCTTCTGCCAGGGGCGATGCGCCTTCCAAAATCACAAGCGCTCCGGCTTCAATCTTCTTTAGCCAGATACCCGCGGGCGCTTGCGCTCCAGCCGGGATCACGACAATGTTTCCCGCGCCAGGGTTGATGCCAACTGAACCCAGAATGTTCGGCCATGCGTTCGGCTCATCGCCGACAACTTGATAGCTGGTGAAGAGTAAAAAGCTAACGAGAAACGGCATACCAGAGTCCTATGCGGAGATCGAAAAATGTGGGCTTGCCTCCGGGATAGCCCGGCAGTAAATAGCTTCCGCGCAAGAAACTTGTGGTGATAGACATACTGGCCGGCATGCCTGTTGTTCGAAAGCGAAGGCCCGGGCCGGTTTCAAGGAAATTAGCCCAGGATTGCCGCCGGGTATCGGCCGTTAAGTTGAAGTGCCAAAATAAGGAAGATTGCGAACCAAGTGTTTCTTCACTTTCAAGGACACGATATCCAATCCTGTTTTGCGAATAAAAAATGCCGTCGTTTTGGAAACGGCTAATGAACACGGCGTCATCGTTAGTTTCCAGGAAACTTCGGCGAACTGGGCCGCTCCAAGCCCTTGCAAAACTGAGTCCTCCGCGATAGTCGCTCACTGCCAGCGCCACGTCATTCCGATGCTGGTATCTCACACTGGTTCCCGCCTCAAACCACCCCATCAAACCATGCTTCACCGGCGTGGCCAAACCTATCCCAAAGATTACCGAACTTTCGGAGAAATATTGCGGGTTGATACCCGAAGCGGTTTGCCCCGCGCCGCGCACGTCGCCAATGAAGCGCACGGAAAAATAGGGGCGCACCGGTAGCCGGGAAATTTTGAATTCGGTCTTCAGTTGGCTGTAATCGAATAGATTTTTCCACCTGGAACTGAACATCGGCATAGTCCAAAAAGTTGTCCGGTTGTTGGATTCGGTGCTGCTCAAATTACGAAAAGCTTTTGCGGCTTCAGTGGAAATTTTCGCGTCGGGGCTTTGTTTTGCCAGCGCAAACCATTTGATGGCTTCCGAGTCGTCCTTCAAAATATTGTTCACCCATGCCAGGCGAAGCATCACGTCGAAATCGACCGGATCGTTTTCGTTGGCGGTCTTTAGATATTTCAAAGCGTCATTCATGAAGCCCTTCTCATAACTGCTTTGAGCCAGTTGCTTGGCTTCAAGGGCCGTCTGGCTGAGCGGTGTTTCCGGCCGGCGGTGCAGTGTTTGAGGCAACTTTAAGGCGTTCCGTACACGATCTCCAAGTTCGCCATCATCCTTTTCCATCACCACCTTCAGATGGGGTATGGCTTCCGCGCGCGCGCCGCGTTCCAGCAGTAAAAAGCCCAACTGCGCCCGAGATAGCAAGTCTTCCGGTGTTTGTACGGCCACAATTCCAAATTCTTTTTCCGCTTCGGCTTGTTCGTTCATCACTAGCAACAAATAAGCGATTTCGCGATGGAGGTCGATGTTGCTGGGATCTAGTTCGAGAGCCTGCCGGAATTCGTAGACGAAGGGATATCGAGCGGGGAGCAACTCCCGCGCCTTCTCCGCGGCATGAGGTTCCGCCCCGCGCGAAGCGGCCAGTAGCGCGGCCATTGCCTCTTCCGTCCGGCCCAATCCCTTAAGTACACGGCCACTGCTAACCAGCAACCCTCTATAGCTGGGCTTTAATCTCCACGCGGTTAGAAAATGCTCAGCGGCTAAAGCCAACTCGCCACGTTCTTCGGCCAACCCCGCTAGCTCTTGATGAGCACTGAAATTCCCCGGCGAAACGGCCAAGGCTTGGGTCCACCGCGCTATTCCTTCGGCTAGCGGTTGATCAATATTTTGAAATGCCTGCTCCGCTGTTTTCCTCTGCTGCAAGTCTGGAGCATTGGTTCTGACGCGATCAAAAATGCGCCGGGCTTCAGGCTTGCGCCCGGTTTCAAACGCGAGAAAGGCATACTCCATTGCCACATGGGTATCGCTAGGAACAAGCTTCATCGCCTCGCCAAACGCTTCCCGCGCCTCTTCATTGTCCCCCGTTTTCAACAATGTATAAGCGAGATCTTTCCATAGCGCGATTTGTCCTGGTTTTTCTGCAATTGCTTGGCGAAACATAATAATTGCGGCGTCATATCGCTTGATCCGCAATTCATCGTAAGCCTTGTCGGCCACCGGTTTTTCGGCTCCAATCGCCGTCATTATTAAAAACAATAAGCTAACGGAGTGGTCTCTCGCCCAAACGAAGCGCGCCTGTGGATGCGTTCTCTTCACTGCTTGTATTAGTAGTGTCTCCTTCGCAGCTAAATTCTCAGTTAAGATCAAGAAGGATGGCTAATTTTAAAGGTGTGGATTATCTGTTGATTGACAGTTGCTTAAATGAGCAGGAAAAACTGGTGCGCAAAACCGCTCGTCAATTCGTGGACGAAATGGCGATGCCGGTAATCCGCGACAGTTTTCGCGATGGAAAATTCCCGTCTGGAATCGTTCCGGAAATGGGCCGCCTCGGGTTTTTTGGCGCGAACCTGGAAGGCTACGGCTGCGCCGGCATGAGCAACGTTGAATACGGCCTGCTTATGCAAGAACTGGAGCGGTGCGATTCTGGCTTACGCAGTTTCGCCAGCGTTCAAGGCGCTCTGGTGATGTATCCCATTTATACTTACGGGAGCGAAGAGCAGAAAAAAAGATGGCTCCCAAAACTGGCTACGGGCGAAGCCATCGGATGCTTCGGGCTTACCGAACCGCAATTCGGCTCAAATCCCGCCGGCATGCTCACCAAGGCCGTCAAGAGTGGAAATGAATGGGTACTAAATGGTGAAAAAACTTGGATCACCAACGGCTCCATTGCCGACGTGGCCGTGATTTGGGCGCGCGCCGAGGACGGGATCCGGGGTTTCCTGGTAGAGAAGGGAACACCAGGCTTCACTGCCGTGGAACTACATGGCAAGTTATCCATGCGAGCCTCTGTAACCGCCATGCTCCACTTGAACGATGTGCATGTCCCCACATCGGCGATGCTGCCCGCCGCGAAGGGTTTGAAGGGCCCGCTGGGGTGCCTTTCGCAAGCCCGGTATGGCATTGGCTGGGGGGTGTTAGGAGCCGCCATGGATTGTTACGACACCGCGAGGCAATATACAATTCTTCGCAAGCAGTTTGACGATAAACCAATTGCTTCGCACCAGCTTGTCCAAGAGAAGTTGGCGGATATGATCACCGAAATCACCAAAGCGCAATTACTGGCGCTACATTGCGGACGGCTGAAGGATCAAGGCAAGCTGGAGGCGGCTCACATTTCCATGTTGAAGCGGAATAATGTAGCCATGGCGCTTGATTGCGCCCGCGTCAGCCGCGATTTATTGGGAGCTAACGGAATCATGGATGAATACCCGATGATGCGCCATTTGTGCAACTTAGAGACGGTGAAGACCTATGAAGGGACAGATCACATTCATTGTTTGGTGATTGGCGAACGGGTGACCGGCATTGCCGCTTACAAGTAGAGGCGGGATGTTGGTATACTAATTCTTAGGCAATATTTCACTATGCTCATAATTATTTTAACGATCATTCACGTGATCGTTTGTTTGTTCTTGGTGATCGTGGTTCTCCTGCAAAGCGGCAAGGCGGCTGATTTGGCCGGTGCGTTCGGCGGCATGGGATCACAGACGGCCTTCGGCCCACGGGGCTCCGCAACTGTGTTAACGAAAGCGACTACGATTGCAGCGGGCCTTTTCATGGTAACCTCTTTGACGCTATCGGTAATGGGGACACGAAATGGTGGAACTGTTGGCGGAAGCCAATCTGTTTTGGATAAGCTTAAGACGCCAGCGTCGTCAACGCCACCGGCGGGCGCACCTGCTCCAACTCCTGGCTCATTGCCGCCAAGTGGGGGTCCCGTTCCTTCAGTCACATTGACTGATCCGGACACGGGTAGGGAAAAGACGATGCCGATTGATACGAAGATTCTTTCGCCAGAAGAACTGAAGAAGGTGCAAGAAGATGCGGCAAAGAAGTCGGGGCAGCCTGCAAGCAAAAAGTAAGGGAGATTTTTAATAAGCGGAGATGGCGGAATTGGCAGACGCACTAGCTTGAGGTGCTAGCGAGTAACATCGTGGGGGTTCAAGTCCCCCTCCCCGCACCATATTGATTCGTAAGTACTTAAGGCCTTCCGGCGATGGGAGGCCTTAAGTGTCTTTGGAGCTACTGTAGTGGTTTGTATTCCAATAAAGCACCCAAGGTGTGTTTGACAAGATCAAGCCCGCTGGGATCTCTGCCAACTCCCCAATTAGTTCGGAGAGATCTTGGGCCTAAACTTCCGGCACCCACCTTGTTGCGACAGCATTCTAACAACCAACTGCATACTCAATCCCCCCTCGAAGATTTGTTCTTAGGGTTGTGTTATTCTCATTACAATCGATAATGAAAAACTAATGATCCTCTAGTCCTGTAATCGTAGAAGATGTGCGACTGAAGCTCACAAAATATTCAAAAGACGCCTTCCAGAAACGCCAATTGGAGAAAAAGGCAACAAAACAGTAAGATTCTCAGCCCAATTTCGAACGTATTTAAATTGCTCGACACGAGCCCCATGTTCCTAAATGTTCCTACACCCCTACGACTAAGGACAGTGCACTCGCGCTACCTGGTATCCTGCTAGATTTAGTGCTGCGCTCCGAGCCCTCATTTCATGAATGAACGCGCCCTAATGCCCCTCCGCTTCCAAAAACCGCTCCACCTCAATCGCCGCCTTACAACCAGCCCCCGCCGCCGTAACCGCTTGCCGGTACACCCGATCCTCCACATCCCCAGCATGGAACACACCCGCGATATTCGTCCGCGCGCCGCCCCTGCCCACAATGTAGCCTTCTGAATCGGTATCGATCTGGCCCACAAACGGCTTGGTATTCGGAATATGGCCGATCGCCACAAACAGCCCGTCCACTTCCACTGCCTGCGTCCCACCGGTCACAAAATTCTTCAGCACCACACCCACCACGTCGCCCTGCTCATTCCCCGTAATCGACTCCACCGCTGCATTCAAAATCATCTTGATCTTCGGATTCGCTCGCGCCCGGTCAATCATGATCTTCGAGGCGCGGAACTCCTCGCGGCGATGAACTAACGCCACGCTCTCGCCGAAACGCGTCAGGAAATTCGCTTCCTCCATCGCCGAATCGCCGCCGCCCACCACCATTATTTTCTTGTTGCGGAAAAAGAAGCCGTCGCAGGTGGCGCATGAACTGTAGCCCTTGGCGATGAACTTCTCTTCGCCGGGAATGCCCAGCCAGCGGGCAGAGGCGCCGGAGGCTATAATCACAGTCCGCGTTTCAATCCATTCGCCGCCAACTTTCAGGCGAAACGGACGCTTCGACAGATCCGCTTCTTCCACCGAGCCATGAATGTACTCGGCGCCAAAGTGAATGGCCTGCTTCTTCATGTTCTCCACTAACTCCGGGCCGTCGACGCCTTCGGGGAAGCCTGGGAAATTTTCAACCAAGGATGTGATGGAGAGTTGCCCACCTGCTTCGTGACCAATCACCACAAGAGGTTTCAGATTCGCGCGCGCAGCGTAGATGGCAGCTGTGTTTCCAGCGCAGCCAGAGCCGATTATAACGACATTATGCATGATTAGGGTTGGACGGAATCCGTCCAACCCTAATCCTAACACGCTTATATGAAAACCTCGTTTCTTACCTTTTTCATTACGCGATCTTGCGGCGAATCAGAGCCAAGCCGATCAACCCGCCGCCCAGCATCAGGAAGGTTCCAGGTTCCGGGGTCGCACTCACCGCACCGTACACCACATCGTTGCCGCAAGTGGCCGAGTCAAAGGCGAAGTTGAAAGTCCCATTCAGGAAGTTGCGGAAGGCTGCGTCCGTGTTCACCATCACTGTTGTATTGAAATGATTCCCGCTGATGCTGGCGGCTGATACAGTGCCGGACCCAACCGCAACGGCGCCAGTGGGATTAGCCCAGACAGCTTGCAGAGGACGATAGCCACCGCCAGGGTTGCCCAGCACTGTTTGCGCATTCAATGTTCCGGTGACCTTATACAACGACCCTTCGGTCAGGCCGCTGTGTGAGCTCATAGCGACCGCATACATCAATCCGCCGTTATTGAACAGGATATCGCCCACGTTGAGTGGAACATCGCCCGAAGCATTAGCAAAGCCTGGGACGGTGAAGGGCTGAAAGGCGCCGCTTGAAAAACCGCCGCCAAAGTTGAAGTCGATGTTCATCGTCAACTTGTTAGTAGTGGTGTTGAAGTTCGTAAATGTGAAGCTGTTGATTTGAAATTCATTGGGAGCGCCTATGGGGCCCAGGGTGGCGGTATAGGTGGAAGGAAATACGATTCCGAAGCTGGGGGCGATTGAAACGAAAGCGATGATGGCGAAGGTGTTTAAGCTTTTCATATTAGTTTGTGCTGAACCAAGATTAGGGTTCAGGACTGCTAGCACCCATAGCTAAGAGGTTTCAATTACGCGTACCAGGTGCACGGGCCTGAGAGGGAACTAAAGTTAGTACTCAATGCAGGAGAGTTTTAGGACAACCAGTGGACAAGGTTGTTGACAAGCCAGGAACTGAGAACGGCGACGGCTAACATATAGGAAAACTGGGCGATGGGCCATTTCCATCCGCCGGTTTCGCGACGCACGATGGCTATGGTGGAAAAGCATTGCAGCGCGAAAGCGAAGAAGACCACTAAGGATAGGGCGCCGGCCAAATCCAGATCTTTTTGCAGCGCCTCCTGCAAGCCGGGGTTCTTCTCACTCGGATTCTCAATGGCGTAGATGGTTCCGAGGGTGCCGACAATTACTTCGCGCGCCGCCAGGGAGGTGATTAGACCAATTCCGATCTTCCAATTGAAACCAAGCGGCTTGATTGCCGGTTCGATGGCCTTGCCCACCCTTCCCACGATGCTGTTTTCGATCTTCGGCGGCTGTCCGTTTTCGAGGGGGAAATTCGATAGAAACCAGATGGAAACCACCACCGTTAAAATCACCGTACCGGCGCGCTTCACAAATATTCTCGCCCGGTCATAAAGGCGTAATGCCAGGGATCGGATGGATGGCATGCGGTAGGGGGGCATTTCCAGCATGAATGGCGTCCTTTCGCTTTTCAAAATGGAGGACTTTAGCATGCGCGCCGTAAGCAGCGCCGCGACGAAGCCGATGATGTAGAGGCCCAGCAGCGTAGCCGCCCTGAGCCCCAAAAAGCCGAACAAGGTTCGATCAGGTATGAACGCCGCGATGATGAGCGCATACACAGGGAGCCGGGCCGAACAGGTCATGAAGGGGGCAATCAAAATGGTCGCCATGCGGTCGCGTTTGTTCTCAATCGTGCGCGTCGCCATAATGGCGGGCACGGCGCAGGCGTAGGCTGAAAGAAGCGGTATGAACGACTTGCCTTGCAATCCGAAATAACGCATGGTGCGATCGGCAATCAACGCCGCCCGCGCCAAGTAGCCGGAATCTTCCAGAATGCCAATGAACAGGAATAGGAACAGAATCTGCGGCAGGAATACGAGTACGCTACCCACGCCAGTCCAAATGCCATTAATCAGCAGCGACTTCAGGAACCCTTCGGGCAATAGGTGGCCCAAGTACACTCCGGACACCCGCATCAACTCCTTCATGGCATCCATAATAGGAGGCGCCACGAAGAAGATAGATTGGAACACCGCTAGCACCACCACCAGGAACAGGATCGGGCCGAAAATCGGGTGCAGGGCAACATCGTCAATGCGACGCGTCCATAAGGGAGGGACGGGCGGCTTGTAACCCGAAAGCGAACTCATCTTTCCGGCCCATTGGCGCCGGCCGCCAGGGTCTTGCAGGATAGGAAGCTCGAAGCGGGGCCTAGTGGTGGCCGACCGGGAAGCAATGCCTTCGAGGAATTGAAATACTTTCTCGATCCCTTGGCCTGTGGCGGCGCTTACCAATGCCACGGGGCAATTGAGTTGGCTGGCCAGAATAGCCGTTTCTAATTCGCCGCCGCGCCGCGCCAGATCGTCCGCCATATTGAGGACAACCAGCGTGGGCAACCCCAAACTCAAAATTGGAGCGCCTTGAACAAGATGCCGGTTCAAATTCGTGGAATCGAGGATGAGAAGGACCGCATCCGGCCTGCCCACGGATTGGTTATGCCCTTGCAGAACATCGCTGGTCACCTTCTCGTCTTCAGAGCGAGGAGCCAGGCTGTAAACTCCGGGCAAATCCACCAGCCGGACTTCTTTGTTGCTTTTGAGGATTGCTTTGCCGATGTGGTGTTCCACCGTTACACCGGGGAAATTCGCCACCTTTTGGCGAAGTCCAGTCAGACGGTTAAATAACGTGGATTTTCCTGAATTTGGAGGGCCAACCAGGGCGACGGTGTAATGCTCACTTGCATGTGACTTGCGAGTAGAAGGTTCA
>JAYVXT010000840.1:0-3098 GCA_043785065.1 Bryobacterales bacterium | reverse complement strand
TGGGGCTCGCTGGACGGAAAGCCGCCGGTTCAGATCCTGCAATCGGAGTACAACGGGATCTACGATGCCACTTCAGGGCGTCTGCTCTACATCCAGGGAGATGGCGTGCTGACGGCGCGTAAGCTAGAATTGAACCCGCCTAGGCTCAGTGGTGATCCGGTGATAGTGGCCCAAGGCGTAGGTGGCTTCAGCGCAAACGGTTATGCGGAATTCTCTATCTCGGCCAACGGGACGTTGTTTTATGGCCAAGGGACGCTGACTGGAAAGCGCCGCTTCCAGTGGTTGGACCGTACTGGGAAACTGCTCGAATCGGTTGGCCAAGCTGTAGAAATACCTTATGCCGAATACCGCCTCTCCCCTGACGGCAGTCGTGTCGCGTTCACGGCGGGCCGAAGTCCCATTGACATCTGGGTAATGCCCTTCGCAAGCGGCATTGCCACACGCCTTACCTTTACCGGCGGCAACCGTGCGCGGTGGTCGCCAGATGGCAGGCATGTTTATTACACCTATGGTGGAAGTATCTACAAAAGAGCGGCCGATGGTTCCGGTGGGGAAGAGTTGCTTGCCAAAGGTGATTTTGTAACCAGCGTTTCCGCGGATGGGAAACATCTGCTATTTGGGAGTACTGACATTTTCATGCTCCCGCTGGAGGGAGAGAAAAAACTGGCGGCGTATCTGCAGACGAAGTTCCGGGAAGGTGGCGCCGTCTTTTCCCACGATGGCCGGTGGGTAGCCTATGACTCGGATGAGTCAGGTAGGAGTGAAGTTTACATACAGGGGTTCCCGGAACGTCGCGGCAAGTGGCAAGTATCGGCGGAAGGTGGCGGCGCTCCTCAATGGCGGGCCGATGGAAAAGAGTTGTACTGGACTGGGAATGACGGCAGAAGTGTGATGGCAGCCCCCGTGGAACTTCAGGTTGGGGGAGTCAAAGCAGGACGGCCTGAACTGTTGTTCCGTGCTCCTAGCACTGGCGTACTCTCCCGCGATGGCAAGCGATTTCTAGCGCAGGTCCCGGAAGGCGGCGAGCCGCCCAGCCTGCCCATGGTGGTGGTGGAGCACTGGGCCGAGGGACTGGGTAAGTAATTTTCATACTCGCGCTAACACTATTAAACCTATGACTTGCCCAATCTTCCAAAACAGTCTAAGTTTTAAGTATGACCGTCGAATCCATTAAACAAGCCATTGCTGATCTGCCCCCCGATCAAAAAACATCCCTGGCGGCTTGGCTAGTCCGTCAGGATATGGATGACTGGGATAGGCAAATTGAAGGGGACTTTTCGTCCGGAGGCGCTGGAATGGCGCTACTTGAAGAGGCCGAAGCTGACATCCAAGAAGGTAGAATCCTGCCGATGGATGAGTTACTGGCCGAAGTCAAAGCAAGGCGCAAAGTGGGACCTCAGCGGTAGTGCCGGCTTTCCTATCAACAACCACTCCAAGATTCTGGAAGCTGTTCGCCGAATTGCCAGTCGAAATTCAAGACTTGGCGATTGAGAAGTATGAACTCTTCAAACGTGACCCATTTCATCCTTCCCTTGGGTTCAAAGCCAAAGGAAGGGTGTGGACGGTTGACATCGGTCGAGCGTATCGCGCGATAGCCTATCGATCTGAAAACCGGTTGTCGTGGTTTTAGATCGGCTCGCACGAAGACTACAACGGCATATTGCGGCGTGTTCATTGATAAACTGACGGGAACACATGCCTCTCACCCCAGGAGACAAGCTCGGGCCGTATGAAATCCTCTCGCCGCTTGGCGCGGGTGGCATGGGCGAGGTGTACAAGGCGCGTGACACGCGGCTTGATAGCTCCGTCGCAGTCGCGCTGCACGGCAATGACGACTTCCCCTCCTGGCTCACAGGCCGTTGCCAAAACAAGAACTGCTACAAGATGCATGATTCATCGCCACCAACTTACCGCGCCAGGGGCGCGGAATAACGAGATTCTCGGCCAGTTACGCAATTGGGCGAGAAATGATGGGACGGGTTTAAGCTTCGATTCCTCCACCGGCTACGTTTTGCCTAATGGCGCCCGGCGCTCCCCCGGTGCGGATTCCGGCGAAGAAAATCACTCATTCCGAACTGAAGAAAATAAGTTGTTCGCCAAGCGACGCCGGTAAAAGCATTGTGGAGCAGGTGATCGTCATCGGTCAAGGAAAATGCTCAACTGCCGGGAAATATCTTCAACATTATTTCGTTTCATGTAGCTTTGCCGCTTCTGCTGACGCAAACTTTGCGTGAGCACGCCACTGGCTTTCCATCTTTCGGACCCGCTCGGCCAGATGCCGCCAATAGTTTAGATCCGCGTCCAGTTCTCCAGCCTCCTGAAGGATGCCGCCGAAGTACTGAAGACTGGTGATCGGCGAACCAGCGGCATGATTGAACAGCGCCACGTATTTCCGCGCACATCCCAGCAACATCGTGCGATGTACCAGGTCCAACGCGATTCCCGCGCGATACCACTCGATGGCCAGTTTCTCGTCCGCCGCCGTGAAGGACGCAGATACGCATGCCCTCTCAAGGAACAGCCCACGCACCCTTGCCACGTAGATCAACTGTTCAGGGTCCTCCATGGAAACCGTGGTCTGTTTTTCGTAGGGCCAGAAACGATCACAGATTTCAATGCGGCCCACTTCATGTTGGTTGGCCGCGCGGAAGACCAGACATACTTCCGTGCTCCGCAGTTCTTCCAGATAGGTGGTCAGCGAACGAGTGCTATGGCCGATGGCTTTGGACAACTCGGCCATGCGGAAACGCAGTTGCGCCGTCTGGCGGTCCGCATTGAGACACACATACACGTAGAGCTTGAATCCGCCGTCGGAGAGCAGCGCCATGGCATCGCGCATCTCACCTCCGGCAGCGAAAAATCCGGTGGGGTGTTTCAGTGTCAATCGGGTTTCGCTCATGCGTCCCCCTTGCCGTTTTTCTTGCGGATGGAATCGCCTTTCAGATCGATGCGATGCGCGTTATGCACCAGGCGATCCAGAATGCTGTCGGCCGAGGTTGGGTCGCCGATCTGCGCATGCCAGTTGGCCACGGGGACTTGTGAAGTCAGAATCGTGGAACGAGTTTGATAGCGGTCGTCACAGATTTCCAGAAAGTCCC
>JAYVXT010000839.1:0-3102 GCA_043785065.1 Bryobacterales bacterium | reverse complement strand
CGGTTTGCGCGTCTAGGGCGTAGAGAACTGCTTTCGTTGAACCGGGGATGCGGCGTTCGGCTACGTCATCAAGGCCGATGTCGGCGTAGGCTTGATCGGTATCTTCACCGTTGCCGTAAGCGAAGATGACGCCGTTGGCGATTACCGGAGGCTCGGCACGGTTCATGTCGCGAGAGATCCAGGCGGGGGTGAGAACTGTTTTGCCCGCCTTCTCTTCTACCTTGAAAGCTACGATGGCGCCGTCCTTCACCTTGCCGTTTTCGATGGGAGCCTTAAAGGTGGGATGCTTTGGTCCCCAGATTGGCGTGAGCACCCAGCGGGTTCCTTTGGCATCTTCCCAACTGGCAAGTGAACCCCAGATGCCGGCGTTGGCGAAGTTCACATCTTCATTGCAGATGAGCGGCGTGCGATAGGAGGGGGTGCGATGATCGTCGCCACCGATGGAGTTAGTATCCATCATGAAGAGGCGGCACTCCTTGCTGGCGTCGATCATCCACTCTTTTCCTTTGTGAGTAAAGATAACCGGAGTAACTTGCATGTCTAGGTCGCGCTTCCACAGCCATTCGGCGTTGGAGGGTCCGTAGTAATCGACTAACTTGAGCGCCTTAGTCGCGGGGTCCTGTTTGACGCCGATCATACCGTTGCCGTAGGCGCCGTTTTCCGGGTCCCACTTGCCGTCGCCGGTGCCGGTGTACATGACGCCTTTGTCGTCAATGGCGGGACCGGTGCGTCCCCACATGCCGCCGCCGGCTGGTCCCCAGGAGCCGACTTTGTTAGTGGCCAGGTCGTAGGCATAAACCATGTTGGGGTTGCCGCCGCAGCCTTGGGCGGTGTGGGTGTAGATGACGTTCTTGTATAAATTAAGCGCGTAGGGCTTGCCGTTGGAGGGCATGAAAGCAGCCGGAGGCTTCAAGTCTTCGCCGTCGGCCAGGTTCAGCATGTGGAGCTTGCCATCCCAGGAGACGGCGTAAATGGTGTATTTGCCGGGGGTGTCTGTTGGGCTGAGCACGGGAGTGGCGGTAATGCCGCCGGGGCAGAGGATACCGGCGCCGCGGCCACCTGGTTGGGGTTTGTAGGAGCTTTCAAAATGCTTGTTCCAGATGAGTTTGCCGGTTTCGACGTCGATGGCGAATAAGTTGTCGTCAACGCCTGTAACTAAGGCGACCTCCTTGGGACCAGAGGAAGTGTTGACTTGGCCGGCGATAAGTGGCGGGAAGAGGGCGTGCATCTGGCGGACTTGATTGTCGAGCTGGATCTTCCACAGCAGCTTCATGTTTTTGGCGGTGGCGGTGGAGAGAATTTTCTCGTCGCGCTGCCAGGCGGTGCGCTTGGTGTCGTAGCCGTCGGTGAGCCAATCGGCTGCGTGGGCGCAACTGAGAGTAGCGGCCAGGGTGATAATGAGTCGCCGCATTGTAACTTCGTTTTGCATAGTAGTCCGGCGTTTACTATATCGTTCGGGGGCGGTGCTAGTCAAGGTTTTGGAGGAAGTTTCAAGGCGTGAAAACAATGATATTGTTTGAATTGAGAAGAGTAGAAATGCCCTGATTGACGGGTTGACTTTTGAAGAGCGATCCAGCGAGACTGACGGCGTTGAAGAAGCCAGTGACAACGATGGACAAGAGTCAGTGCGTCGACAAACAACCGCGCGGCCAGAGTTAACTAACTTAACCAGCCTGGAATCGCACTAGAAGATGTTCCGGACAAGTTCCGAGGTCTGGACAGGGCGGCGACGGCGGCGGCGGCGGACCCATGGGCCCGCCTCAATTCGGTCAGTTGCATGACAGAGTTTGGGACGTCGGTGCTGAGGCGTATTTCATTGCTTCAAATGGGACGGCAAAACGGGACTGTGCCGCCCTTGTTTTTGCGGGGGGTCCAGTTGTCGTCCCGCAACCTCCCCTCTGCGGAACAGTTTTTTAGTGCTAGGCCACGGGTGCCTCCGAAATATACAATCAAGCTATGTTCCGTTTTGGGTTGGTTTTTGTCGTTGGCCTTGCACTTTCCTCCCTCGCGTTTGTATTCATCAACTGCCGGCACTTTCACCGACAAGTCACGTGTGATGACTGCTTTTTCCCATACGGGCTTCCGTTCACGTTTTTCAGACAAGGTGGATTTGCTGGGGGCTGTGGTCTCGTTTGGTATGGAGTAGTCATGAACCTTCTCACCGTCATCGTTTCCGGATTCGCGATAGGTTCCCTCATAACCCGGCTTCGGAACCGTTAAGCGGACATGTGCTATCGCCACCCCGTTGCACAAACGACCCTTTCTGGACCAAGGTCAGGCCTAAGATCGCGTGAACGGCTTTTTGGGAGGCATCGGAATTTCGACTTCGGCAAAGCTACCAGCCGTTGCCACATGCACGGCGGCGATGATTACATCTATATGCAGGCGGACAATCGGCCAAGGTGAGTTGCCAAGAACGATAAGGGCAATCTTCCGGCCTTTGAGATTTTGCTGGTACCTCATGTTTTTGTCCGCCGTAAGGAGCAAATCGTAATCGGCCTTTTCCGCAGCCGCCGGCAAATCTCCGTTCGTAAGCCGGTCCCAACCAAGCTCTCCGTCCGTGGAAACCATGTGGCCCTGAATATGAGGAGCAAGGCGGTAAGGAGTGCTGTGGTCAAAGATTATGCGCATCAGCCATACTTGCCGCGTCGGCTGGAACCGGTGGCCCCGCAGCGCTGCGGGCCTCCAAATCCAGCACCGCCTGAATCTGTTCGCGGGTCACGCGGTAGTTGTCGATGATTTCCTCAATGCTCGAACCATATTCGAAATTTTCAAAAATGACAGAGATAGGTAATCGCGTGTCCTTGAAAACCCACGCACCGCCGCATCTGCCGGGTACGCTCTCCACGGCGGGACATTGCGACCAATTAAGAAGCGCTTTCATTTTCCGGAGCTCTTTTTTCTATCGTAACTGTTTTTCACAATAGCGGAAGCTAATGCGGCATGTCTGACCGTGATCGGCAGCGCAAGCTCCTTCCTCAATGCCAATCGCCGCCCCAGCCGGGGGCTTACTACTCTCTGTTAAAGTGCACTCAACGAATCATGGAAACTGTCTTTGGGCACACGTTTCAGAAAGTAGTCGGCAACACGTTTCCGCTGCAG
>JAYVXT010000838.1:0-10066 GCA_043785065.1 Bryobacterales bacterium | reverse complement strand
TCACCGCTAATAAACATCGGAATGTGCGCCTTCGCCTCGAATGCCGCCTTCATTAGCCTGTCATGCTGCGATAGCCATCCTTGCTGCCAATAGGGTTTGACCTTGTCTATCGTAAGCTTGTTGTTGTCGCGCACGTCGGGATACCAGTCGCCCCACTTGCCGCAACTCCAGGCGGGCGGCTGCGAAGGAACCTGCACCACATGATCCACGCGCGTGTCACCCAAGCGGGAAGTAATCCAGTGTTCCGCTTCGCGGGGGATCACAACCGCGTTGGGACCGGCAAGCGTGAGGTAGCGGCGGCAATCGTAAAGCAGTAACTCAGCCAAGTTGCCATAGCGCAAAGTTCCGAAACATTCCCCTGTACCGGGCGGCGAATCAGGGGCCGAGGCGCCAGGCAAACCCAGTGGACGATTCGCATCGTGAAGGAATTCCGGGTAATACATGCGGCGCGTGGCTCTCCCCAGTTGCAGCATGAAATGGTCGGCCGGGTAGGTCACCATAGTATCGTCCGCGTCGTCGTTCTCGAAGTAATCGTGATCGTCCTGCAGGAAAAAAACGGGTACGCCGCGGAAGCGCGTACCATAGAGCCGGCGGATTTGCTGGTCGCCTACGATTCGCAGCAGGTCCTCGTTGGGCGTTCCAAGCACAGGCTGATCGCGCTGAAACTTGCCGGTGGCGGCAAGGAGTTTTTCGCTGATGCGCGGCGGATAAGAGCCTTGCCGAAGGTCCCAATAGATATGGTCTCCATTGGCGATCACCGCGTCCGGAGAGTAAGTCATCGCGCGATCAAGCAGACGGCCGCGCTGAGCGATGCTTAAGTTGTTTGTCTTTCCGTTGGCAAGCGTGTTCCGCTCATCGCCCCCCGCGCAAGTGTAAATAAGCAGCCGAAAATTGGAAGGTTTGTCCTCTGGCGCCGGGAATGTTTTGAGCGTCCAAGGTGAACATAGCGGCTTTTTTCTGGCATCTAGCAACTGTAGTTCGTAAGGCCGGCCAGGTTCAAGTCCCGTGACGTCGAAGGACCAGAATGAGCCGTGGCGGTCTGTTTGTTGGCCTTTTTGAAGGTGGCTTCCTGCTCTAAGAAATGGCGCGGATCTGAGGGATTCGGCGAACGATGCCTTCACCAGCATGCGCCGGTCACTTACGGTGGGAAGGATGTGGAGTAACTTGCCCTCATCCCACCAACGGGATTTGACGGCTAGCGAGTAGGGGGAGATGGATCCTAATAGTAAATCTCTTCGAAGCAAATTGCATCCTCGATACTGGTGTTTTTATTGGGCCGCCGCCACTCATGAGAGTAAGCTGCTCCGCCCTTTACGATAGTATACGCTCCCTAATAATTTGTCGAATTCCGGAATCGGCCTCAACATTGTAGGCTCACTGCTGTCCGGTTAGAAGCGCAAAGGGCCCGGTGGCGAGATGCTTTGCGAGGTTCATAAAGTACTTTACCGGACACTAGTGGATTTAAGCTTTGGAGTGGACTGCTATTGTGGATAAAACTAAGCAATTCAAGGATAAAATTTCCGGAGGTAATTACGAATGCGTCCCAAGGATGAGAGCGGAAAACTTCCCTTGGCCGAACGGCCATTCCGAATATTGATCATCTCAGGATCCGGCCGTAGGCAGTATAACTGTCCAGGCGTGGATTCCAAGGCGAGATCGCTTATGCTTCGCATGGCGCAACGCCTTCCCATGGAATGGGAAATCGACTACGAAGATCTGGGAAATGTTTACGGACGAGGGCAAATTCAGAGCTGCAACGCTTGCGTGTCGACATCAATGGCTCTTTGCGTGTGGCCGTGCAACTGTTATGAAAAAGGGAGCAGAGTTGAGCCTGACCTGATGTGGAATCTGGATCTTTACGCCCGTCTGGACCTTGCGGATGCGTGGGCAATCATAGGACCGGTTAACTGGTACGGCCCTTGCAGCAATTTGAAACTGATGTTTGATCGACTGGTTTGCATGAATGGCGGCAATCCGCGGGAAGATTTAATTGACCACAAGGATCCGGAAAAAGCGATGGTCCTGGAACATTCCGCTGAATGGGAGGAATTAAGTCAAAACCATCTAGAGGGCCGCACTGCTGGATTTTTCTGTTACGGCGATGGTGGGGGGGACGAAATGGACGCGCATGGCCGGCCCAAGATTCTTGGCCATCCTTCTTATTTTGATCCCGAAAAGGAGCCATTCCGTGACATGCGCGAGAGTTATGCGCCATTGGCTTGGCAATGCCGCTACGGCGGCGTCGAAGTTCCGGATCACCTGTGGGCTTACTCTGAATTCGGGAAAGGGAAGAAATACAGCGATAATCAAGCTGAGCATTTGGCGGTAAATTCTACCGTACTCGCGGAGTTTGACAAATGGACTGACGACTTTACATCGTTCACCCGGGAAAAAGGCAGAGTGTCCCCGGGGAGATATCGCGCTTACGGCCATCAGCCGCCGGACCATTTGCTGCGGGACGCCAAACTTCTTTGGAGAGATGTTCGCATGAGAGCCGGGATTCCGCTGACTGGTTCCTCCCCAGCCAAACAGCAGGAAGCCGGATTGAACCAGGACCAAACCTGGTTTCCCCACGAAAGTGAAGGAGAAAAACTTCGTCGAAAAGGAGAAGATGAATAATTGACGATGTCCACTGGATCAAGGCAGCATTTGTGTAGGGTTGCCGATTTCATGCGGACCGGGGGAACCATCGGGCTCCGATATGGGCCAGTAGCGAGGCTGACGGCGAAAGGGCATCGCTAAGAGTTTTCCGATAGTAACATCGTCCGGGGTGTGTAAAGCTGGAACGCCGATGGTTATTGAACGCTGATAGACATTCAAGCGCAAAGTTCCATGCAACCAATCCCAAAGGGTTAATCCGCTAGACCAGTTGCTATTGTTCTCTCTCTGTATTACCGAGTGATGAATGCCGTGCATGCGCGGGGTGACGAGGATCCGGTTGATGAGCCGTTCCATGTTATATGGCAACTCCACATTTGAATGATGGAATAGCACGCAAAGCGAGAAGGCAAGCTGCCAGATGGAAAAAGTGAATGGAGTCATCCCAATCGCCAAGACTTGAGTAGCCCGCCAAGGGATGGAAAGTAGAATTTCACCAAAGTGGAATCGGAAAGCCGTAGAGGCGTCCATGTCCAAATCCAAATGATGAACCGCGTGAAAACGCCATAGAAACGGCACGCGGTGCATCAGTACGTGCCAGACATAGAAGGTGTAATCCATCAAGACAAGAGACGCCGCAACCTCTCCCCATAACGGTAAGCGGAAGATTCCTAGCAACCCCAGGCCGACCCGCTCCACTAAGAATGTGAGTGGCTGAACCAAAGGTGTTTCCACGGCAATAGCTGCTACGGCCGCAAACCCGGCGACCGCGATATTTCGCGGTTGCCGCGTTGAATTGGGTTCAGTGTTTTTTCGCAGAGGACGCTGCTTTTCCCGCCAAATAAGAATGGCGGCAACGACAACGATAACCGGTATTGTAATCCATGGCGATAAAGGTTTGAGTATCTTCACCCCATTCATAGGCATTAGTAACATAATTTTCAATGTTACCCTTTTTCTACTTCACCTCATCGCCCCAGTTGCCGCGCGCGCCGCGCGCTGGTCCTTCCCATTCGTCGCCGTTCGTTCGGGCGGCCCAGGTATTCCATTGCGCCGCAATCTTCTTCACCATTTCAGGACGGGATGAGGAGAGGTTATGTAGATATTTAATTGGCCAGGTAATCCAGTAAGCTGGCGATACGAACGCCCTTGGCGGTTGACTCACTACCCCCTAGACCTTCAGCCCCTTTTTAACTATCAGATAGGCTGGAGAACTATCCCAATGCCCCACATTCCCATGCATACTGAAACAGAGCCCAATAAGTCAACGAATTTTCAGGGGAGTTTTCAGGGGAGTCTTTTCAAATTGTCCAATAATCTTAACCTAGAAGGTAAAATCTCTAGGGTCAGTATGATTCCTAACCTCTTCTACCTCAAAGAGAATGCCAGCCAATGAGTATTTGGCATCGAACTTGGGCACCTTCAGGGGTTTCGCGGAGAAACGTTGAAAGAATTCGGTATCAAAGTAGGGGCTCCGGTTCGTTTTCGCACCAAAGACGATCAGCGGACGGTTGAAGCCGCCCAAGTACTTCGCTAGAGGCATCACCTCCCTTGGGTGACCACGACTGTCACCCCCTACATCAAGGCGGAGTTAGTATAGGAATGGACTTAATCCATGACTACCGCTACGCTCCCCATCACCACCGGCGCCGAATACGTCGAAAGTCTGCGAGCCCGCAACCTGCGCGTCTTCTTCATGGGCGAGCGTGTTGCCGAACCTGTTGACCATCCCATCATCCGTCCATCAATCAACGCCGTTGCGCGTACGTATGATTTAGCGGTGGAGCATCCTGACCTAGCATCGGCCCATTCCTCGCTCTCCGGCCGCCGCGTCAATCGCTTTTTGCACATCACCGAATCCGTGGAAGACGTGGTTGCGCAGAACCGCATGCAGCGCCGCCTTGGCCAATTGACCGGCACTTGCTTTCAACGCTGCGTGGGCATGGATGCGCTCAATTCGCTCTACTCGGTGACCCATGAAATGGGCCCCATCTACCATCAGCGCTTCAAAGATTTTGTCATCCGCATGCAGGAGGCGAACTACGTGATCGGCGGCGCGATGACCGATCCGAAAGGGGATCGCGGCAAGGCTCCCGCGGAGCAGGCCGATCCCGATTTGTTCACACGCATCGTCGAACGCCGCCACGATGGCGTTGTGATTCGCGGCGCGAAAATGCATCAAACCGGCTGCCTGAATTCCCATTGGATAGTAGTGATGCCAACCATGCGCATGCGTCCCGCCGATAAAGACTACGCGGTGGTGGCGGCGATCCCGGTGGATCATCCGGGGCTTACCTTTATCTATGGCCGGCAGTCGTGCGATACGCGCGCGATGGAGGGCGGTTCCATCGATCAGGGCAACGCGCAGTTCGCCGGACAGGAGGCAATGATTCTCATCGACGACGTTTTTGTGCCTAACGAATTGATCTTCATGGATGGCGAAACTGAGTACGCGGCGATGCTGGTGGAGCGGTTCACCGCCTATCATCGGCGATCCTATGTTTGCAAAACCGGACTGGGCGACGTGATCATCGGCGCAGCGGCGCTGGCTGCGGATTACAATGGCGTGGCCGGTGTCTCGCACGTGCGCGACAAACTGGTGGAGATGGCCCACTTGAATGAAACCATCTACGGCGCGGGTATCGCCGCGTCGCATGAATCGAAGCAGACAGCGGCCGGTAACTTTCAACCCGACGATCTTCTGGCAAACGTCTGCAAGCATAACGTGACGCGCTTTCCTTACGAGATTGCACGCTTGGCGCAAGATCTGGCGGGCGGTCTGGTGGCAACCATGCCTTCTGAAAAAGATCTGGAGAATGAAGAGACCGGTCCGCTGCTGCGTAAGTATCTGCAAGGGCGCGCCGGTGTAAAAGTGGAAGACCGCATGCGAGTGATGCGCCTGATTGAGAACATGACGCTGGGCCGCAACGCCGTTGGCTATCTGACCGAATCGATGCACGGCGCCGGCAGCCCGCAAGCGCAACGGATTCAAATCGCGCGGCAGATGGATCTGGAAACGAAGAAAGGCTTGGCTAAAAACTTGGCCGGAATTAAGGATGAATGACGTTGGATAATGGAAAGCTAATGCAAATCGACCGGCGAAGTTTCTTGAAAACAGCGGGCCTTGGCGCCTCTTCACTGCTGGCCGCCCAAAACCGTCCCAATATTTTATGGATCATTGGCGACGATCTGGGCATTGAGTTGGGCTGCTATGGCGACTCTGTTGTTAAAACGCCAAACATGGACAGGCTGGCGGCCGAAGGCGTTCGTTTCACGCATTGCTTCACCACCGCGCCGGTTTGTTCCGCCAGTCGCTCCGGCTTTAATGTGGGGTTGTACCAAATAGCAACGGGCACGCATAACCATCGCAGCCATCGTAAGGATGGGTACGAACTTCCGACCGGCGCACGCCTGATTACGGACCGCATGCGCGAAGCCGGATACTTCACGGCCAATGTAACCGAAATCGCCCCAGGGTTGAAAGCCACGGCCAAAACCGATTTCAACTTCAAGTCAGCTAAGCCGTTTGACGGCACGCATTGGAACCAGCGCCAACCGGGGCAACCGTTTTTTGCGCAGATCAATTTTCAGGCTCCGCACAAGGGGCCGGCGTTTGTGGCGGCGCGCAAGCAGAAGGCCTTGATGGATCCGGCGAAGGTTCCGTTGCCGCCGTACTATCCCGATCATCCGGTGGTGCGCGATGAAGTCGCCAACTATTATGACGCCGTTCAATTGCTGGATCACCAAGTGGGCATAACGTTGAAGCAATTAGAACAAGACGGCTTGCTGGACAATACCGTGATCTTCCTGTTCGGCGACAATGGCCGTTGCCTACTGCGAGGCAAGCAGTGGCTGTACGATCCCGGCACTCAGGTTCCATTGATCGTGCGCTATCCGGGGGTTTTGCCTAAAGGGCAAGTGCGGAAGGATCCCGTGGTGGCGCTCGATTTCAATGCGCAGTCTCTGGTGTATGCCGGCATACCGGTTCCTAAGAATTATCATGGGCAGCCGCTATTTGGCGCGAAACCGCGCGAGGTTGTGTTCACGGCGCGGGATCGTTGCGATATGACGGTGGATCGCATCCGGGCTGTGCGCGGCGCACGCTATAAACTGATCCGCAACTTCCTGCCCGGCCGGCCATACACGCAATTCAACGAGTACATCAAGAACTCCTACCCAACGCTGACCGTGCTGCATGAGTTGCACGCGCAAGGCAAACTGAACGCGGTGCAGGAACAGTTCATGGCGCCGAAGCGTCCCGAAATTGAGTTTTACGATCTGGAAGCGGATCCCTATGAGGTCAACAACCTGGCGGAGTCACCGAAGCATAAGAACCTGGTGGCCGAATACGGCGTGAAGCTCAATAAGTGGCTGAAAGAGATGGACGACAAAGGGGCTGTTCTTGAATCGCGTGAGGTGCTGGAACGCGAGGAGCCTAGGCTAGCCATTAAAGAGTGATTGCCGCGGTGCAAAATGAATGCCCGCACAGCAGCGTGCCTTGTTCAAATGGTCACAAGCGGAGTGTTTACTTTACGCTTCAAAACGGTTCCCAAGTGACGGACGCCAACACTGGCTGGTTCTTTATGTGCTGAGTCAAATCATTTCCGGGCGGGGATCAAGCAGACAGTAATTCCTGCTTACTCCGTGGCTTGATGAATCATCTCCACAGGTGCACCTCGATTCCGCCGAAGCATCCAATGCCTTCCGTGGCCGGGTTCCAAAAAGCCTCGCCGCTGATAACGCGGGCCACCTAAAAGTCTTCGCAATGGGAAGCCCCCACCTACTTCACCTCATCGCCCCAGTTACTTCGCGCCGGCCCTTCCCATTCGTCGCCATTGGTACGCGCCACCCAAGCATCCCATTGCGCCGCCAGCTTCTTCACCATTTCAGGCCGGGATGAGGCAAGGTTATGCAACTCCGTGCGGTCGGCATCCATGTCGTAGAGTTCCCATTCGCCTTTATACTTCATCACCAACTTCCACTTTCCTTGCCGCAAGCCGCGATTGCCTTCATGGAAATAGTAGATGGGTTCGCGCCGCGTCCAACTCTTACCTTGGAAAGCCCGTGCGAGGCTCACGCCGTCCAAGGGAATAATCTTCGAGCCATTTCGCACGGCCGGGTACTTTGCGCCAGTTACTTGCAGCACGGTAGGCATAACATCGACTAAGTGGCCCGGTTGATGTACCAACCGTCCATTAAGAGTAGGTGAAATCCCCTTCGGCCAATGCGCAATCAACGGCGTTGCCACGCCCCCTTCATGCGTGAAATGTTTATAGCGGCGGAACGGAGTGTTATTCAATGTGGCCCAATTCATCCCCAAATGAACAAACGAAGTGATCGCCCCAATCGGTTCCCCCACCACTCTGCCGTCAGGCCCCGTTTCCCCATTGCCGCCGTTATCGGACATCATCAGAATCAGCGTATTGTCCAGCACTCCGCGTTGCTTCAGGCCGGCAACTAAGTCGCCCACGCTCTTATCAATTCGCGAAACTATGGCCGCGTACAGGGCCATGATGTTATCGAACCTGTCCTTGCGCGCATCCGTCAGGCTATCCCACGCGGGCGAATCCTCGGGCCGCTCACTCAGCGCCCACTCCGGTTTTAACAGGCCCATTTTCTTCTGCCTGGCATGGCGTTCCAAGCGCAGTTGGTCCCAGCCAACTTTGTACTTACCCCGGAAGCGCGCAATATCCTCAGCCGGAGCCATCAGCGGGAAGTGCGGCGCGTTGTGAGCCAAATAATGGAAGAATGGTTTCTTTTCGCCGATAGCCTGGTCCACATACTTCAGCGTGTAAGTGGTCCAAAGATCGGGACTGTACCAGTTATTCCCCACTTCGCCCGAATCAGTCGGAATGTCCTTGCCGTTGTGGAACAGCTTCAACCGCGCGTTGTTGGTGCGCGGGCTCGTTTGTCCGGGAAAATATAACTCGCCAAACGGGGAACACAAGCAGCGTTCAAATCCACGCTTCCAAGGCGGGGTGCCATTGGCAACGCCAAGGTGCCACTTACCCGTCATGCTGGTGGCGTAACCAGCGTCGCCCAGCACTTCGCCCATCGTCACGCACTCGTCGCTTAGCTTACCGGTGTAACCTTTCGATCCTTCCCTGATGTAAGGATCAAGATGGCCCATCCCGGCGTGATGCGGATAAAGTCCGGTCATCAACGCGGCGCGCGACGGGCTGCAGCGCGCAGTGTTGTAGAACTGCGTGAACCGCAAACCTTCAGCGGCCAACTTATCCAAATTGGGAGTAGGGATTTCGCTACCATAACAGCCCAGGTCGGAAAAGCCCATGTCGTCAACTAATATGACGATAACGTTGGGGCGTGTTGCTGGCGCCGCGGCAAAAGCTTGTGCGAACGGCAAGACGAAAAGTGAGCGGCGAGTGATGGCGGTTGCGGACATGACCTACTTGGATATCGCAGTCGTGGGGCTGAGGTCAAGGGCTTTCGTCTCAAAGTCAGGAATTCGAGAAGAGTTTAGCCAAGACGAAATCAGATCACAATTATTCAAGGACCAAAGAAAATCATAGCCACTATTACACCGACGCCACCGGCATTGCCCCGTTACGCGCCAAGGGCGTCCAGGCATTCGATATTGGCCCGCGATTCGACGAAGCCGAGTTCGCCGCGCACGGGTGGCACAGCGATGTCGAACGCTTGAGCGGAGACTCGTTGTATGGACTTGTGCAATTCATGGGGTATGCGGTTTTGGATGCCGCCGCAAGTCAAGTGGGGTCCAGGCAAAGTTTCGATGATAGAATCATTCAGTGATTCCACGCCTCGCCATCGTAATTATTCTAGCTTCCGCCGCCGCAGCTGAAAGTTGGCTAGGTTTTCGTGGACCCGATGGTTCTGGCGTTTCCACCGCCACTGGTCTGCCGGTGCAGTTTTCGCCCACTCAAAACGTTCTTTGGAAGACGCCGTTGCCCGAAGGAAAGTCGCAACCTATCCTCGGTGGTCCACTAATTTACTTGACAGCGCTCGAAGGATCCAAATTACTAACAATGGCGCTGAAGCGTGATACCGGCCAAATCGCGTGGCGGCGCGAAATCGAACGGCCCCGCCAGGAAAAGCTGCATAATCTGAACCATCCCACGGCGCCCACACCCGCCAGCGACGGCCACAACGTCTTCGTATTCTTTGGCGACTTCGGCCTCATCTCCTATACCCCGGATGGCGCCGAACGGTGGCGTATGACTTTGGGACCTTTCTCCAATTTCCACGGAATGGGCGCGTCACCAATTGTCGAAGGCGACAAGCTGATTCTCCTGTGCGACCAGGATGAGGGGTCGTTCCTGATGGCGGTCCACAAAGATACAGGCAAGCTGTTATGGCGCACGGAGCGTGCGGAAGTAGTCCATGGTTTCGCAACTCCTACCATCTTCCGGCCCAAGGATGCGCCACTGCAGATTATCGCACCGGGCTCTTATCGCCTGGATTCCTACGCTGCCGCCACCGGGAAATTTCT
>JAYVXT010000837.1:0-10067 GCA_043785065.1 Bryobacterales bacterium | reverse complement strand
AGATGAACGCCAAATCCCAGCGCTTCGAGATTCCGCTGGAATCCGCTCCGAAGTCACTGGAATTGGACCCCAACGTCCGCACTCTGATGCAGTCGAAGTTCGGGCCGCGCTAACTTACTTCAGGATGCCCCACAGACTGGCGAAGTCGTCCCGCCAAAGCCGCATTGGGGTTAAGCCCGGCATGTACTTTGGTGATCCGCTGAGCACCATCCAAGTGGAAGGATACATGCCCACCGAATCGTTACCATTGTTTTCCAGCCGTGATGCATTCATGCCCAGATAACGGGCCACCCCACGCACCACCGGATCCAGATCCAGTGTGCGGTTCGAGATATGAATAATTAGCCGCCCATCAGGCTTGAGGTGCTTGCGGTAAATGGCGGCGCACTCGGCAGTTAGTAAGTGCACCGGGATTGAGTCTGAGGAAAAAGCGTCGATGATCAGGGCGTCGAATTGGTTTGATGATTCGCGGGCAAGGCTCATGCGGGCATCGCCTTCCACCACTTCCACTTTGGCTTTGCTACCCGAAAGGAACGTGAAATAGCGGCGGGCGGAATCGATCGCCTGGGGGTTGAGTTCATAGAAACGAAACATGTCACCGGGGCGGCCGTAAGCAGCTAGCGTGCCAGTGCCCAGGCCTACCACGCCGATGCGCGCACCTTCGGGGACCGCGCTCAGCACCGAACTAACAGTCATTCCCGCGCCGGTCAGGCGGCTGTAATAAGTTGTTGGTTCCGGCGCCAGCAAGGGCTCCTGGAACTGCATGCCATGCGTAGTGCGGCCGTGGGTCATTACCCGCACGGGGTTTTGAAGCTTAAATTCGGTGATTTTAATCACGCCATAAAAGTCCCGCATAGTGGCGATCACGCCTGGCGCGTTGTTCGCCTGGAAAACGCAGGCTAAGGGAGTCACAATCGCCACCACAAGGGCCGCCAATGCCGACCGGCCCAGCAAAGGCAATTCGTTGAGATTGGATATGTCTTCAAACCGCCAACGGCTAAAAGCGGCGATGATCGCCACCAGCGCGAGGAGCAAAGGAAGTTCGACGAAGGAACGAAATAACATGGGCGCGGCCAAGGCTACAAACACGCCTCCAGCCACACCGCCGATGGACATGGCTAAGTAATAACGAGTAAGTCCCGTAGGTTCGGGCCGGGCCAGCGCCAGTTCGCCGTGCAGAATAATTAGGCAGAGAAATAGAGTGATCGAATCCACCAGCAAATGCACCCATACCGGAGCTTTGCCCGCCACCGCCGTCAGCGCCGCGGCTAAAGGTATGAAGAAGGAAGCAGCTAAGGAAAACCATTGCCGATGATAGAAGGCGGGCCGGTCAAACGTCAGGATGAAACTGGATAGATAGATGACCATGGGGCCAATCCACAGAAATGGAATGGGGGCCACTTCCTGGCACATTTGCGTGGTCATGGCCGCCAGCAGCGCCGAACCCGTGCCGGTTAGCAGAATCCACCAGGCCCATCGCCGCCATGGGACAGGCATGGAGGGTGGTAACTGGACATCCTTCGAGCTCCAACAAGCCGCCCAGCATAGCATGACGAACAGCCCGTAAAGCACTGACCAAAGACGGAATTGGTTTCCCAGAGCAAGCCACGGTTCAATAAGGATCGGATAACTGATCAAGGCGAGTAGCGATGCGAAATTAGAAAGCGCGTAAAGACGATAAGGATTCGTAAGCCCCGACCATCGCTGTAGTAATGGGGATGTGGAACTGAGAACAAAATACGGAAGCCCCACGCTGAGCAGCAGCGTAAGCAGGATGGAAGGCGTTGGTCCGCCAACTGCAATTTCCTTCGGGGTGATAGGGAGAACGGCTAAGGATAGCACCAGCAGTATTAGATGAACCCTGCGCCGGGCTATGTGCGCATAGGCGTAACCGCCCAACAGAAGGGCTTGGAAAAATAGCAGGCAGACAGTCCATACAGCGGGAGTGCCCCCGAACCAGGGGAGTAGCACTTTACCCAGCATCGGCTGCACTTGGAATAAAAGGAAGGCCGCCAAGAAGAGGGCGGCGGCAAGAGTCATCTCTTGTCAGGGTAACGCACGCCTGGGTCCGGAAGTGAGGGGTGCGAATTATGCCAACACTGCATTTGGGACCCGTGACTAGCCCCCGATGGGAATCGGAGGATTCTTCCAAGCCCAGTCCGTTGTAAGGGCTTCTACAATCCCCGATTCCCGAAGTTCAGAAAAACTTGATTTTTCGAAAAGTCCGGACGAGCACGAAAAAAAGACGGCTATAGAATCCACGTAGTGCGGTCGATTTAGCCTCGGGATACGTTTTACCTGCCCTCGCCGCGACCAATGAACCGGGCTTTTTTGATTTTTTCTGAGCTTCGGAATCGAGGGATTCTTCCAAGCCCACTCCATTGTAAGGGCTTCTCGAACAATCGCCCGATTCCCATCGGGAGAATTGTCAAAATGTCCTTCGGACAGCAGGGCTAATCACGCTAGGAACCTAAATGAACAGTGTTGTAGACTAGAGCCCTCTGGCGGCTTAAACCCTCATGCTAAACTTGGCCGTGACTTTTGTTTTTGCTTTTGCCGTGGAGGTGAGTGGAATGCATTGGCTTGTACGATTAATATTTTTCACCTTGCTAGTTTTCGAGATGTTGCCTCCTTCTTTAGCCGGCGGACCCGTAAACGTGGTTATGGCGTCAGGGGTACTTCAGAAGTGCCTGGGCATTGACACGGTGTCCGGTAGAATGGCGTGGGGACCAGCCACGAGAGGATACTGCCAGCAACTTCCCGCCAGTGATTTTTATGATCAGGCTGGTGCGCGGTTTCAAGCTGGAGATCATGCGGGGGCTGCAAAACTTGTTACCCGCGCGGCCGAAGCAGGCAATGCAGTGGCGCAGCTTCGCCTGGCGTTACTTTATGACCAGGGTGACGGCGTGACCCGTAGCGCCAGGACCGCCTTCGAGTGGTACAGCCGCGCCGCGGCGCAAGGGGAACCCGAATCACAAAACCAAGTAGGTCTCTTTTTTGAGTTAGGGGAGGGTATTCCTGAAAATTGGGGTCTGGCTGTCCGCCTGTTTCAAGCGAGCGCCCAGCAGGGTTGGCTGAAGGGGCAGTTTTCTCTCGGGCGCGCCTACCAGTTTGGAATTGGCGTCCCGCAAAACCGGCAACTTGCAATTGAGTGGTTCGCCAAAGCGGGGGCGCAGGGAAACGCAAAAGGAGATTACTGGGCCAAATGGCTGCGTGATCCTACCAACAATATTGGCTTCCGCGACGACAATGAACACAATATTGTGATTGGCGGTAAATTGCGTTTTAGCGTGAAGTTAATGGGTGGTGATCCCACTGGGATCACTTTCCACAATTCCGCGCGGAGGGTCTTGTGGCTAATAGGGCTAAGCAATGCGGTGGACCGCGATGAAGCCGAGGTATTCCGAATCATGCGGCAAAGCAATTACGAAAGCTGCGTAAGCGCCGGACGCGACAACTGTGGCGGGAGGCCGCAATAAGCCAAACGCGCGGGACGACAACAAGAAGTACGGCAAAGAGGCCTTAGTTGGACAAGAAGAGTTGGTGGCCTACTGGTTTAAACTAACTAGGAGCGGCAAACCATGGGATCCGTTTATGTTCGTTGGACGGGGCGATGCCTTGATGAGGAAGTCCGGGCTCAACTGTTCGCCAAATTGCGCGAGCTCGCCCAGTTGTCCTACTCCTACTTCGAGGGATTCTCCGGATTCCGGAACTTCCATGGTCCATGGGAAGGCCGGATACTGATCAGTCCCGATCCGCTGGTGGGTACGGGCCTGCAACTACCCGCCTAGCACGCTCCTGGCGGAATCGAGTTGCGAGCCGCCGGACGCTCACTTAAGTGCGGTCGTTGTCTAATTCTTTCTCGCCAGGCACTCCGCGGTCAGAGCTTAGGCCTTCGCCAACTCCTCAATCCATTCTTTATTCTTTGACGACTTCAGCAACTGACGCCATCCGTTACGGGCGAGTCCCGCCGCGGCGCGGGCCTCATCCCAATTGCCGAATTGCCTTGCGATTTCGCCCAGCACCAAATGGGATTTCGCCAGGGCGCTTGCCTGATTCGCCGGCTACAAAACATGATTCTGTTCCATTCGCTTTACCGCGCTTCTGGCATAATCAAGGGCGGACTTTTGATCCCCCATCCGTGCATAAAGACTCGCTATGGCCTGCTCCGAATTTGCCGCATTGACGAGGTAGGAGCCGTCCCGTGGGCGTACCGCGAACACTACCACCGCCAGCGCTTTCTTGTATGCGCGACAGCGCAGGCTAACGATCCAGCGTTCCGCAAATTCCGGGCTTCGGCGCGGTACACCATCATCAAACCTGATTTGTATGACTGCGATCATGGTTCGGATACGGCAAGGCTTTCGAAGGTCTGGCTTGCACTTTGGAGCAAGGCTAAGGATTCCTTTTTGCCGGGCAAAGTCGTCACGCCACTTCCCAGCCGCAATTCCACCGAAGCCAGATCGTATTGCGCCACCCGGCTTAATGGATCGGCACGGTTCAAATTTCAGGCTATTTCGGCTGCTTTCATATAATAATCGCGCGCCGCTTTTACATCCTGCCGGTGAAAATAGCAGTCCTCCCAAACCACTGCGATCTTTCCGTAAAAAATCATAAGCTCGCGTTGATAGAAAGCGTCATCCGGCCGGCGTTTGAGGATGGCTTCCTGCAACTGTTCGGCTTGGCGAAGATTGGTTAAAGCCTCGTCAAAATCTTCGCGGCGCCGCCGTTCCCGAGCCTGCTTCTTTCCTGCTGAGTTTTGACGGCCTGGCAATTCTAATCGTTCTGCGGCGACGCGGTTTACATGGGAAGTACTTCCATTCGTAAGGGTATTAGGTAATCTTTTTTCATGAATTACGGATAAACCCATGCTGAATCAAGCTTCAAGTAACGTATAATACCTGAATGCGAAGTACAAAAGCTCCGATCAAAGGGCGGAGCCGTGTTCTATTTCACGCAAAGACTAAAGTTTATGCAAATCATACACCGAATCATCCCCCTAATCTTGCTCGGGACAGCCGCGCTATTTCAGGTTCCTTCACAAGCGCAATCGAAGGACCCCGGTCCCAAGCCTCTGCGTTTCAATCCCAACGTTCCGCCCATGCTTTCCGGCGTGGTCCCATCCGATGCGAACCTGTTCCCCGTTGCATTGCAGTCTTTTCTGCAATTCCATTCGGTGGACGGAAAGTTGGTAGGGCCTACCGGCATCCAATTTCCAGGAGTGGGCCTTGGCCCACGATTCAATCATTTTGATTGCGCCAGTTGCCACCGCGTGCCTTTCGCGGGCGGAGCTAGTTACAGTGTAAACAGCCAAGCTTTACTGGCGGGAACCATTGGAACCGACTATGGCAACCAAGCACCAGGCCAGATTGCTCCGCCATTCTTGAAGAACGCCGGGCCGACCTTGGCTGCTCGTTTGAAGTACAAGCCGGATGGTTCCAGGGACGGTTCCGTGCATCAGATTTGGACGATCAGCGGACGCCCCGATGCGCCCGGTTGCATCATCCCGCAAACCGATTGGAACGCCGAACTGGCCAAGAACAATGTTGCGGTGCGGATCACAACGCCAACGCTTGGAGCGGGCCTGATTGAGGCCATTTCCGACGCGGCGATTATCGCCGGAAAAAATTCCAATCTTAGTAAGAAAATTGCCTTGGGAATTCAAGGTCATGAGAACCGCAACACGGTGGACGGGTCCATCTCCAAGTTTGGCTGGAAAGCGCAGACCCGCACATTGCGCCAGTTCAGCGCTGATGCATTCCTAAACGAAATGGGCATAACCAACGATACTTTTATCAATGAGAACGATCCCACGCCTGCTTGTAATTTCCACGCTGGATTAGAGGATACGCCCGTGGCGACGCCGAATGGCCCGATGTTGCGAACCGATTTGGTGACTCATTTCATGCGCTTTCTTGCGCCGCCGGCTCCTGTCGCTGCGACAGCTTCCACGACCAATGGGCAAGCGTTGTTCAACAGCATTGGTTGCGCGGCGTGCCACGCAACATCCTTCACCACACCGTTGAATGCCACGCCCACGGTTCTGGCCAATAAGCAGGTTATGCTGTACTCGGATTTGCTAGTTCATCGTATGGGTCCTGGCCTGGCGGATGACATTATTCAAGGACAAGCGGGCCCTGATGAATTCCGCACCGCGCCGCTGTGGGGGCTTAGCCAGCGCTTCTATTTGCTGCATGATGGACGCACCGCCGATTTGAAGGTGGCCATCGCCGCCCATGCAAGCGAGGCGTCCGGAGCGCTTCCGGCTTCGGAGGCGAATGCTGTGATCGGCAAGTGGAATGGCTTGATCGAATCGCAGAAGCAAGATGTGCTTAACTTTTTGCGCAGCTTGTAGCGGGTTAGTATTTGCTTCGTTACCCTCAAGGAGACCGCGCGGACCGCCCTGTTTAAGGCTCCCGCGCGGCCGAAACTACTACTTCTTCTTTCGCATTCACCGCCCCGAGTAAGTCACCGTCATCTGACTGGTATCGGAATCGCCCGCGGCATTCGTGATCTTCAACTCAAACGTATAATTACCGGCTCCACTCGAAAACTGCGCCGTGGCCTTACTTTGCACCGCCCCAAAAATAGCCGCTTGCGCGCTACCCACCGAACGCCATTGATAGGTTAGCGCACCACCGCCCGGCTCCACCGACACTGAGCCATCCAGCACCACCTCGTGCGAAAAGCCATCCCACTTCACTGGCTTAACCACCGCCAGCGGCAATCCCGCACCACGCGTTTTTAACGCATCCAACACGCGTTGCGGCGTAAATGGGACCTGCCGCATCCTTGCGCCCGTCGCATCGAAAATCGCGTTGCCCAAGGCGGCGGTCACAATCGTGATCGCCCCTTCGCCCGCGCCATCCTGCATTGCGTTCAGATTGTAGATCGGTACGGTGACCATTTGGGGCACGAATTCGCCGAACTGGAACACCGGGTACTTGCGCCAATCGGCCGCCGTCACGCCAAAGTCGTCCCACCGCACTTCCTCGCGAAGGGCGCGGCTCATGCCCTGCAACGTTCCGCCTTCCATCTGGTTTCGCAACCCATCGGGATTTGAAACCGGACCTGAATCCTGGCTGATGACGAAGCGCGTCACCACCACTAACTCTTCCATGAATGGATCGGAATCGGGCTTAACCTCTTCCTCCTCCGAATACAGCGAATCGTAGTATGACCCCACGGCATCTTCCACCGTTTGGCGCCGCATATCCCACAAATACAGCATCTGCAAAGCACGCCGCCGTGACTCAAAACGAGTTGGCGCCTTTAGGAGTTACTCCGCAGCACACCGCCCATTGCATGAATGTAGTTTCTGAGCGTGCTGAGGTATATGTCGGCCCGCTGCTGCAAACGGGAAATGGAACTCTGTTGCACGTCCAACATTTCGGCCATGTCAACCTGAGTCAGTTTTCTTGTGCCGCGAAGTTCGTCAAGAGCCATGCGCTGGAGCTCTTTGCGAACAAGCCGGTCGTTGCCGGCGCGGTACGCCGGATCCATCCTCTCTTGAAGCACTCTAAAATCACACGCCATGTTCATTCTCATTTGTCTAGTTCCGCCAAATGCCGTTCGTATATGGCGTCCGCGCTAGGAACATACTGCTCATACCAACGGTTATTACCCGTATTGTCACCGCCGATAAGCAACAGCGCCGCGCGCCTGGGATCGAACGCGTATAGTATTCGATGGGGCCGCCTTTCATGTTGAATCCGTAATTCGAGCATGTGCGGATATCGTGATGTTTCAACCCCTGAAGAATGAGGCATCTTCAATGCAATCTCTTTGGTCATATCCAATAACTGCTCAGGCGCAACCACGTGATTCACCAATCCGATGCGATGCGCTTCCGCAGCTGTAATCGGCTCGCGGCAAGCAGTCAAACCGTTAGGCCGCATCTAGCCGCACTCGGACCTTCAGCCCAGCCTTTCGCAATTCATCCTCCAGCGCGACAGCCACAAACTGATTGACCGAGTATCCCAGCGTGCGAGCAAACTGCGCCGCCCGTTCCGCCCTAACCGGACGGCGTCCTTTTTCAATGTCGCAAAGATTGGCCCGGGAGATAGCCAAACGGCGCGCCAGTTCAGCCTGGGTAATTTCGTCGGAAAGCCGGATCGACTCTATCATCCGTCCGAAAGTAAGTGGCCCGCCACGAAGCTTTTCTAGAAACTTTCTGGCATCACTTTTTTCATTAATATTCATGTTTAGAAACCTCCTCAACCTCGATGAACTCTATTAAACCTGCATTCCCGATGACATAGATTGCGCGATAGCTGCGACTCAATCGAATCGACCTTTGACCTTTTCGCGATCCAAGGAGCGGCTCATCGTGATAGCCCGGAATCCTTCGTGTCATTTCGAGGACATCTCTTTCGACCGCGTCCACCCATGACTCGAATTTGTCCACTACGTGCAGTGAAATCTTCTTCAGATCCTTTTTTGCCGTTGGTGAAATCTAAACAGCGTGGATAGCCACAGGATGATTGTACCCTGATTTTGGGTACGTCGATGGAGTGGATCAAATGTTCCCCCAACCAATCGGCAAACGAGCGGCCTTCCTGCAATCGCCGAATATTCGATACATAATATGGTATGGCTCAAAATACGTTGCCGAAATTGACCAGCTTTCCCCACTGCACGCTCGTGATGATTGCCTTGATTTCCACAATACCAACGGCGCTAGCGCAGTCTGCCGTCGCAACGAAGGCCGAAGCAATCCTAAAGAAGAGGTGCTTTACTTGCCATGGCCTGGGTGGCCAGTCCGTCAATACGGTTTATGTTCTGGATCGGGACCGGCTGTTAAACGCGAAACCGTAATCCCTCGCGATAGCAATTCCATTTTGCTGAAGGACATCGAATCGGGTCGGATGCCATCCGGACAACCCTCCCTACCAGAACAGGAAAAAGCTGCAATTCGCGAATGGATTGCCGCCGGCGCCCCGGACTGGGCTGCAACAGCGCCCAAAGCAGCCCGAACCTTCCTGACGAACAACCACATCATTAAGTTAATCCGTCAAGATTTAGAATCAGCGGGCGACCGCGACCGCGAATATCTTCGTTATTACAGCATTGCCCTCCTCTACAACGCCGGCGTTTCCGACGCCGAGTTGAACGGGTACCGAACCGGCTTATCCAAGCTCGTGAATAGCCTTTCCTGGAATCGTGAGATCTTCGTGCCCATCCCCATAGACCCGGCCAAAACAATCCTGCGGATCGACCTGCGGGATCTTAGCTGGACGGCCGGCACTTGGAAAGCCGTCGTTGATTCCTACCCTTACGGTATCCAAGCCGTGACGCCAGACCTGAATGCCATCAAGGCGCTTTCCGGCGCGCAACTGGGCTTCATCCGCGCGGATTGGTTTGTTTCCGAAGCATCAGTCCCGCCTCTCTACAATGCCATTCTCCGGCTCCCTCAATCGGTTCAGGAACTGGAAAGAATGTTAGGCATTGATGTGGATCACGACATTGCCGAGGAAAAGAACGTTGCACGCGGAGGCATACGCAAAAGCGGTGTTTCCCGTAACAACCGTGTGGTGGAACGCCACGTTTCCTCTTATGGCGCTTACTGGCGAAGCTATGATTTTAGCGCCAATACCGGTAAACAGAACATCTTTGAAAACCCTCTGGATTTTTCGGCAGCCGGTGGTGAGATCATTTTTAATTTGCCGAATGGCATGCAAGCTTACTTCCTAACCACGGGTGAGGGCAAGAGTTTAGAGAAGGGTCCCACGGCCATCGTGTTCGACAAGAACAATCCCGACTCCCCGGAGGTGATCAACGGCCGCTCCTGCATGAGTTGCCATTTCTCCGGTATGAATGGTTTTGAAGAAAAGGTTCGCCCCGCGTTAGAGTCGGTCGCCACCGCGGCCTTTGACCGGAACAAAGCGTTGGCCATTTATCCCAAACAGGATAAGTTAAATGGCTTCCTAAAACAAGACTCCGATAGGTTCGCCGCCGCCATCCACAGTTCCGGCGGTGAGATCAGCGTAGACTTCCGCACGGAACCCATCCATGCTCTCTCCGTGAAATATTCAGCCGAACTTAGCCTTGAACTGGCAGCCGCTGAA
>JAYVXT010000836.1:0-3109 GCA_043785065.1 Bryobacterales bacterium | reverse complement strand
AGGCAAGTTGCAAACCGGCCGCCATTTCCTCGTAGCTGGGGCTGTAGCCGTTATCGCGGACGAACCCTGTGATGAATTCCATCACTTCTTTCTGGCGTTTGGTCAAAGGCATGCGTGCGACTCCACTGTACCTTTATAGGCGAAGAAAAGGAGAAATGCAAGCTTTATCTTACATGGGGCCGCAACTGCAGTGAATGAACATGGGCGCGCTGGATACATCTTGTTTGGGCAATGTTGCAGCAGAAGAGCCGCTGCTGGATGAAAAAACTGTCGCCACGATCTTTTGAGGGTATTATGAAACGAGGTCACCAGTTGCGATGAAAGTCGACTTTCCGCCTTATCAGCCATTGGCTGTAGCAAACAAGTTTCTCGGTTACGCCTACCGCGGAGGCAAGCCGCTGGATCTATTAAAACTGCAAAAGTTGATTTACTGTGCGCACGGCTGGTACCTCGTTTTCACAGGCAAGCCTTTGTTGGGCGAACAGCCGGAGGCCTGGCAGTACGGGCCGATCTTTCGTTCGGTCTACGAGGAGTTCAAGCGCTTCGGCAACGATGAAATTACCGACCCGGCGTCTCGCGTAGTCCAGGGCCCGTTTGGCGAAAGCGTGTTGGCTCCCTATGACCTCACGGCGGGCTCCTACGAGGAAAACTTCCTGGCGAACATCTGGAAGACCTACAAGGACAATAGCGGGCTTGAGCTGTCGACATTGACGCATCAGCCCGGGAGCGCATGGGACCAGGTTCGACGACAGACCAACAATCGAGAGGGCGCGGCGATTCCCGACGTATTGATCTGGCGTGAATTTAAGGACAATCTGGATGACGCCCGAAGCAGATCCGCCGCCTGACTTGGGGCCCGAAATTACTCCGGTTGCAAAGCCCGCCGATCCAGCCGAATCATTGAAGTTGATTAAGAACCAGGCTGTTGAAGTGGATACCGACTCCGACCGTGAGTCTAAGGCCTTAGACAATTACCGCAAATCCGAAGAACTGAGTGGGCTAAGACAGGATCGCAAACAACGTCTCTTCTTTGGATGGACCCTGTTTAGTCTTGCGGTCACTTGGCTTGTGTTTGTTGGCATTACGCTGTGGTTCGCCGCACTGAAGTGGCACGGAGCATTTGTAATTTCCGATACGGTCCTGGTTGCATTGTTGGGTACCACTACCATTAGCGTTCTTGGACTCTTGACGACCGTCGCCCTGTATCTGTTTCCTAAGAAATGAATCCTTAGCCCCACAGGCTCAGGAACGCGCTTCATTCTTCCCGCCTGTCGACCGCACCATGCTGTAGCGCCCATTCGCGAAATCCGCTAGGCGCATTCTTCACTCCGAAAATGTTGGCGTGTTCCATCGACCGGATCCCTTCCCACTTAATGTCCTTCAAGTCCGCATAGCGCAGGTCTGTATCCTTCAAGTTCGTCAGCGAAAGATCGGCCCCACTCAGGTTGGCCTCAACGAAATCGGCACTCTCTAAATCCGACTCCCGCAGGTGAGCGCCCTTCAAATTGCCGCCTCGGAAGTTGGCATACTTGAGGTTGGAAAACTCGATATGCGCGGACTCAAGCACGCAGTCGCGTAGATCGGCGGCTTCGAAATCCGCCCGCAGAAGATTTGCCTTGTGCAGCTTTACGCCTTGCAGAAATGCGTGGGCCGCGTCGACGCCCACCAGCGGAATCTTGTCTGCATTCAACTCCTGCATGGCCTCAATCCGACCGCCGCTACCGCCTTTGCCTTGCGCCGTATTGATCACCTGCCATGCCTGGTAATGCTTCTGTTTCTTGCGGTCGGGCGCTTCATTGAAGTACACCACTACGGCGAACATCACCGATAGGAAGCCTGAATATTCGAGGATGCGGAGCAGCCCCCAGCGCCCGAGATAGTAGACGATCCATTCGACGACGAATGTCAAAGCGAAGATCGGCAACTCCCAGCCGTGCGATAGCGTTTGACGCTGCTCCGCCCAGGGGGCCGGCCGAGGCCGGGTTGCGATTGGCATAATCTATTCGATCACCGCTTCGATCGTTAGCGGCGCGTTCCCTTCCAGCCGATTGTTCACGAACAGGAACGAAGGCTGGCGCTTCTCGCGGGCTCTGGCGATCAAGCCGCGCAACGCAGATCGCGTCTCCGGATTCGTATCCTGCGTTTTGGTATACGGAGCGAACGAGGAAACGGCCTCTTCATAGGCCCGGCCTTTTCTCAACAACGCTCGCGCAACCGTGAAGCCCGCCGTGAACGCATCGGGCAGATCCATTTGCAGGCCGATTTCCGGCATGCGCGTCCAGGCATTGAAGACATGGGCCACGCCGTGATCGCGCAGGCAGCCGAAATATTCGGGCCCCAGCAATTCTGGATTGCGGATTTCGACGGCATAGCGGAAGTGATCGGGCAGGCGGGCCAGGAACGGATCGAGCAAGGTGACAAATTCCTCCGCCGACTGCATGGCGCGGCGCGGGAAGGCCCCAAACTCGAAGATCAATAATGGAACGCGTGAGCGATAAGGATCGAGCAAACGCAAGAGCGCGTTTTCAAGCAGTTCGGAATTGAGGAACGATTCATTTTCGAAGCCGGCTCGAGCGCCGTATCGTGCGTGCATGGGAAACTGGCGCACGGTGATCTCTTCAGGCACTTTCAGAGCAAACTGCAATCGCGGCGGGGCTGAGCTGAACAACTTCGCCCAGAACGATTCGGCGGGAAATTGATAGAAAGAGAAATCGCCGCAGACGATCGGAAAGACTTCGGCGTACTCGGCCAGGCATTCCCGCTCAAAGCGTTGTTTTGAGAATCTGCCGCGCGTCATGTAGCGCTCGCGTTGGTAGATCTGGTCGAGCCAACCCTCGTACTTCCATGAACTGGCGCCGAGATAGATTTCCGAGCGGCGCAAGTCGTCCAGTCGCGCGGCGAGGCGTGCGCGGTTGAACGATGGCTGATCGTCGAAGAGCGGTAGCATTTTTTATTTCAAGTGCCAGGCCCGCTCCCTTACGGTCGCGGCTCTAAAGTTTGGCAAGCATTACCAGGCACGCGCTACTCGATAGCCCCACGGATCGGCGCCCGCTTCCAACACTCCATCGGCCAGCACCTTGATCATCACGGGAGCCGCACCCGAATTCCA
>JAYVXT010000835.1:0-3111 GCA_043785065.1 Bryobacterales bacterium | reverse complement strand
CCAAGAGCGCATTGGTTGGCGCGGTTTTTAATGGAGTAGCAGGGCTAATTTATGACCGGATTAGCCATGTGAAGGAACAGAAGCCCGCGCAAGCAGCGCAGTTTAGCGGACCAGTTGAGAGACTGGACGACGAAGCGGTTCGGAACAATGACCTGTTCTGACATGGGATGTCCAGTGCTCGTGCCCGTCCCCTAGGGGCATGAAGAACGTCTGGCATCCCATACTTTTTTCGAAGAAGCATATCCCCTCCCTTTCAAAATACGCATCGAATTCGCGAAGAAAGCGTACGGGGCGCCAGGTCCCGATTCCACTCGACTCGATGAATACGAATTTGTTGTTGTTGACAATTGGGAGCCGCAAGGGCACGCTCTAAAGCAATTAAAGATCGCAACGATTCGACTGGCCGACTATGAATTGAAGTAACTAGGCTGGCACAACGCCCAGCCCAACGCCCGTCAATCCAGACGTACGCATCACACCATCCTTCACCACAAACACGCCTGGAAATTTATCCTTCCAAGCTTCATTCGCCACCGGCAAGTACTGCCGCGAATTCGCTTCAATGCCCGACACCCCCGGCACATGCGACGCAATACTAGCCGAATGCACCAAGGACGCACCGGGGCAGCTTAGGTCCTGCACACACAAAAACATTTTGTATTTCTGTCCAGCCGCCGCCATCAACATCGCCTGGCTCTGGCCCTTGCATGCCTTCAGCGCGATGCCCGTATAACCAATCTCGCGAGCCAGCAGCAGCGCTTCCACATCGGTCAGCGATTCGTCAATCACCACCGGACGCAACTTCGCGGCTTGGTGCATCACGTTCTTGTTATCGGCCTTCAGGTCGCGCGCCGTGGGCTGCTCAATGTACTCGATGCGCTCAAAACCTTTCGGCGTTTGCTCATGCACCTTGCGCAGAAATTCCAACAGGTATTCCACATTGGGGCAACGCTCGTTAAAGTCTACGCAGTAGCGCCAATCCACTTCTGGGCGCGTCTGATTCGCAATACGGTCAATGCCAACAACGCGTTCAATATCCCACTTCACTTCGTCGCCCTGCAGTTTGATTTTGATGTGGTGCAGGCCGTTGTAGCGAATCCAATCGGCCAGCGTTTCCGGCAAACCATCGTTCAAGCGCTTCGTAATTTGCTTGCTCGTCAGTGAATCAGATCCGCCAACGGAGTGGTACAAATTCACTTGAGACCGGGGCTTTTGCAAAATGTAACGGTTCAGAAATTCCTTCTTGAACAGCGGACCCAGATAGGTGGAAAGATCGTTCTCCATCAGATCAGGCCCATAAGTTGCGTAGCAGTTGCGCCCGTGCAATTTGCCGAACGCATCGTGAATAGCTGCGTCGAAAGGGCTGGCCGTGACCATCATGCAGAGCTTGGGAATGGGCACGGTGAGCTTCAGCGCTGTACTCACTTCCGCGGCGGCTTTCATGTAAACAGGTTCAAGCGCGGTGTTGATGTCCACCGGATGGCCGTACTCTTTGTAGCCGGCGGTGATTGGGCCCATGCGCTTGGCCAACTCCTTCATGGCGTTCAAGGTGCCGCCGTAAGGGAGCGTGCGCGAGGGGAAGGCCCACACATTGCCAAGCGGCATGGACCCAAAGCCTTTTGCCACTTTGCCGCCGCGTGATCGAACGGTGCAGGTGACATTCAGCAGTGTAGCCCGGTCGACTGCGGCGCCGCCGAATTTGTAGGGGGCTCGATACTGGATGTCTTCAAAACTGAACGAAACGTCGTCCACACGGATGCCGCTTCGCATCGGCGAGGCGATCATGGGGGCGGATGTGGCGGCTGCGGTTAGGGCTTGAACGAAGACTCGGCGAGTGGGCATATCACTTAATAGAATAACGAGATTCGCCACAGCACGGACAGCGCAACGAAGAGCCAGCCGAACACATCACCGAACCACGCGTAGAGCGTCAACTCAGGCGGACCGATGGGAGAATCGGCTAGCAAGCTGACTCCTGGATACGGTGCGCTGCGCCGTTCGGCAAGGAAGCGGCCAGTGCGATCGCTAATGGAAAGCAGCCCTTCGCGGGAAGATCGAATAATAGTGAAACCGCTTTCGACGCCACGCAGAGCAGTGATGCGCGCGGCGACCCAGGCGTCCACATAGAAATCTCAAGCGGGTACCAACATGGCTTGCACGTCACGTTGTCCATAGGCGCGGCCCATTGAAGCGAAGTGCATGTCCTTGCAAATTGCCATGCCATAGTTTGCTTGGCCGATGCTTGTTTCGACTTACTCACTTGCAGGCAGAAACTTCGCTTCAAGGCCAGGCACAAAGGTGATGCTTGTCGAAGTGCTCCGCCACGTCCTCTTTGGCTGTGATGCGCCACATCCGATTCGATCAGCCTTGGCCCATCCCAAGAAAAAGATCAACCTTGTTCGCCTTGGCGATCTCCGCCAGTTCGTGTAGTTTGGCTGCGGCGCTTTGGTCGTCGAACTGGGCGATTTTCTCCGGCAGCAACACAAGCCGCGCCCCTCCGGCAGCCAGTTGCGTGATCTGCTTGTTGTAGCTGGCCCATACGTTCGCTGCCGTTTCAGGCGGAACCGGCGCGTCGATAAAATCATCAATGGCAACCATACCCACTCTCACCGTTTGGTTCTCGCGTGGTTGCGATATCCGCCACCATCCGAAGCCCAGCGAGCCCAGCAGGATCCCGCACGCCAAACCGTAAGCCCACCCCGCTCGGGGAATGCTCCTCCCCTTGAACAACTCGACGGACACAAGCGACGCAAACAGGGCAGGCAGAAACACAACGCCAGGCGCGCCCGTAAACGAAGCGATTTGAATCACCGGCAGCACGTCCATTTGACTATAAGCTAGACTGCCCCAACTGGAGTGCGGAGACAGCGTACTGATCAGCACATCGAGTCCAGCCCAAAGCACTGGATAGACGAATAGCCCATACCAGCGGCCTTCTTTCACAATGGCGCGGCGAGCCATCAAAATCAGTCCCTGCCAGCCGAATGCCTGTAACGAAATTAACAACACCGCGCCGAACGGCCCGCCCGTGACGTTGCTGTAATAAAGAAATACGCCGGACAATCCGATCAACGACGCGGCAAAGACGAAGATTCGCGTCTCTAAAATCGA
>JAYVXT010000834.1:0-3116 GCA_043785065.1 Bryobacterales bacterium | reverse complement strand
GCGGCTCGGTAGGCGTCGGCGGCAGCAGCACAAATGGCGCCGGAGGGACAACGGGGTCAATTGGTGGCGGGGCGGGCGGGGCGGGAGCAAACGGGGTTAGCTCAAGCGACGTCGGAGGCTCTGGTGGCGGCGGCGGCGGGGCGACGGGCGGCGCGTTTATCAGCGGCATCGGCAATCGAGGAGCGTCGGGAGGTGGTTCAGGCGCCGGCATTTCGGCGGCCAACGCCATCGCGAATGGCGGGGCCTCCAATCCGGCGGGTATTGCTAGCACTGGCGTTGCGGGCGGCGCGGGCGTTGGTTCAAACGGCAATTCTCCGTCGATCTCCTCACGCGCTCTTAATCTGTTTGTTGCGAGCGGTGGGGCCGGCGGCGCATCTGCGCTGGTTTCCGCGTTTGCTGGCGGCGTGGGTGGGCTCCCCGGCGGCGGCGGTGGCGGTGGCGGCTCGGCGCAGAATGGCGGCACGGCCGGCGCGGGCGGCGTGGGCGGCGGCGGATATGCGATCATCGTGGAATACTTTTAGCCGCGCTTGATTGGTCCGATACGGAGACTTCTGATGCACACAATCCACGCCGTCGCGCTGGCCGTGTCGATCATGGCCGTCAATCTCGCGGCGCTGAGGCAGGCGCTCGCGTCGAGCCTCCCGAATGTGCAACTCGGCGACGCCATCCCGGCGGCGGGCCAGGAATTTGTCAACGCCTCCAGCTACGTGGTGATGTCGCAATGAAAAAGAAACTTCTTGCTGCCGTCTCGGCGCTGGCGCTCACCATCGCGCAAGCCCACGCCGCCGCGCCGATTCTCAAGCAAACGGACGGAGGAACGGGCGCGGTCGATCGAATGACTGTAGGGAACGTTCTTTTAGACGTGAGGTACGATCTCGCTATGGCGTGCGATGGCGTAACTCTGGACACGGCTGCGTTTCTTACTGCTCTCAATACCTACAAAGGTACAGCAACTCCTGTGACTTTTGTGTTTTCGCAACCAAAAATGTGCCTGATAGACCCTGTTGCGCTCGGGCTAGTAGCAATTACAGGTAAATTGAATTTCCTAGGGGTCAACGGCGGCGGGCTTTTACTTACCCCAGCAGCCCCTTTGGTCAGTAGCATTTTTACATGGACCACTTCTGGGCGCATCTCTATCAAGGATTTTACACTTGATCTAAACGGGGCTGTGCCGACGGCCCTAACCCCCCGGAAGACGTTCGCGGCAATGCAGTTCAATACCGGAATTGATTTGAAATTTCGGAATTCGCGGGTCATTCGCGGCGGCGTCGTCACCGCTGGGGCTGGGTTAGTTGAAATCGCCGGATATGGACTTGCGTCATGCGAAATCGAGCACAGTGAGTTTTCGTTCATTGGCACGTCAAGTTTTTTCAATCAAACTCTAAACCTGGGCGCAGACAGCAGCCTTGTTGGGACAAATAATTGCAACATTCACAACAACACTCACGTAAACTCTGGAATTGAATATATCACAGGAACTAACTTTGACATTCACGACGAAAATATTTCCGGCGTCGGATTTGGAGCATGTGTTGGTAATGGAAGCGGTTTCCTGCCGGCTGTGACAGTCGTTGGCAGAATTCACCATATTAACTGTCGAAATACTCTAAATGTTTTGGACGAAAACCTAACCAAGTTAAACGGCATTCAGGAATGGAATAATGGCGTCGCTATTGATAACAATACAATTGATGGAACCTGCGCACAGTCCATATTGATTGGAGGGCTTTCTTATCTTGGAAACAACACGCTGTTGCACGCTGGAAATTGTCCCGGTATGTCGGTTTTTTCCGCGTCTCGTATTGGTCTAATAACAACCGCAAATACAAGTCCGGCTGGATCAGTTATTTGGGGAACTTCAGGCGGTGACGACGGTATAACGAAATACTGCATTTCCGACACGATATCAGTTGGTCCTTACACTATAGGTCCAAATAACTGCGGAGGCACACAAGGGGCTTACAATGTCACAGGCCAAGGGACGTTCAGCAATCCCATCGCTGACAATCGTGTTATCAATCCATGCTTCCAAGTTGACCAGCGTCATGCTGGCGCGGTGCAGAGCAGCACCGGCGGCGGTTCGGCGACAGCGCCGCTATGGGCCGCTGATCAATGGCATTACGCGCAATCGTTCGCTGCCTTCACATGGCAGATTATAAATTCAGCGCGCTCAGTCCGCCGTTGCCAATTTGCAGAAGACGTAGTTATTTCGACGCAGAGGATACCGGCCGCCGCCGATATTTATCAATTATTCCAGAACATCCCAATTAGCAGCCTTGGCGATCTCGCCTACGGGTCGAAAACGGCGCGCTCAATCTTGCTTGGCTTTTGCCTGCTTACCGACGCCACGCCGCCTGTCACGCTCCCGTGGGCCATTCGAAACATGGCCGCCAATACTGTCTTTGTTGGAACGTTTGTGTTCGCCCCCACGACCGGCAACGAACAGTGTTTCTCCTTCATAATTCCGGGAGACCAGATAAATTTTATCTTCGGCGTCGCCACAGCGTCAGGAATGCGAGTTATATTTGATCAGGGCTCAGGTGTGAACCTTCAAGCGCCTACCCTGTCTCAATGGATCAGCGGAACCTACACAACGGCAGCCGGTGTTTTTCAGCAAAATCAAGGAACAGTTGGCGGAAAATTCATTTATTCCGACGTCAGACTTCAAGTGGTTGGTGCAGATCAGGGCTGGTCGCCGCCGCGTCTTTCCAGTGTGATGCAGGACGTCGCGCCTTACTATCAAACCAACTTCCCAACCGGTGTAGCGCCGGCTTCGGGGCTCAACAGCACCAACGGAGTGCTATGCTCCATCAGTTCGATCAATGGCGCGATGCCGTCGCTATCGGTGCAATTCTCTTCGCCCATGGTGACTATCCCCCAGATCGGGGCGTCTGTTGGGGTGAGCTTGTTCAACCCCAGCTCGAACGCGAACAGCTCCTGGTACAATGAAACTGGACTGGTGGACGTGGCGATGAATGCGCCGGTCGGCTTGATTGGCGCGCGCGGCTTTGTTTTGGCGGCAATAAGCGCGCTGGCGCAAGGTAATCAGCTCTGCGGATATTGGGCGGCGGACGCCGGCCTCTAACCCAACGCAACAATCAAAATGAACCCACAAC
>JAYVXT010000833.1:0-3121 GCA_043785065.1 Bryobacterales bacterium | reverse complement strand
GGCCGCAACGATAGTGCGAAAAAGACGACTAGTCTTTATCCAGATCCTGCTGCAACTTCTTCGGCAGGTTGGAGGTGAGCTCATCGTCCGGAATTGTCTCCGACATGAGCTGTTCAGCGTATTGCGGGTCAAGATACTGGGCGTAATCACCCGAAGTCTGATCGCCCGACGGCTCTTCGTCCACATTGATGTGCGGAGCGCCGGAGTGCGCAAAATCCTGCTCGGTAGCCAAGGCCTTGCCTTCGATGCAGGCATCGGCAATCTTGGTGGTGAATAGGCGGATGGCGCGCAGAGCGTCGTCGTTGCCTGGAATCACGTGGTCGACCATGTCCGGATCGCAGTTGGTATCGACAACGGCCACAACCGGGATGCCCAGTTTGCGCGCTTCGAGAACCGCAATGCCTTCTTTGTTCGAGTCGATCACAAACATCACGTCAGGAATCCCAGGCATATCACGAATGCCGGCCAGATTCTGCTGCAGATGCTTGCGTTCGCGCTCCAGACGGCCGACTTCTTTCTTAGAGCGGCCAGCCCAGTTATGTTCGTTAGCCAGTTCGTCCAATTCCTTCAAACGCTTGATGGATTTTTGAACGGTGGTCATGTTGGTGAGCAATCCACCCAACCAACGATTGTTGACGTAATACATGCCGCAGCGGGTGGCTTCTTCAGCAATGGCTTCCTGCGCCTGGCGCTTGGTGCCGACGAACAGCACCGTTTTGCCCATGGCGGCCATTTCACCCACAAAGCGCATGGCGTCTTTGAAGAGTTTCAGTGTCTTTTGCAGATCTACAATGTAGATCCCGTTACGTTCGCCAAAGATATATTCTTTCATCTTTGGATTCCAGCGCTTGGTCTGGTGCCCGAAGTGAACGCCTGCTTCGAGCAATTCTTTCATGGAAATCGACGGCAAGAGAGAAACCTCCTAGGGTTTGTTAGAGGCAAGGTAAATACACGATCCACACAACACGGTCCTAAGCGAAATTTGTGAGTGGGGAACTACTTTCGTGGAAAACAGCCCGGGTTATACAGTGAGAGGACCGGGCCTGGAAAACCATTTCTGGAACTCCAGGACCGGCCCCATGAAAATTAGCGTTTGGAGAATTGGAACCGCTTGCGGGCGCCCTTCTGTCCGTACTTTTTGCGCTCGTGAGCGCGGGGGTCGCGGGTAAGATACCCAAGGCCCTTCAATTTCGCACGGAGTTCGAGGTTGAACGCACACAGCGCGCGGGAGATACCAAGACGAGCAGCGCCCGCCTGACCGGTAATCCCGCCGCCATCGGCGACGATCAACACATCAAACTTATCAGCCATCTCGGTGGCAAGCAGAGGCTGCTTGACCAGCGCGAGAGCCGTGTCATTGGAAAAGTACTTTTCGATGGTTCGGCCGTTAACGGTAATGCCACCCTTGCCGTGACGCAGGTAAACCCTGGCCACAGCCGTTTTGCGGCGTCCCGTCCCTAACCATTGCGTAATCGCTGCCACTTTCATTCTTATTCCTTATCCTTCGACAACCATCGCCACGGGCCCTTGAGCCTGGTGCGGATGTTGATCGCCGGCATAAACCTTCAACTTACGGTACATTTGCTTGCCCATCTTGCTCTTCGGCAGCATGCCGGAGACGGCTTCTTCAACCATCTTGGCGGGCCGCGTTGCACGCATACGGCGGGCGGTGATCTCCGTCAACCCACCCGGATAACCGGAATGGTAACGGTAGAGCTTCTGCTCTTCTTTGTTGCCTGTTAGGCGAACTTTGTCGGCGTTGATGACAACCACATGATCGCCCATATCGATGTATGGAGTGTAGATCGGTTTGTGCTTACCCATCAACAACAAAGCGGCTTTACTGGCGATGCGGCCAAGGACCAGGCCCTTGGCGTCGATAACATGCCAATTGCGCGGGATATTCTTGCCGGACGGAACTACGGTATTCATAGACAGACGGATCTCCTCGGAGACTTACAGACATTTTATCTTACCGAATTGGTTTGTTTTGTGTCAAATCGGTGTGGCATGGTCGGCATGGTCAGGGGTCTATGTTGGCCGGTGAAAGGCGAGCTTTCGCCTGCGTTTTCCGTGAACAATTCTGGTGATCTGAATTCCGCTCCGATTCGGCTTGTAATAAATCAGGTAATTGGCCAACGGAAATTTTAGAAAGTTCGCCCCAAGGCTCGCCGCGACGATTCCGGCGTTCGGGTTTGAAGCGATCATGCCGAAGACCCCATGAAAGCGCTGGAGAAAATTCGAGGCCACTCTTTCATTGCTGCCAATCGCAATTCGAGCCCAAAGATTGTCAAGGTCTTTTTGAGCCCGTCGTGAGATTGTGGCTCTCACTATTTGCTGAGCTTCTTTCGCTTTAGCCGTTCTCGTCCACGAATTATAATGTCCTCAAAAAAAGCTTTCATTTCCGCATCACTACGAATTTCAATGCAGTCGCCCCGTTCGATTTCAGCGAGGCCGCGAAGCACTTTCGCCTTGGTGCTCGCCGATTCCGGTTCGTCCACCATTGTAGTGATAGCCTCGTCCTGTTCCAATCGTTGCAGAGCCGCCAGGACGACGTCGCTGGCATCGGTATAAGTGCCGCTCCTGATTTTCCGCTTGATAAATTTCTCAAAATGAGGCGTGAGCGAAACTTCAACGGGTCTGGGATTAGGTGTCATGCGAGTTCCTTGGAGCGAACAACTTCAGGCTACTTAGGTAGTCGGCCAGTTGTCAATGGAAATATGCCCCTTCCGGGGGTGTGGGCGTGGGATGGTGTGGGAGTCAGGAAGACGCAGCCCACCGCTTCCGCTACACTAAGTTCATGGCGAAGGTAGTCGATCCGCGAAGTTTGCCCGACCAAAAACTTTCCATACCTGGGCTCAAGCCCCCTGTGTGGGAATTCGAGCCATCTGACGAAGTTGACCCAACGGAAGTTGACGCCTTCAACCATATGATTCGTGAGCTGCGCAGCCTGAATCCAGCATCCCAAAACACGAACCGATGAACGCTCTGTTCCTCGACACGAATATCGTTTCGATTCTCGTCAACAAAAACCATCCGCTGCGACAGAAATGCGCCGATAGCCGGGAAGTGTTAACGACCGATGGAGGTCGCTTCTTGTGGCGCATAGTATTCAGGGTGT
>JAYVXT010000832.1:0-3122 GCA_043785065.1 Bryobacterales bacterium | reverse complement strand
CAAATCCTACAGCCCTATCCTGATGTTCGCTTTGACGCCAAACATATCCGAGGTAAGAACCGTGTGCGTTAGTAGCGCTCGCACGGGTCTGTGCGGGGCAGTGGGTTCAACCGCTGTCCCTACCGCGAACGGAGGGCCGCCTGGCCCGACTGCGCAGGTAGCGGAAGCAGCTTCGAATCTAAGTGATTACCACGTTAAATGGCCGGACTTGTCCGGCGCCCCAACGATGGAATCCGGGATTGTTCAGAGCCCCAACAGCCCCGGTTGCAATCCGATTTGGCGAAGTGCAACCTTGACCTCACCCGCACACCGCACGGCCCAACCCCAGTTCGTAAGATAATGGCAGAAATGGTTAAACGAAACGCTTTCGCCCGCTCCGTAGCGGCTCTTGCCCTTGCCCTGCCTGCCCTTGTCGGACAGGACCACACTCCGCAAAATGAAAAAAATCCTTTTGCCGGGAGCACCGAAGCCGCCACCGCCGGAGAAAAATTATACAAAGCAGCCTGCCAAACCTGTCATGGCGGGAACGGGGCGGGCGACCGGGGACCGGCGTTAGCCACCGGCAAATTCCCCCATGGAGCAGCCGATGGCCAATTGTTCATCAACATCCGCAACGGTATCCCGGGCTCGCAAATGCCCCCGTTCTCAAAGCTGAACACGGAACAAACTTGGCAGTTGGTCACTTACATTCGAAGCCTCAGCGGCTCCAACGTCAAACTGAATGAAGTAGTGGCGGGCGACAAGTCCGCCGGCGAATCGCTTTTCTTCGGCAAGGGCAACTGCGCGAATTGCCACGCAATCAACGGCCGCGGCGGCATTATGGCCCCCAATCTATCCACCGCCGGAGCTAACGGCGCGGAAACGCTGCGGAAGAAGATTCTTGACCCCAACGTTTCTCCCTCGCCAGACCTCGACAAGAATCTGGGCGCATCCATTGCCAAAACCAAGGCGGGCAAAACCATTCGTGGAATGCGACGGGGTGAGGATTCTTTCTCAGTCCACATCATGGATCAGGCGGGAACGCTGCACCGGCTGGATAAGAGCGATCTCACCGATCTTCATTACGAGGGGAAGTCGATGATGCCCAGTTTCGCATCGCGGCTCTCTCAATCCGAAATTCAAAACCTGGTTGCCTACTTAAAGAGCAACAATGGGCAAGATCTTTCGAAAACCGCGCTCGCGCCCTTGCCGGGAGGCCTCACCTATGACCGCATTCGCAACTCCGCGGGCGAACCTCATAATTGGCTCACTTATTGGGGCAGCTACCAAAGCACGCATTTCACCACCCTCTCGCAAATCAACAAAACAAATGTAAAGACGTTGCAGGCCAAGTGGTCCGTGCAAATGCCCGGCGAAGCGTTACTGCAGGCCACCCCTTTAGTTGTCGATGGCATCATGTATACCACGGCCATGCCCGGTGAAGTGTTCGCCATCGACGCCAAGACCGGAATGGTGATCTGGAAATATGTCCGCAAGCAGAAGAAGTTGAACCCCTTTGAAAGCAACCGCGTTAGCCGCGGCGTGGCAATGCTAGGCAATCGCTTGTTCTTTGGAACTCTCGATGCCGCACTGGTCGCGCTCGATGCCCGCACTGGTTTGCCGGTCTGGGAAACGCAAGTCGCCGACACTATGGAGGGCTACAGTGTTACGGTTTCGCCGCTTGCGCTGAAAGACAAAATCATCGTCGGAGTTGCCGGTGGAGAGCACGGCATCCGGGGTTCCCTTGAAGCTTACGATCCCGCCTCCGGCAAACGCATGTGGCGCTTTGATACCGTGCCAGGCCCCGGCGAACTTGGACATGATACATGGACTGGCGATAGCTGGAAACGTGGCGGCGCCCCAACCTGGCTCACCGGCAGCTATGATCCGGAATCGGATACTCTCTATTGGTCAACCGGCAATCCCGGCCCGGACATGGATGGCGAGATCCGCAAAGGAGACAACTTGTTTTCCTGCTCGGTTGTCGCGCTCGATGCGGCAACAGGCAAACTCAAGTGGCACTATCAATTTACCCCGAATGACAGTCACGATTGGGACGCCAATCAAGACCTGGTTCTTGTGGATAAAGTGTTTGAAGGCAAGATGCGCAAGCTGCTGATCCAGAGCAACCGCAACGGCATGTTCTACGTCCTCGACCGCACCGATGGCAAGTTGCTGCTCGGCAAGTCCTACGTTCGTCAAACCTGGAACGGCGGCTTTGAGCCTGGCGGTAAGCCAAAGGTGATTCCCAATACGGACTCCACCCCGGAGGGCCGCGTCGTGTTTCCCGGTCTGGTCGGTGGAACCAACTGGCAGGCTCCATCCTACGATCCGAAGCTCGGATGGGAGTTCGTCGTCTATAAGGACGCCGGACAAAAGTTCATCCGTGAAAAAGTGGACTACGAACCTGGCAAAGCTTATTGGGGTGGCCGCGCCGTGCCTGCTTACGACAACGATTCGTCCGGCATTAAGGCCATAGACGCCGCAAGCGGCAAGACCATCTGGGATTACAAGATAGCTAAGGGCTCCCTGGCTGCCGGACTGCTAGGCACATCAAGCGGGCTGCTTTTCGCCGGCACCAACGAAGGCAACATTGTCGCCTTTGAATCAGCTACCGGCAAACCACTTTGGCGGATGCAGACAGGGGGAACGATTTCTTCTTCGCCTATCAGTTATGCGATCAACGGCAAACAGTACATTGCCGTGCCTTCGGGCGGAGCCATGCTAAGCTTCGCGTTACCGGATTAAGTAAGACGAGACGGATTGCGAGGTAAAACCCGCCGCCGAAACCCAATAGTGGCTCCAGCCGACGGTGTTCTACCGCTGGCAGAAAAAGTTCTTTGAGAACGGGGTGGCTGTTTTCCAGCCGAAGAGGCCACCCAACCACTCCGCCGACCAGGAGCGCGTCGCGTATCTGGAGAAGAAGACCCAGACCAAGGACGAGGTTCAGGCCGAGTTGATGGCGGAGCAGATCTCGTTAAAAAAACGCTTGGGGAACTCTGACCGGGGTCTGGGTCCCTCATGACACGCGGGACCAGATCGTGGATTTCGTCCGGCACTAGTCGGAGAAGACCGAGATCGGCGCCGGGCGGTTTGTCGAATGGCTCGACGTGGCCGCCAGCAAGTTCTATGACTGGCGGGAA
>JAYVXT010000831.1:0-10129 GCA_043785065.1 Bryobacterales bacterium | reverse complement strand
TCAACTGCATATGCCTCGGTACGTTTAGCTGCGCCGTTACCTGCCCGAACAACGTGTTGTTGGGAACCGCATTTGGAGCCGAGAAGTTCACTTGATTTAAAGCGTTCAATGCCTCAAATCGGAACTCCAGCATTACCGACTCAGTCAGCCTGGTATTCTTCAGAGCCGAGATGTCCCAGAAGTTATAGGCATCGGCGCGAATCCCGTTGAAGCGCAGCGAAGTTGTCCGCAGGTTGTTCGCCAATTGCTGAGCGTTATCCTTATTGAACAAGCTGGTATTGAACCAGCGCTGCACCGAACGTTGATCGGAGGCCAGCGGAATATCGTGCAGGTTCCCGGTGATGATCACGTTTCCGAAAGGGATTGCCTGACCACTCTGGTAGGTATAAACCGGGGAAATCTGCCAGCCGCCCAACACTGCATTCACTCCTCGCGGCGCCGTGCCAAGGAACTTTCGCCCGCGTCCGAAAGGCAATTCCATAATTGACGTCACTGTGAAGTGATGCGGGAAATCCTGATCCGAAATCACCTTGGATGGATCCTTGTCGCCGGGGTTCAATAGTGTTGTTGATTCCAAAAACTTCGAATACGTGTAGTTCGTTACAACTGTGTAGCCATGGGCAAAGCGTTTTTCGAGGCGCACGTTCATCGCGTCATACCAACTCTTGCCGCCGTAGGTGAAGTAGTTCACGCCGTTGAATTGCGGATAAGGCGCAAGCAGCGCGGTGCGCGGCAGGAGGTTCCCAGCCAGTGTGGTTCCGTTGAATTGCCCAATGTTGGCGAACGGGCTTGGCAGGTTAGCCGTCAGGTAGTTGATTGTATTCTGATCGCGTGCCGGGCTGGTGCTGAGGTATTGATTCGGGAATGCGCTCAACTGGCGCGTGACTTCCAGATCGCGATTCCGCGCACCGGAGTAACCAACTTCAAAAACCATCCGGCCAGGCAATTCGCGCTGAATATCAATCTGGTACTTGTGCAGGCGCGCAGCCTTCGGATTCGGGTTGAAGAAACTGACCGGGTTGCCTACGTTGGTAACCGCTCCGTCGGTCGCGCCGGTGGCCGGCAGAAATCCATTCGGGAAAGGATTGGCCAAGGTTCCGGAAAATGTCACGCCGCCATCCGTCGAAGGCACAAGGCTGGTTGACCTGCTGAACCCGGCGTTCTGCACCACGTCGGCCAAGCGAGTGCCAAGCGAACCATAATACATGCCGAAGCCGCCGCGGATTACCGTTTTCGGCGTGGGGTTATAGGCGATACCCACTCGCGGCATGAAGTTGTTCTTATCCAGATTGTAGAGACCCTTCGGTTGTCCACCCGCGCCCGCGAAGTTTAATCCGCCTTTCACCGACCATTGGCCCGGCGGTAATTCCGGCGTGGGGTTCTTCGCATAATTGGCCAACGCAACAGCTTCGAACGGCTGTTGCGCCGTAATATCGAAACCCCGCGCTGTGCGATTGTAACGTTCGTTCAGCGCGGTCTCAATCTCATACCGCAGCCCTGCGGTTAGTGTCAGCTTGCGTGTAAGCTTCCAATCGTCCTGAAGGTATCCGGACCATACTTTAGAGCTTTCCGCGAAATTGGTTGCGAAGGGCAATGTTATAGTTCCGGCGGTTGGTTGACCCAACAATAGCGACGCCAATCCTTGACCACGTAATGAGGCCGGAGAGTTGTCTAGCGGACCGCGCGTGAAGTCGGCATTAAAAACTAACTGCGTCCCGGTGGTGGCGCTGGCCGCAAGCTGATTCACCGGATACTGCCGGACCTCTGTGCCGAATTTGAATCCGTGTTGGCCTACGATCTTGTCGAACGAAACCCCGGCCACCCGCGTTTCCGTGCCCTTATAAAGAAAGGTGCGCGGCCCAAGCGAGGTTATACCCGCAATTGTCACCGACGGAAAGCGCCGGAATGCAGGGTCGATGGCGTTTTGCAGCGAAGCCGGAAGGCCAAGGCTTGTGATGTTGAATGTTTCCCTCGTTTGTGTATCCTGCGCGCGCACAAAACGGCTGGTGCTTACCTTCACGTCCATTACAAATGTCGGGCTGAAGGCGTGAACATCGTCGAAGGCGAAGCTGGCCGATTCATTCCAGAAGAAGGTGCCAAGGGAAGGATTGCTGAAACCGAAAAAGTCCGTGTCGACAATGTTGTGGTACCGGAAGTTCGTGCGGAACATCAAGCGGTTCTTGTCGCTCACAACATGATCGAATTTGTAGAGATGAGCGCGATAGGGGATCAGGCTGCGCCAATTCGAACGATCCAAGTTGTTGCCGAAATCAGCCGTACCGATTTGCTCCGGTAAGGGATAGTAACCCAAGATAGATTTCGCGATAGGGCTAATACGGCTGGGTGGAATGATATTTCCTGGGATGGGCTGATTTTGAAAGCGCCCGTTGGCCGCCGGCGTTCGCGTGTTGGGATCGTAAATCTGGTAAGCGCTGCTCACAGCCAGCAGCTTCGAGAAATCGCCGTTTCTTTGATCGGCGGTGGGGACAGTCACCACGCTCCCATTAGCTGTCACGGACTTGATCCACTCATACGAAAAAAGGAAGAAGGTCTTGCTCTTGCCGTTATACAACTTCGGAATCACCACTGGCCCGTTCAACATACCGCCGATGCGATTGTATTTGAAATCGCCGCGAGCCTGCCTGTTGGCATTAGAGAACCAAAGGTTGGCGTTCATGGATGGCGTTTGTTTTCCCCAGTAACCCGACCCATGCAGCTTATTGGTGCCCGATTTTAAGCTGATGTTCACCACGCCGCCCTCGGTCTGTCCCGTGGTCACATCGAACGTTGCGGTTTGAATCTTGAACTCCGCCACAGTGTCCGACGACGGAGTCCAAGCCGCCGCAACCGAACCGCGCGCCTGGTCGTGTAGCGTGTTCGATGCTCCGTCCAGCGTAAACTCGGTTTTGCCGGCCCGCGACCCCGCCATCGCGTAATTCGTATTCAGCGTCTGCCAAGGCTGGTCTTTAATCGCTTGGTCGGTGAAATTTACCCCGCCGCTAAGCCGAATCAAGTTGAAAGGGTTTCCATGATTCAGCGGCAATTCCCGTGTCTCCTTGGAATCGATTACGCGTCCCAACGAGGCGTTCGTTGTGTCCAGCAGCGGCGCCTCCCCCGTGACGGTCAGCGTGTCGGCAACAGCCCCGACTTCAAGTGTCATGTTCAGTTCCAGACGGGCGTTGACATTCACTTCGATCCCATCGCGCACCGTGCGCTTGAAGCCCGCGTGCTCCGCCGCGATCCGATAAATTCCCGGATTGAGGAACGAGAAGAAGTAGTTCCCTTCTCCATTCGTCCGGCCTTTCAAAACCACACCGGTAGCTTGGTTGGAGATTTCAAGTGAGGCGCCGGCGATAACCGCGCCGGACCCGTCGGTGACGCGTCCTAGGACCGTCCCGCGAGATTCCTGCGACCAGTTCATCGGCGCGAAGCTAAGAAAGGCAATCGAGGCACATGCGGCAAAGACGTGTTTGTTGGTCTGCATAAGGAACTCCTGGAGGTGTTGAGTAGTCTACTACCTATAAGTCCTTTGCCGCAAGTTTCCCATACAGCTTCCTACGGCTTCCCCACACTGAGAGACAACTTTGACCGGCTGACTCAAGTCTATGGATTGCTCACGATGCTCAATTCCATAATTACCGGAGATGCGCACACGCAGACTGAATTAACCTCCGCCAGGTGGAATAGTTTGCCCTTTACTCCAACTGCCGGAGCATCACCTGCCCAGACGTGTCCGGTCCACTCCCCGTAACCTTCGCGCGCAGTTTCAAGCGCTCCCCAACCCCCGTAATCGTCACCCGAAATTGGTTCGACCTTCCAATGCGTCTTACAAACTCAGGAGAATCCGTTGCGCCATGCAGCAGCGTCAAACTATCCACGCTCAACTGGTGCTCGCCGCCATAGGAAAGGAACTCCACTTCATACTGGCCCGCAGTCTCGGCAATCGCCGAAACATCCATGTCCCAACTGTCCTCGCCCGTCTTCACCGACTTTGAATCCCACGTCCGAAGTATGTGCGTTTCAAATGTGTTGATCGACGCAAGTCCCTCGCCCTTGCCCACCGCATGCGCGGAAAAATTCTTCAATATCGGATCGCCCGAAGCCTCCTGCACGCGTAGACGAACACGAAACAACTCCTTCGCCGGAAAAGGATCAATCTTTTTATGCCCAACCCCTGTGCCATGGCTCAGCGGCTTCCATCCCGCCTCAGTAAGCCCCTCTACCATGTACTTGCGGATTCGCTCGCCACTGCGGATGTCTTCCATCAGCACCACGTGGTCGATCTTCGCCGCCTTCGGTAAGCGCAATTCAAGAATTTTCCCCGCGCCTTTTGTTTCTGCCACGGGCTCATCAAACCGCCTGCGAATTTCCTCGCCGAACTCCGAAGCGCGCTTAGCATCCGGCTCAGGAATCGCCCCGGTCGTGTCCGGCGTATGATTCAACAGCAGCAGCGACCCATGCCCAACCGACCGGTAGTACATCAGCATCAACTGGTCGACACTCTTCAGCGACTCGGCATTCTTCGTGTTCCAAAACCATTCCCGCCGCATACGCGCGTCGCACTCATTTGGCAACCAAATAGCGCCGTCGAGGTTGCCATCCTTGCCTGTGGCCACGCCGCTTGCCGCCGCCGCCGCCGATACGGAGTTCCATCCCGGATCCGGCGCATAGCCCTGCTCGTTGCCCACCCAGCGAATGGTGCAGTACTTACTTTGAAACACCATCGCATGCGGGGCATGCTTCTTCAAGATGTCGCCCACGTCCACGGCGCTTGAACCGTCAAACCAAACTTCATTCATCTCGCCGTAGCGGCTGAGCAGTTCGGTCAACTGTTGGCGGAAGATGGCGTCGTACTTTGTTTGTGCCTCGGGCGTCGCCGCCTTGCCGCCCACGCCGATTTCCAGCGACTTATCCTGCGGACTCAAATACACGCCCATCTTCAGCCCGGCGCGCTTAGCTGACTTGGCAAGGTCCGCCATCAAATCCGCCTTGCCGCCGCGCCACGCCAGATCTTTCGCCCCGTACCTGGTGGTCTCGGTTTGCCACCAGCAAAAACCGCCGGCATGCTTGGCGACGAACACGATTTGCTTGGCCCCCATCGATTTTGCAACGCTCACCCACTGGTCCGTATCCAACTTCACCGGCTGAATCTTATCGAGTGGAGTCGACAAATCGTCGTACTCCCGATCCTGCCAGGTATTGGGCGCGAAGTGGACAAACATCGCCATTTCCATATCCTGCCAAGCGAGTTGATCGGCGCTGGGACGCGCCAAGGGTTTCGGGGCTTGGCCAAGGAAACCGGCGAAAGGTAGCAATCCAAATTGTCGGCGATTCATGCGTTATTTCTTTCAAAAACAGCCAAGTATTGAGACTTCGGATTAAACTCTTCCGACTTCACCAGCTTGAATCCATTGGCTTCGATCTCGCGAATCGCATCGGATTCGTCCAATCGTATATGCTTCACCGCGCGGTCCGACGTTGGGTCGCCCATCGCCCCCACGCGCTTGTAGCATTCGCAAATTGCCAGGCGGCCGTCGGCCTTCAGCGCTTTGTGCATGGCGCTTAGCATATCCACTGGATAGTCGAAGTGGTGGTAAACGTCCAGCACCAACACAAGGTCAAGGCTGTTGGTCTTCAGCTTTGGGTCTTTCTCGCTACCCAGCGTGAACTCCACGTTGGCCATCTTTTTCGTCGCGGCATAGGCCTTCGCTTGCGCCAGAAAATCGGGGAAGATATCCTCGGCAACCACTTTGCCGCTCGCGCCTACCTCCTCTGAAAAGAACGGCAGCATGTACCCAACGCCCGTTCCAATGTCGGCCACCTTCATTCCAGGTTTAACGCCAAGGGCTTCAACCAACGCCTTCGGGCGCTGCCGCGAATCGCGATGCTCATCACTCAAAGTTTTAGCAACGTTTGCGCGGGCTTCAGGCGTCTTATACCCAAGGTTCGCTTCCGCCGCCGCCTGGCCAAACATCGCCATGCTGGAAAACACAAACCCAATTAAAACTCTCATAAGGATGTCTCCATCGGCAGCGCCAGCGGCGGCTCCACCATGAAATCCAACTTGGCCATCGCCGCCACTGCTTCTTGTACAGCGCCTTCCGTGCTAGGCTCAACGGTGATCACGAAGGGTAAGTCGCTCTTGGTATCGCTGGGCAACTGCAGCACGGCATCCAAGCTGATATTTTTCTGCGCCAAGATCGAAGCCAAGGAAGCAATGATCCCCGGCCTGTCCTCCACTTTGAAACGCAAATAATAAGCACGTTTTTGTTTCAACACTGAGATCGGCTGAAATTCCCCCAGCCTTTCATGCGCGAAGGGTGACACACGTTCAGGCGAACCGCTAACAATTTCGCGCGCCACCCGCATCAAGTCACTGACCACTGCAACGCCAGTAGGCCTGGGGCCGGCGCCGCGCCCATAGTAGAAGGTATCTTCGCCATAAACGCCACGAACCCAAACCGCGTTATAAGCGCCCTGCACGTTGGCCAGAATCGTCGACTGCGGAATCAGCGCGGGCCGCACCGAAAGGAACAGTCCTTCTTTAGTCTGCCGCCCTGCGCAAATCAAACGAATCGTATGGCCCAGCCGGTGCGCATATTGAAAATCAATCGGCGAGATTCGTCGAATTCCTTCGGTGAAGATATCCGCCGCGGTAATCTTCATACCGAAGGCCAGGGCCGATAAAATGGCCAGCTTGCTGCGCGCATCGAAGCCGTCAACGTCAGCCGTCGGATCGGCTTCCGCATAGCCCAGTTTTTGCGCGTCGGCTAAAACGTCAGCAAAGGCCGAGCCGTTCTTTTCGATCTCCGTCAGAATATAGTTACTGGTTCCGTTCAAGATGCCATAAAGCGCCGCTATGCGGTCGCCGGAAATGCCTTCGCGCAGCACGGCATGTATGGGAATGCCGCCGGCCACGCTCGCTTCCATCGCCAGGTTTGAACCTTTCGCAATGGCCCGCTCCCACAGTTCGCCGCCAATCGCCGCCATCATTTCTTTATTCGCGGTCACCACGCTCTTGCCTTGATCAAGAGCTGTTTCCACAATCTGCCGGGCAACGCCCGCGCCGCCAACCAATTCGGCCACAATGTCCACTTCGGCGTGCGAAACTACTTCTCGCCAATCGGTAGTGCGAACAACGTCGCCTAATCCGGCGGGCACGGAAACCTTATCCACTCCCCTGCTGCAAATGGCTTTCACGCGCAGAGGAAAGCCTAATTTCTGTTCAATCTGTTGGGCTGTTTCCGCCAAGATTGTCATTGTGCCTTGCCCAACATTCCCAAGGCCTATTATTCCAACACGAACTTCACGCATGCTTTTATTATTTCAGACTCGAGCAGCCTGACTAGCCCCGATGAAAATCGGAGGATCGTTCGGCTTCCAGCCGAGCACGCACCAACTCCGGGCCGCCTTATTCTCTTGCAAGAATGATATGCTGGCTCATCATCATGGAAGCACGCCAAAAAGCATCCGAATCCTCCGCGCGCGGAGCCCAATGGCTTCTCTCGCATCTCAAATCCGACGGCTCCTTTGAAGGCGGCACGGACCTTCGCGCTTACTACAAGACGCCCGCCGCATTTGTCCTCAGCGGTCACGTTCGTGAAGCGGAACTCCTGCTCGATTACATCTCGGCCCACCTGCTTAAGTCCGATGGCGATCTTGATGGCGCCGGCGTGCCATGGTACAAAATCTACCGCATCTACCCGCATTCCTGGATCTGCTGCGCCGCCATGATGCGTGGCCGCTTCGAGCTTGTCCGCTCCCTCGCCGGCTTCATCTCCACTTTTCACGATCCGCTCACCGGCGGTTTCTTCGCCGATCAAAATCGCACCACCCAGGAAATCATGACCACCAGCATGGCGGGCCTCGCGTGCCTGTGGGCCGGTGACCTCCCCCGCGCCGAAGCCGCCGCCGGTTGGCTGGAAACTCTTTTCCTCGCGCAGCCCGATTTGAACATCGGCCTGTACACTTCCTGGAACAATGGGATTGTCACCAGCTTCGATGCGGAATCCGCCCCCGGCCATTTCATCGACGCCTCCAAACCCCGCCAATATTACTTTCAATACGGCATCAGCGCCGCGCTGCTTTCCTCTCTGTCCGCCGCCACCGGTAATCGCAAATGGCTTGCCTTAGCCCGCGCGTTTCTGCACGCCAGCGAACATTGCTTTGCCGACCGCTACAGCACTCCCCAAAGCGGCAAGATTGGCTGGGGGGCCGCTTGCACTTATCGTCTAACGCATCGTCCTGAGGATGTGGCCTTGACTCGCGCGGTGATTGACGGCTTGGCCGCATTGCAAAACGCCGACGGTTCCTGGATCGCTTCCGGCGCCTACGCTTCCGAAAAAGCGCAGGCTGATTCCGCCGTCATAGACATTACTTCCGAATTCACCGCGCTGCAAGGCGCAATGGGGCTGGTGGCTGGTGTTTGAAAATTCCTTGAAGCAAAAACTATCTCGCGGCGAAGTGGTCTGGGGAGCCGCACCCGTATTGCCGCACCCGTTGGCCATTCAGTTGACGTTGGACTCTGGCGCCGATTTTCTTTGGATCGACACCGAGCATGCAAGCTTCGGCATGGAGGCGCTGGAATTGACGCCGGCCATCATCCGTTCAAAGGGTGTGATGCCGATGATTCGCGTCTCACACCTTGATCAAGGCCTAATCAAAAAGGCGCTCGATGTTGGCGCCATGGCTGTGATGCTGCCGCAAATAGACAACGCCGCCCAGGCCGCGCTTGCCGTAAAGTACGCTAAATACCCGCCCCTCGGTACCCGCGGCGTTTCGCCCATGTGGACCTTTTATAACGGCGTCGATTGGAAAGATTATTTGCCCGCCGCCAATGACGAGATTATGGTGGTGGCTCAGGTGGAATCGCTTGAGGCGCTCGATCAGGTGGAAGCCATCGCTGCAACACCCGGTGTGGATGTCGTCTTCGCCGGACCGGCTGATTTGGCCGCTTCACTCGGCCACATTGGCGATACCTCCCACCCTGTCGTGCAAAATTTCCTGGCCGAATTTCCCGCCCGCGTTGCAAAGCACGGCAAAGCCGCGGGCATCTCCGTCGGCGGCATTGAAGCTTCCTACAGAGCATTCAAGCAAGGCTATCGCTTCATTAACTACGGCAATCTGCTGTGGGATGGCGCCCATGGGTTGAAAGCCACCCTGTTCCATCTTCGCGAGCGCTGCAAGAATGCCTGATGCCGCGCGTCGCCCTTGGTTAACGGTTGCGCTTCTATTCTTTTGCGCCGGCCTTAACTATGGCGACCGCACCGCCATCTCCTCCGTCTTCCCTCTGCTCCAAACTGAATTCGGAATGACCGATGTGCAACTCGGCGAATTAGGTTCGTTTTTCCTCTGGAGTTATGCCTTAGGTTCTCCATTTGCTGGAATGCTGGCCGACCGCTTTTCCCGCCGCAAGTTGATCGCCGGCAGCTTGGCGGCTTGGAGCCTCGCCACTCTGGCAACTGGCTTTGCTCAATCGGCCACCCAGCTTTTGACGATTCGCGTTGTCCTCGGTTTGTCGGAATGCGCCTATTTGCCCGCCGCCGTGGGCTTGATCGCCGATCATCATGGCCCCCTTACTCGTGGCCGCGCGCTGGGCTTACATTTGGCCGGATTACAACTTGGCTTAATAGCGGGCGGAAGCTTAGCCGGGTATCTGGGCCAGCATGGCGGATGGCGGCAACCATTCTTCGTTCTGGGCGCGGCAGGCTTACTGCTTTCCACAATTTGCGCCGTGTTCTTGGAGGATGTAGCCGAACCACATGCGGCCCCAAAGGTGGACGCGCCGTCGCAAATCAAACGCCTACTCAGCCGGCCCCTGTATCAACTGATCCTGCTTGAAGCGATGCTGGTGTCAGTGGGCACTTGGATGTTCTACAACTGGATGCCTCTTTATTTTTCGGAAACGTTCCACATGAGTTTGACTGCGGCCGGCTTCTCTGGCACAGCATTGCTGCAAGCGGCGGCAATGCTGGCCGTGCTTGGCGGCAGCGCGTGGTCTGATGCGGTAGCGAAGCGGTCTGAGGCAATGCGGCTACTACTGATGGCCGTATTCTATTTGGCCAGCGCGCCGTTCTTGCTAGTCTTCGCCGTAAAAACTACATTCACTTGGGTCAGCGTCGCCGTCGTA
>JAYVXT010000830.1:0-10151 GCA_043785065.1 Bryobacterales bacterium | reverse complement strand
TTGGCACAGGTCGTGCAAGTTTATTTGTAAACTTTGTCTCTCCAACCCACGTTTCGATTAGTGCGTTTTCGGTGATTGAGTTTTGTACAGGACCTCTTATTGGTTGTGGAAATAATGCTTCTGCCACAGGTTCTTTTAGTCTTGCCGATACGTTGATTGTCTTCAGCGGATCGCCGGTAACTGGTACTTGCAGCGCACAGGGAAGCAAGGCACCGTCAGGCTCTGCTTCTGCTCAATTTTCCATTGGGGAGCAAGGCTGCTATAGTGTTATGGCTGTTTCTTCTGTGGCTCCATCCCGATTCCCACTGCGACTCCTCTTTCGGTCGGCTTGAATCTAAGAGCTTCAGCTTTCAGCGACTTCCGGGATGTCGTAAGCGCCACCGACGCCAGCGTGTCTGGAAGTTTGAACTCGGATTCCGCATTTACTTATGCCTCTCTGAACGGGTACTCCTACGGCGGGTCAGGCACACAAATACCTTGGACTTTCGATCCACCGACGCCTACTCCAGAACCAAGCACTCTGTTAACGATGGTGATCGGCCTACTGATCGGGATCACTCGAAAAAATTTAAATCCTAGAAGGTTATAAGCGATCTAGATTTACGGCTCCGGCGATATTGCACAGTGTGCCGGTTTAGAGCAGGGATGGTCGAATACGGTCATCCACAATGGCTGCGATCTGGTAGGGTTCGCCTGATTTGATTCTTAAAATGGGAGAACAATTATGGACGATCCAAAATCAGCCGACTGTATTCCAATGGACTCGGGCTGCGGAAACTATCATGCAAGGCGCAGTGCGCGTTGCACTTCGCTAGGCAAAGTGAGCCGCTGGAACAGCTTTGTAGGGTAGACATAGTCCTCGCCCGATTCGTCGATAACACGGATGAAATTCTGCGCTTCGGCATCTGGATCGTTCAGCACTGGATATAGTTTTCGAACTTCAAGCGAAACTTCGAAGCCGGCGTTTTGTAGGCAGACGGCAAAACCTTCCATTTTTGATCGGGATGACTTCATAGCTAATCCACAAAATACTTAATTTTGAATTCTTTCTTGCCAATACCAGATTCTTGAAGATAACCAAGGCCGTTAACATGCTCGACCATGTTAAACCTTGGCACTTTTCCCACTCAATATTCTAATAATTCCCGCTCTAATCATATTCTGTTCCAGTTCTAGGTCCTCATGGGCCACAGGCGAATAACTACTGTTCCTGATGGTTTCTTGTCGAAGTCAAAACCGAGACAATCGCTGGAACAAATTGAAGTTACATCAACGACGTCGCCCGGCGCACCCACTCTTTGCCCTTCCCTTTCGCGATCTCTTCCATATCCTTCACATACGCCGTGGCCTGCGTCAAAACATGATGCAAATCATTCCCCACGCTAATAAACGTGAATCCCTTGTCGAGGAATTCGCCCACTCGCGCGGTGCCGAATAGGAACACGCCTAGAATGATGTTGTGCTTCTTCGCTTCGGCGATCAGCTTATCCGTAGCCGCTCCTAGCTCCGGCGACGTGTACATCAGCGGGAATTCGTAGGTCTCAAAAAGGCCCATCGACATACAAAGATCGTTCTGACCGAGGAACAACATATCGACACCCGGCACAGCGGCGATTTCGGTCATGTTCTTGATGCAATCGGCCGTTTCCACTTGCAGGGCGATGATTACGTTCTTGTTGGAATTGCCGACGTAACCAAGCAGTCCGGCCTTGTTGGTGCAGCGCTGTGGGAAATAGACCGAGCGCGTCCCGGTGGTTGGATACAAAGCGCAGTTTACGGCTTGACGGGCTTCTTCGGCGGTATTGATGTAGGGCACCAGAATGCCGTCGGCGCCGAGGTCGAGGGCTTGTTGGATACCAGCGCGGTCGCTATAGCCGGCCACGCGCACCATGGATTTGGCGCCTCCGCTGGTGATGGCGCAGAGCATGGCGGAAAGTTTTTCGTAACCCATGGGACCGTGCTGGGTATCGACCAGGAGCCAGTCGTAACCGCTGTGGGCTAGCTGTTCGGCAACGGTGGGGCTGTGGGAGTTTACGAAAAGTCCCATCTTGGGAGAGCCGGCGCGGAGTTGGGCTTTGAATTCGGCGCCGGATACGGGGGTTGACATGGTTTGGGTGGTGCTCCTTTTTCTTGTCTAGTTTTCTTTTTCTAGTTTGACTAGGATACGTGATGGTGGGGATGGCCGTCAAAGTTTTGAAGCATGTTCCAGCGTGGGAAAGGCCGACCGGGGGGTGTAGGCCGCGGACCAGGGGGGTCCGCCCTACCGCATACTTGCATTCCCTTATTTTGTTGCCGGTGGGGGTTGCGTTAGGAACCGCTTAATATCTTGGGATGCTTTCGTTTCCATACCGGGCTTTTGCAGAAAACCAAGATCGCGGAACCAGTCGATGAAACGGTATTGCCAAGTGCCAAAAGGCATGTTGCTGCGATCAGTTAAGCCTCCGCTCATGCGGCTGCCGTCGGGTAATGCATCTCCTGGGTGGCGGCCGTTTCCATAGATATGCATTTCGTTGTTGGGGATTCCCGCGGCAAGCATCGCGCTGAAATAATCCATGGCCCAGATGGCGTGGCCGCGGTCGCCCGCGCCGGCGGTGGCAATGAACGCCGGCGGCGCATTGCGGGGGATCGGCGGAGCGGTACGGTTGCGGGCGAAGGGCGTGGGGCCGGGATAGATAATGCCAACGAAGTCGGGGCGGGAGGTGATGCCGGCCAGTGGGTCGCTGGGGTCGCTATTCTTCTTGTCGAAATCTTCAAACAGAACGGCGGCGGGTGAGGACAGTTCGGCTCCGGCGGAGAAGCCCATGATCCCGATCTTATTGGGGTCGATGTTCCATTCCTTAGCGTAGGCGCGGACCAGGCGGATGGCTTGAAGCGCGTCGTTGATGGCATCGACCTGAGGATTGTAGCCGTCCTTGCGGAGGCGGTTGCGGAGAATGACGGTGTTGACGCCGTAGTTATAGAAAAACGGTACGAAGTCGGCTGATTCTCCGCCAACATTAAGTGTGTTGTGTCCACCGCCGGCTGCCAGGATCATCACCGCGCCTGTATTCAAGCCACGGTCCACAGGATGCCATTCGATGGATGGATTATGAATGCCGATGATGCTGGAGATACGGCCCGGCACGGCCTGGCTCATATTGTAAACTTCGGGTTCATGGATTTTGTTCATCTTGAGGAAGGGCGAGCCTGGAGGATAGAGGGGGACCACAACTCCGCCGGGCAGGATGGGTTGCGGGGCATAGGGAGCGCCGGTGGCTGGGGCCGGCTTGGGTAGATTTATTGGGGACGGAGGGGGCGCCAGTTTTCCTTGCGCGAAGGCATCGAGGGTTAAAATCGGCAGCAAGAACAGTGCTCGTAAATCGATTGTATTTATTTTCATGCGGATCAAGTTAGCTTGACTTTATCATTTCTAAGAGGGTGCCGCTTGATCCGGTCGAGGCGCCCTCCCTCAGTTTTAGACATGGTCGGCGAAGCGTGAAGCGTTTGGTTGGTTTTTGCAAAATAGATTTGTAATGCGGTCGCAAAGCCAACAGAATAAAGCAGCGCCAAGCGGAACTATGAGCGGAACAATTACTAAGTAGAAGACCAGCATTTTAGGGGTTCTGTCACTTTCAAATCAGAGAGCGAGGATGCCGGAAAAAGTCCGCCAAGAAATGTTTGACGGGTAGTGCGCGAAGGTGGATATAATTCGTCTTGCAGACCAACCTATGAACATCCGCGCGTTATTCCTGTTACTTCCGATGACGATGGTGCTGGGGCAAGAGAGCACTTCCACGCTTGTGAATCCGTTTAATTCCGAAGCCGATATTGCCAGGGGCGAACGAACGTTTCAATCACAGTGTGCATCCTGCCATGGTCGCGACGGGCACGGTGGCAACGCCGGCCCTGATTTGAGCACAGGCACTTTCAAGCGCACTTCGTCGGATGAGGGGCTGTTCCAAATCATAAACAAGGGCGTGCCGGGGACCGTGATGCCGGCATTTCCATTGAACCCGGGGCCAGCATGGCAGGTGGTGGCTTATATTCGGTCGTTGAGTATCGGGCGGCGGAACCAAGGTGGAACGGGGGATGCGAGGCGAGGCGAGATGGTATTTGCCGCGCAAAAATGCGCCGGCTGCCATGAGAGTTCCGCGCCTGATTTAGATGGTATTGGCGCGAAGCGTACCGCGGCGGAGATTCGAGAGTCGATTGTGAATCCGCAGGCCGATGTTCCTTCGCAGTATTGGCGGTTTAAGGCGAAGACAAAGGACGGGCGGTCGATTGCCGGGCTGCGGTTGAATGAAGACACCTATTCGATTCAGTTTCGCGATGGAGGTGGAAATTTGCGTTCCATACTTCGGTCGCAGTTGGCGATTTTTGAACTGGATCGAACTTCGCCGATGCCTTCGGTTAAAGATAAGCTGAGTGGAGCGGAGATCGACGATTTGCTGGCTTATTTAGTGACGCGGGGTGTTCGATGAAACGGGTTTTCCTTTTTGCGGCGTTGGCCGGGTGCGCTTCTGCGCAAGTGAGTTACACGCGGCTGCTTGAAGCGGCCCGCGAGCCGCAAAACTGGCTGACTTATAACGGTGGATATGCGAGCCATCATTACAGCGGCTTGAATCAGATCCACACAGGGAACGTGAAGAGACTTGGCATGGAGTGGGTATTTCAGGCGCGTTCGCTGGAAAAGTTTGAGAGCACGCCGCTGGTGGTTGACGGCGTGATGTATTTGACGGAAGCTCCGAACAACGTGATTGCGTTGGATCCTACGAATGGGCGGCCATTCTGGATCTACGAGCATAAGCTACCGGATGTGACTTACCCTTGTTGCGGGAAAGTGAACCGTGGGGTGGCGATTTTAGATGGCGTGATTTTCCATGGCACGCATGATGCAAAGCTGCTGGCGCTGGACGCAAAGACCGGGCGGAAGAAGTGGGAGACGCAGGTGTTTGATCATACGCAAGGTTATTCAATAACCCATGCCCCGCTGGTGCTGAAGGACAAAGTGATTGTTGGCGTGGCGGGTGGCGAGTTGGGCATCCGCGGGTTTATTGCCGCTTTTGACGCGAAGACCGGCAAGGAACAGTGGCGCTTTAAAGTGATTCCGGAGCCGGGCGAGCCAGGCAACGAAAGCTGGGGTGGCAATTCCTGGAAACATGGCGGAGGATCGATTTGGGTAACTGGATCTTACGATCCGGAATTGAACCTTACCTATTGGGGAACGGGAAATCCCGGACCTGATTGGAACCCCACGTCGCGGCCCGGCGATAATCTATACACCGATAGCGTGGTGGCTCTCGATGCGGACACGGGCAAGCTGAAGTGGCACTTCCAATTCACGCCTCACGATGGATGGGATTGGGACGCGGTGCAGGTGCCTGTGCTGGCCGATATAAACGTACGTGGAAAGATGCGGAAGACCATGTTGTGGGCGAATCGCAATGGGTTTTTCTACACGCTGGACCGGGCGACGGGGGAATTTTTATCGGGGAAACAATTCGTGAAGCAAACCTGGGCATCGGGGTTGGACGATAGGGGCAGGCCATTGAAGATTCCAGGAAAGGAACCGAACCGGCAAGGCTCGCAAGTTTGGCCGGGAGTGCAAGGCGGCACGAATTGGTATGCCCCATCGTTTAGTCCGCGAACCGGATTGTTCTATGTGACCGCCTGGGACGATTACCATGGCACTTATTTTGCGTGGGATCAGGAGTACGAGCAAGGCAAATGGTTTGCGGGTGGCGGCGTGAAGGCTCCGACGCCGCCTACCAATCGCGAGAGTATTCTGACGCGTGGCAAGGAGCACGGCTATGCGGCTGTGCGCGCGCTGGATCCGGCGACAGGCAACAGAGTTTGGGATTATCCGATGCGGGATATGAGTGAAAGCGGGTTGTTGACGACTGCAAGCGACCTGCTGTTTTCCGGGAATCGGGAAGGGCACTTTTTTGCCTTGGAAGCGAAGACGGGGAAGCTGTTGTGGTCGAAGTATTTGGGTGGGCAGGTGATTGCATCGCCGATTACTTATAGTGTGAATGGGAAGCAGTATGTTTCGGTCGCGGCTGGGACTTCGTTGTTTACGTTTGCGTTGGCGGAATAGTGCTGTGAATACAACTGGCTGGCTACTTGGCTAACTGGCGGCGAATTTCTTGATCGGCGGGGAAGGCGAAGCACAGAATGAAGGAATCCTCCGTTGTTTCAGGCAACGAATAGAAGCGTAGGAGCGTTTTGGCTTCCTCCTTCTTCCCCGCCCTGAACAAGGCGATGGCGTTAAGATCGCGCCAATAATATTCCTGCAATGGGTTCATCCTTGTTCTCACTTGTTCCAAGAATTGCGCAGCCCCCGTGTAGTCGCCGGATGCGAGCATTCCGATCGAAGCGGCAGGGGATCCGTTTAATCGCTGGATCCAAACGGGTGCGGGGGCATTGGGCTGAGCCAGTACGTATGCAATCGCCACGGAGTTGCGAAATTGGGGCGAACTCGCCAGACCCGAAACGGCTTTTTGCGCCAGTTGCGCGGCTTTCGTCTGGTCTCCTTCAAATCGCGCCCAGAAGCTTAATTGGGCCCAAGCGTTGGGAAGTTTCGATTCGTTCGCGAATTTTTCCAAGTGTTCTTTGGCGGCAGCCTGGGCGCCGGTTAGATATTCCCATTGAGCGCGCTCAATCGGCGCAAACGGATCGTTATTCTTCTTCCGGAACTCAAGGTATTGATCGAACAACTTCTTTGAGCCGGCAACATCGCCGGAGCGCAGACGGGCCCAAGCTGCTTTGCGCATCATGGCTCCGCCAAGCGCATTTGGTTGCTTGGCGAAACCGGCGAGAAAAGAAGCCTCGGCGTCAGCGAAGCGGCCGTACATATAGTAGACCTCACCCAGCGAGTCATTGGCATTGCTATCGGCGGGCGACAATGCCTGATAGCGCCGCATGCTTTGCACCGCGCCGTTTAAGTCCCCGCCAAATGCTTCGGCGTACCCTCTTGCATTCCACAAAGAGATAGAATCGGGCAATAATTGCGTGGCTATCTTGTACCATTGCATTGCCCTGGGAAAGTCTCGTGTGGCTACCGCGAATTCGGCGACTTTGCCGGCCACCAGGCCATCGGCCGGAAGTTCCTTGGCAATCGCTTCCATAGTGGCAAGTCTCCGGGCAGGGGTGGCGCTATCGGGTAAAGATAGTTGCAGGATTTCGGCGCGTTCCAATCCGGGCAAATTCTTCTGAGCAAGAGCCTGAGTGGCGGCTGAGGCCACCCCTTGCTTGTTAGCTTCCCTTTGCAGTAGTTCGATCAATTGCAGCCAAGCCGGTCCGAACGCTGGATCGGCCTTGGCGGCCTTGTCGAATTCAGCGTGGGCATACGCTTGCGTCTTTGCGGAGAATCCGCAGCCATAGGCGGTTAACGCTTCCAAGTTTTTCGACGGCAGTGGGCGCAAGGGAAGCGCGAATTGCGACGATACTTGTTCCAGCAAGCTGACTGCATCGGCGGCGCGCGCATCAATCGTTTTGGTGGTGGAGCCAGCGGCGTCCGTGATGACCACATGCGCCCGCAGTTGGCCATTATGGGTCAAAAAGTAGCCACTGATGACGTGGGTAAGATCCAACGCGCCAACTTGGCTGGGGCTGTCCAAGGCGATGGCAACAGCTGTGCGGCTTCCCGACAACTGGGATTTCCACAATTTCGGGGCAGCGTTTTGAAGCCAATCCAATTGAGGATCGCCCGAAAGATTATCGAAGTACAGGACACCGACCCGCTCAATGGCGGAGGGTGCATTGCTTCGGCAAGCGGCGGTGAGAACGGCGACAAAGACTAGAGCGGCGGTTCGGGAATGAAGAAGGCTAAAGGACACGCGTCTCCATCGTCATTAATTGTCTAAACTCGGGCAGTTCCCTCATTTCGGCGAACTCCGGCTCTTCCATAAACTTGTTCTTTTCCTTGAACCCTTCTTCGAGCGCTTTACGCATATAGCCCAAGGCGCGTTCTAGGGCCCCGGCCTTGGCGTAGGTTTTCGCCAAGTAATAGTGAAATTTCGCACGCTCTGTAACGGATCGTTCCAGTAACAAAACTCCGCCGGTGCTTCTGTGTTCGAAAACTTCCGGATCCAGCTGCAAAGCTTTTTGGTAGGCCTGCAAAGCCTGGTCGTATTTCTTACGCGCGAAATAGGCGGTGCCAAGATTGCTGTAGACGGATGCGGAATTTGGATTCAACTGCAGGGCTTTTAAGTACTGTGTAGTGGCCCTGCGGTAATTCTTATGCGCGTAGTAAGCCGTGCCCAGGTTGTTGACGGCTTCGGAATATTCGGGATTCACCTTTACGGCGCGTTCATAATATTTCCGCGCCGTGTTGGTATCGGTAAGCTGATGGTAAGCGATGCCGGTTTTATTGAGCAAAATCGCGGAATCCTTGGGGCCTTGCTGGTAAACCTCAATAGCGTCGCGGTACTCCTTGCGGGCCATGAGGATGTCGCCTCGCATTTCCGGAGTTAACTGCGATTTGGGGCCAGGATCGTTGCCAACTGCAATTGTGGAAATAGTAACGAAAAAAGAAGAAGCAAGGGTGCGAAGGGTCATATGGCGCGCTACTCCTGTTAGCTTCATTCTAGCTCCAAATGGAAAAAGGAATGGGGCGCCCCTGCTTTGCCCATCACTGAGGGCCGGAACGGATCTTACTTTATCCAATCCTTGATGCGTCCGAAGAAGCCCTTCTTCGGCTCGGGTGTGGGTTGCGTTTCCTGTTGAGGAACTTTTTCCGCGGTTTCGGAGGGTGGCTTCACTTTAACCACTCTTCGCGAGGGCTGCGCGGGTGCGTCATCGGCCACTTTGGGTTGTTGCGGATCTGGCGTATCCCACCCGGTTACCTGCGCCACGGCGCGCGTGCCGCCGTGTAGAGCGCATGTTTCCAGAGGCTGCGAACCGGTGATAAACACTTCGGTAATTTTCGTGGGGCAACCTTCGGTGGACAGTTGGCCAGAGGCCGGATCTAAACTAACGCTGACAATTCCGTCGGGCGCATTGAAGTAACTTACTCCGCGGTACTCCCGGTGGTTGTGGGCTCGCTTCATGAACTCCGTCCAAATGGGGAGAGCCGATTGTGCTCCTTCCAGGTCCAGTGGCGAGTTGTCGTCAAAGCCGACCCACACGACGCAAACAAGCTTGGTGGTAAACCCGGCAAACCAACCGTCATGATCCGAAGTACCGGTTTTGCCGGCCGCCGGTAAGCCAAAGCCTCTAGTGCGGATTGCCGCGCCGGTGCCGGAACGCACAACTTCTTCCATCATGTTGACCATAAGATAATTCACACGGCTATCGAGTACTTGCTTATGAATCGGCTTGCCCACAAATTGGCTTTGGCCGGAGGAATCGCGAATACTTTGAATCCAATACGGTTTCGAAAATTGCCCATGGTTGGCAAATACGGTATACGCGCCCGATGCTTCGATGGGAGTCACTTCATAGGAGCCAAGCGCGGCTGAGGGAGTGCCTCGGGCATTGCCCATGCCCGCCTGCCGCGCCAGGGAGGCCACGTTTCCGTACCCAACCATTTGGGCCAATTTCACAGTCGGTATGTTCATCGACCTTGATAAGGCCTGGCGTAGGGTGACGGAACCGTAGGAAGCCTGATGGTAATTGGTTGGTTCGTAAGGCTTGCCGTCATACCAAAAAGTGGTTGGTTCATCAACAATCGTACTGGAAGGGGTGAATACGGTGGCGGCTCCGTTCTGGAGGCCCGTATTCATCGCCACTGCATAAACAAACGGTTTGAAAATAGAGCCCGGCTGGCGCTTGGCCAGAGAACGATTCAACTGGCTGGCTCCATAATTGCGGCCACCCACCAGAGCCCGAACCTCTCCAGTTTGCGGATCGAGGGCAACTAAAGCGACTTGAGCACCCCCGGCATTTTTCTTCTTGCGGCGCTCCAGAATCTTGTCGACTTCGGCCATGCCGATGCGAACGGCCTCGGTGGCATCCTTCTGCAACTCCGTATCTAAAGTGGTGTAGATCCGGTATGCGGATCCGGAAAAGTCGTGTTCGCTGAACTGTTTTTCCAACTCTTCGTTAATCAAATCGATGAAGTAGGCGGACTCGTTCGCGCCACTGGTGCCGCGGGTCACTTTCAACGGAGAAGCTGAGGCTTCAGCATAGGCGCGATCGGTTATATAGCCGTTCTCACGCATCATGCCAAG
>JAYVXT010000829.1:0-10174 GCA_043785065.1 Bryobacterales bacterium | reverse complement strand
TTTTGGACGGGAGGACGGGGATTTTAGTTCCGCGGATTTTTTCACGAAAGTTGTTCATCCCGATGATAGGGGCAATCTGGAAAAAGCCTTGGCCCAAGCGTGGTGCGAAGGGGGCCGTGTCCACAACGAATGCCGTATTTATCGCAAAGACGGGGCGCTACGTATATGTGAAATCTTTGGGATAGCAAGCATCACTACCGATGGCGCGCCGTTGCGGTTCACTGGTATGATCGCGGACATTACCGAACGCAAGCAGTCCGAACAATATCAGCAAATTGTCTTTGAGCTGGCGCCGGTCGGCATGTGCTACATCGACCCGGATCTGCGCCTTTCCAAAGTCAACCAAAAGCTGTGCGAAATCACCGGTTACACGGAAAATGAGTTAATGGGTATGAAGCTTGCCGATCTTACTCATCCCGATGACTTGGAAAGCCATGAAGCCAACTTAGCTAACTATCTTGAGCAAAGCACACCATCCTACAAAATGGAGAAGCGTTACCTTCGTAAAGATGGCAGTGTCCGTTGGATCTCGGCTACCGGACGCAGAATACTAAACCCCGAAGGCCGCCAACTTTACAGCATCGGCGTGGTTGAGGATATTCACGACCGTAAAGTGGCGGAAGAGGCGGCCCGTGAGTATGATCGACATTTCCGCCTACTTGCCGAATCCGCGCCTCTTGGCATATACCGCACCGATGCCCAAGGCGCAGTCATATATGTGAATCAAGTCTGGTGCGCCATGACGGGACTTTCCGAAGCGGAATCGATGGGCAGTGGCTGGGCGCTTTCCATTCATGCTGAGGATCGAGCCGAAGCCGCAGCAAGTTGGGCGACCGCGGCAGCTAAAGGCGCTACGTACGTACACCGGCACCGAATCATTACGCCATCCGATACTCTGCGTTGGGTGGAAGCGCGATCCTCTCCCACCACCACACCAAATGGTGAGCTTATTGGCCACGTGGGAACGGTAGCCGATATCACGGACTGGAAACTGGCCGAGGAAGCTCTTGCCGAACGCGACCGCCAGTTGTTGAGCATGATGGACTCCATCGCTCATTTGGCCTGGATCGCTCACCCCGATGGCTATATTTTCTGGTACAACCAGCGCTGGTACGACTACACCGGAACAACTCCTGAACAAATGGAAGGCTGGGGATGGCAATCGGTTCACGACCCCAACGTGCTGCCGGAGGTTCTGGAACGATGGCCCGCCGCAATCCGAAAAGGTGAGCCCTTCGAGATGGAGTTTCCGCTGCGTGGGGCCGATGGCGTTTTCCGCTCGTTTCTAACGCGCGCTATACCTGTTCGCGATTCCGAGGGTCGGGTGTTCCGGTGGTTCGGAACCAATACCAATGTGGATGCGTTGCGCAAGCAACAGGATATTCTTTTGGAGAGCGAACGGAGATTTCGTGAATTAGCCGAAAGGCTTCCCGATTTTATTTGGGTGGTAGACCCGCTAGGCAAACTCATCTACCTCAGTCCCCGTTGGCAAATGTATACGGGCATACCGGATGAACTCAGTCTGGCGGATTCTTGGGCATCGCTCATGACGCATCCCGATGACATAGAGGTTTACCTGGCGCAATGGCGCGCGTCCATTGAGACGGAGCAACCTTTCTTAAACCAGTCTCGCATCCGGCGGCGCGACGGGATCTACCGCTGGTTCCTAAGCCATGCCGAGCCAGTGAAGGGCGGCAACGGAGAGATAGTTAAATGGATAGGCAGCGCCACCGACATTCACGAGCAGAAGAGCACCGAGCAGGCGCTGCGCCGTTCTAACGAAGATTTGGAGCAATTTGCATTCGCCGCCAGTCACGACCTGCGCGAACCTCTCCGCATGGTGTCTATCTATTCCCAACTCTTGGCCGAGACTTATGGACCCAATGGCCCTGAAGCCGAAAAATTTGTTCACTACGTCATTGAAGGTGTAAGCCGCATGGATAACCTTCTGCAAGGCATACTTGCGTTTTCACGCGCTGGAAATGGCGAGGAACTAATCCAGCGAATCAATAGTAGTTTGGTCTTGGACCAAGTGCTTCTGCAACTGCATGCCACGCATACCGAAAGCGAAGCAATTGTTACTCATGATCTACTGCCGGAAGTACTTTGCGCGGAAACGCACCTTTATGAACTTTTTCAGAATCTCATCGGAAATGCGGTAAAGTACTGCGGCGAACAACAATTGCGCATTCACGTTTCAGCGGTTAGAGAAGGCCGAAGATGGCGGTTTTCAGTACAGGACAACGGCATCGGCATAAGCCCGGAATATCTGGAACAGATATTTGGCATGTTCAAAAGGCTTCACAACAGCGAATATCCCGGAGTGGGGGTCGGGCTTGCTATCTGCAAACGCATCGTCGAACGGTATTATTGCAAGATTTGGGCGGAATCCGCATTGGGTCAAGGCACTACTTTCTATTTCACGCTTCCAGCCATCACGGAGCCTGGTGGCGAGCAAATGGAAATCAAGCCCCTTGCATATGATTGAACTGGGAGACTCGAATCGTGTCGCCGCCTTTAATCTGATTGCGCGAGTTCCAGCGGTTCAACCGGTCGCGAAGAATGCTGCGAGCTCTAAGAAGACGGCTTTTTGTGGCGGCAACCGAAATTCCCAACTCCTCGGCAACTTCAGCCATCGGTAATTCCCTTACGTGGGTCAAAAGAAAAACCTCTCGAAGCACAGGTGGCATGCGTCTTGCTTCGTCCATTACCGCCGCCGTAATCTGCTTGCTAAATAATTCCTGGTACGGAGACAGTCCCTTGTCTTCAATAGCAAGTGGCCGGGAGAATTCATAATTATGCGGTTCGTCTATGCATACGTAACGGGATTTTCGCGTTCGTCGCAAATGCATGCGGCACTGATTCAAAACAATCCGCGAGAGCCAAGTGGAGAATTGTGCATCCAACCGGAACTGATCGATGTGCCTGTAAGCGCTGATGAAGGCATTTTGCACCTCGTCCTCGGCGTCCCCTCGTTCATGAAGGATAGACATCGCCAATCGTAGACAATATGCGTGATGGCGAAGCACCAACTTTGAAAAAGCATTGGACTCGCCGTTTTGAACCATCACAACTAGGCTATGATCGTCAATCTCTAAGCAATCTTCAATAGTATTTTGCATTAATATTACATATTCCGTATTTAACTTATTTCGGTAGTTACATTTAGCGAAGATCGCCAAGCAAGTAGAACAGCAACAGAATCAGAAGGATCGTAGTCAAGCCCACGCCGGCGCCACCTGCGTTTCCCCAGCGCCCGTAGCCGTAGTATCCGCCACCTCCACCTAACAAAAGCAGCAGCACCAACAGTAGTAGTATCAACATTGCTGTTCTCCTTGCTCCTTCCGAAAATTAGCTGCCCAATACTTTTTCTACCTGACCGACTTTGGTCTGCACCTTACCGGCCAGCTTCTCGCCTTTGCCCTCGGCTTCAAGCTTTTTTGCGTCCAGCGCTTTACCCGCCATTTCTTTCACGGCGCCTTTGATTTCGTGGGCCTTGCCCACCACTTCATCTTTAGTGCTTTCTTTCATTTCGTCTCCTTGTTGAAGGCAACGGCTTCAACGATTTTCATCATTGCAAGTGGACAACCAAACACCATTTCACTTCAAAGTCCTTATTAACTTATACTTACCAATTTTGGTTCGCAAAGCCGCGTTCAGGGCAACCAAATATGTGCAGTCTTTGCACCTTGAGGCGATTTTTACACGTCAGCCGCTGGAGGGACACGCTTCAAAATAGCCGGTTGCTTGACGGCCACAATGGCCCTAAGCGTGCACCTATTGTTAATCAAGATCGAATGGATCAATTTTCAATGGAGATCAATATGCAACTCGGAAATTCTTTAGCTATTTGGACGATTGCCGCGGGCACTTGTTTCGCCGCCGAAACCTGGACCGGAAAGATTAGCGACAGTGATTGTGGAGTCAAACACAAAAGCGCGGCTGAACATGGCGGAAAAGCAATGAGTGATCACGATTGCGCCGTGGCCTGTGTGAAAGGCGGTGGCAAATATGTATTTGTAACCAAAGGAAAGGTTTACCCTATTTCCAACCAAGGATATAGCGGACTTGAGGAACATGCCGGTCACACGGTGAAATTATCTGGCGACATGCAGTCGGGATCCATCATGGTCTCGGATATTAAAATGATGGGTGGAAAATAAACTTCCGCATCGGGGTAATTGTTTCTCCCAACGTTCATTAGAGGCATTTTCTGGAATTAACGGTGAAACAGTTTCAAAACTTCAAATTGCACCTGCGAAGGAAGGAAAAAGAACTTTCCGCAATCCTCCGCAGCCGTGAGCAAAAGGCAATCACGCCGGAGTCGAGGGCGGAAATGGATCCCGTAGCGCAAATAATGATACAGGTGCAGGACGCCCTCCGCCGTATCCAATTTCACGCCTATGGAGCATGCATAGCTTGCGCAAGACCAATTGAATTTCATCTTCTTGAGGAAACCCCTTGGACTCCATATTGCGCCGAAGATCAACGGAAGTATCAGCCGGCAGGAATTACAAAATGGAAGACAGCCGCCGCGGGCAAACTTTCCTAGCGGAATTGCCGGCGAATTTCCAAAACGGTTAACCAAAGTCTGGAATCTTACAATTTAAGGAAAACGAAATAATGGATAAGAAAATGGATGAAACGTCGAACAAATGCGCCCACACCGGTTGCAAATGTCCTGTAGAAAGGAAAGGGGAATTTTGTGGCGCATACTGCGAGGGCCAAGCAGGTAAAAGCAGCACCAAATGTCAATGCGACCACCCTGGCTGTAGTCATTGAATTGAAAAGGAGAGTGCGGAAATGGAATTCCTATTGAAGGATTCTGAGCCAAAGTTGCCGTATCCGGACCCGGAACCTGATTATCCAACTCCTGGTCCGGATCCGGATGAACCGGATTGGAATATAGACGACCCAGTCGCCCCACCGTTACAACCCCTCCACGCATAAAAAAGAAAGGCCACCCAACAGGTGGCCTTTCCTATTTTGCAAAACAGCAATAGCTATCCATAAGTAAGAATTGGTCGCGAGTGGACAAACCGCACCGTATCCAATAGCCAGAGTTGTCTTGCAATGACACACTACCCACTTTTCATGGCATTAGCGAACCGAGAGGGTTCTGTTTAAAATGGCATTCCGATTGCACACAGGTAGAAGCGCGCTAAATTCCCCATCCGGGAATTTCGAGAGAATTTGCTTGATAAAACAACTGAAGTCATTTTCTTTGTTTTAATCCTTATAAAGAAAAAAATGGAACTATCCCAAAGAGTGCACGCCACACTACGGAGCTCAAAGCAAGCGGAGCGGGCGGCTAGACTACTGCTTTACTGTGAATTCGAGCCCGATGACATTCGATCCTACGAAATGACTTGCTCGACTCCGGTAGATAATTCGCAAGACCCCTCACATTCGGTTGCGGCGGCGCTTTTCGCCTTGGACCATATCGGGCCGGCCACGTCGGAATTTCCCCTTCCTATTGGACAATACGGTTTCGTTGACAATCCGCCGGCCAAACCAACCACCATCGGCATTTCGGTGCGCTGTATGAACGAGGGTATGGCCAGATTAGCTTCGATGCTGCTGCATGGCGCCGGAGCGGAGGAGATTTCCACTGAACTGTCCAATATTGCATAATGAACGGATGCCCGCCCCGCGAAAGCAAAAAGTGTTGATCGTTGACGACGACGAGTTGCAGCGTCAACTATTGGCCGAAACCCTTGCAGGGGAAGGTTACCATACGTCGACCGCCGAAGATGGCCTGGCTGCTCTTGAAGCCATAGAGCCCTTCCAGCCCGATGTTATTCTTACCGATCTGAACATGCCCCGCATGGATGGAATCGAATTTATCTCGGAGTTGCGCCGCCGCGAATCCTCCATTCCCATTATTGCTCTCACGGCTTTTGGCAATGTCGAAAAGGCGGTGGGCATAGTCCATGATCTGAAGGCTTTTTGGTTTCTCGAAAAGCCGGTCAAGCTCAGCGTTCTGGTTCCCTTGCTGGAACGCGCCGTCGCTCAGAACCATTTGGTGCGCGAAACGGAGCGGTTAAATCGCGAATTGTCCATGCAAGGCTTGCTGGGCAGCTTGGTTGGCAAAGCGCCCTCCATGCAGGAGGTCTTTTCCTTAATTCGCCAGGTTGCGCCTAGTTCAGCCTGCGTTTTAATCACCGGCGAAAGCGGCACCGGCAAGGAAATGGTGGCTCGGGAAATCCACCGGCTAAGCCGCAGATCGTCTGGCCCATTTGTAGCCATCAATTGCGCGGCGTTGCCTGAAACTCTCATAGAAAGTGAACTATTCGGCCATGAAAAGGGAGCCTTCACCGGGGCCGTGGAACGCCGCGCTGGTTGCTTCGAACAATCGAATGAAGGCACAATTTTGCTTGACGAGATCGGCGATATGCCTCTTCAAACACAATCCAAGCTGCTGCGGGTCTTGGAGGACATGAAAGTAAGAAGGCTCGGCGCCAAGGTGGAAATCGAGGTGGATTCCCGCGTAATCGCCGCCACCAACGTGCCTCCGGAAACGGCAATTCAAAACAAACAATTGCGCGAGGATTTGTATTACCGGCTCAATGTTTTCCGTATCGAATTGCCGCCGTTGCGCGACCGCAAGGAAGACATCCCGCCCATCGCCGAAGTGATGATTCACAACTTGAATCGCCGCCACGGCACGCGCGTAAGTAATCTTTCCGCCGGCGTTGCCGAAAGTCTCCAGGAACACAATTGGCCGGGGAATGTCAGAGAGTTGCGTAATGTTGTGGAAAGGGCTCTTATTGTCGCCTCGGAAGGTCCTATTAAAATGGAGCACCTGAGGCTCGATACCTCAAATGTGAAATCCACACAGACTCAACGCGTGCAACAATCGAAGGATTCACTAACACTTCCCGCCGGCTGGCCTCTGTCGAAGGCGGAAGACGCTTACATTCAACTGACGCTCAAGCATGTGAATAACAACCGCCGCGAAGCCGCCGCCGCCCTGGGAATAAGTCTCAGAACACTTCAAACGCGCTTAGCTGAAATTCGGAGTCAAAACAAGCTGGCCGGGCAAGAGGAAATGATGGATGACAGTGAGGCTGTTGACTAATTACCAGATGAATTGGTTGCAGTTTGGCAACTACTTTGTTACAAATTACAAATGGGTAAAAATCGGTCGAACCCATGGCCCTCGATAACTCATTCAGTACCGACGTCAGTACAGTCCGGGAATGAATCAGTGCAAGAAACTCCGCCGCATTAGGGTCGTCCGGTTTAAATAGAACCTTTTTCTCGAAAGGCTCCACTTCCATGTCAATCGCCGCGCCGGGTTCCAAACCGAAACTGAGCGCGCGGTATTTAAAGTGTCTATCATGTGCAGATAGTGGGCCCATGTCTCCGCCCAATCTTCCGACGGATGCGAACTGCATACGCACTCACAAAACTGTTCGCCCAATCCCTTTGCGCGCCAACCTTATAGTAATTCGCGAGACATGAGGCGTAATCTTGTCTCTCATCGCCGAATAGCGTTCTGAAACCTTCAATAAACGGGCCATCCGCCACCAATCTGTCCCAGTAATAATGCCCTATCTCATGCTGTAAATGCCCTAACAATGTCCGGTACTGTTCGCTCATTTCCGAACGGATCCGCTCCCTGATGGCGTCCTCGGCTTCTTCAACATTTAACGTTATGATTCCGTTGTCATGCCCGGTCAGGATTTTAGGCTCACCCTCAAGCGACCGCAGGAAGTCAAAACAAACTCCCTTGTCAGGGTCTTCTTCTTTAGACATCACGGGCAAACCCAGATCGATGAGCAGGGCTACAAGACGCCGCTTGGCGACACTAATACGGGTATAGCAAGCAATATTTTCCGGAACCGATAGATCCGGAATTGTGCGTTCCAAACGGCACGACTTACACAACACAACTTGGTTCCCAACATTAGGATTGTTGCCTTACCAGCCAATTGCAGCACGAAACAGAATCCAAATTGCCGCAGCGAAGGTAATGGAACCGTTATTCGTGTCAGCCTGCCAAATGCGCCATGAGCCGTTACCTTCCGCGGGCATCAAGGGGAACAATTGTCCTAAATCCGGCTCATAGCCCAGCGTGAGACATAAACTGTTGCGAAAACAAAAGGGCGTCCGCAGCGGCAAGAAAAGGAGCGCCTTATGACTGGCGTTAAATACATCACGCAGGTGTGGTTCCAGGCCCTTTTGGACCATCATCCGATGGCAATTGTCGTTCCAGTTTACGGGCCAACTCCGCCGGCTCAGTCCGCTGGAGCAGTTCCGCCACCTCCGGATCATTGGCTTCCGGTAATTTGTGAAATAAGCAGAGGGCGCGCACCAGCTTCAGCAGCGTTGTTGTCTCGTGTTCGGACAGTAAATTAATTTGCAGATCAAGGTGTGCCCGCTCATCCGCCCGCCGGTTAGAACGATTTTCACTCATCAGAATAAAAAGCGATAAGAAAATAGCTTCCAACGAGACTGCGGTGGTTAAAGCTGGAAATGGGAAAGGATCAAATCGATGGGCATCCGCTCCTATTGAAAATAGATTGGTATTCCATCCCACCCAAATTCCAAACCAAAGTACATGAATCACGATGGACCATAGACGGCCCGCATGATGAGTTACCTGGTCGCTGAATCTCTCAGCACCTGTCCGCCGCTCTAAACCCTGCCGTTCCAGTTGAGAAATAGCAAGGATGTTGCGATCTGTGGATAATGTACTATTGTTCCGCTGTCTCATTATTGTTGAGGCTTCGCCAGAAACGGTTAGATATTTCTCATAACGAACCAGAGAACGATCAAACCAGTCGGAACCCCTATCAGCCATGCGCCAAGATATTTCATTGTCAGTGCCTCCAAATTCTTCGGGTGCAATCGTATCACCAATCAAATTGGCAAACGGTCATACGATTGCACTCTGATTGGAACAAAGAAGCAAATGGCAAGGCGATTTTGGTTAAGGACGGTACCCAAAAATCTGGTCAAGATTGATGAATCGGAAGAGTGAAACAGAAAGAAGATCCAACGCCGGGGCTTTCCACCCAAATTTCTCCGCCATGGCTGGAAACGATGGATCTACAAATGGCCAATCCCAGACCATTGCCAGGAAGACTTTTCCCATGAAGGCGAGTGTACAATTCGAAAATTCGATCCTGGAATTCAGGTTCAATACCAGGTCCGTTATCTCGAACTTCAACCACCAATTCTTTTTCCGTCTTTTCGCATGTAACGGCAATTTCAGGAGTACGGTCGCTCCTGTATCGGACGGCATTTTTGAGCAAATGCTCAAAAACAAGCTGCAACCGGTCGAAGTCTCCATAAACGGTGGGAAGATCGTGAAAGGAAACCTTGCAGTTGGCTGCTTTCAGTTCCCCGTCCAAATTCAAAAGAGCTTGGCGCAGTGGCAATTCCAGACGCACAGGCGAGTAGGGGCGAGAAGTTTTTCCTGTAGCCGAGGCAAATTCTGCAAGTCCATCCTGCAATCTTTGCATTTGCTCAGTAGCAGTGCGAAGATATTGAATAGATTGAAGAGCTTCACCCTTAAGCTGGCTACCCGCCGCAACTTCCAACATGTCCACGTAAATACCGATCATCCGGACGGGTTCGCTCAAATGATGCACGGTTGTGGACGAGAACTTATGGAAGCGTTCGTCCTCCGACGTGTTACTTTCGGGAATGGGTGCGGTCGCCCAGCCTGCCATGTAGTTCTAGGTTACACTCTAGCATAGTTCCTCTAATATGGCCAAATCATATTCTCCTAAGTCTCCTAAGTGGCGCGTTTCCCGAGTGGAACGAATCTTGCTCCCAGCTTTGATACTGATTGTGTTAGCGCTCGGAACTCTCTTCTATTCCGATTGGAGTCTGTTGCGGGATTCCCGTATTGAGATCGCGCATCTGCACAGGGTTCTGCAAGCCAACGAAACGGTTCTTTCCGCGTTAAAGGATATAGAAACGGGCCAGCGCGGCTACTTGCTTACCGGAAATCCGGACGATCTTGGGCCTTACAAACAAGCCAAACTGCATCTACCGGAATTGATCGCATCCCTAAGATCGGAAGTTCAGAAGCCGGATCAAATTGCACGCGTGGAGAAACTCCGGCCATTGATCGCCGAAAAACTGTCGGAAATTGATGCCACTTTGATGGTTAGAGATAATCTAGGTCCTGATGAGGCGCTGGCCATCATCCGCACCA
>JAYVXT010000828.1:0-10195 GCA_043785065.1 Bryobacterales bacterium | reverse complement strand
CGAATGAAGCTGCCGGTACAAAATTCGTTAGGGGTTAAAGTTCAGGGGTTGCCGTTTAGTTTAAAAGGAGGCGAGGCGATGGAATCTTTAGTCACAATTCAGACTCCGCAAGTTTTGCCGCCGGTTCCGATGGTCGCCGGACCGGTGGATGTGCGGAGTGCAACCATGCGCGACATCCCCGCCTTGCTGACGCTGATCAACGATTACGCGGCGCGCGGCATTATGCTGCCCCGGACTGAGTTTGAGATGGCGGAAAATATTCGTGATTTCGCGGTAGCGTTCGCCGGGCAACACTTAGTAGCCTGCGGAGCGCTGCACTTTTATAGTCCAACCGTGGCGGAGATTCGCTCCCTGGCGGTGCATCCCGATTGGAAAGGCCATGGGCTGGGGCGCGACATTGTACGGGCCTTGGAAAAAGAGGCCTTCGAGCACAATCTTAACAGTCTGTTCGCATTCACATACGTCGATGGGTTCTTCGGAAAAATGGGATATCGAGTTGTTGATCGCGAAGAACTACCTCTCAAAGCCTGGAAAGATTGTTTACGATGCCCGAAATTTCAGGCTTGTGACGAGATTGCGATGCTGAAGCGCTTGCGCGCTTGAGGGTGGAAAATCCCCCCTTATGGGGGTATTCCTTGGAAGTAGTACTAAGAAGCTTTTTACGCTTTTTCTCAGGGATTTGACTACGCTTGCTAAATATAGTACTGGGTCCATGGATCGGCCATCGAGCAAAATCTACCCGCAAAATACCATGAAAACATTGAGATTTTCCCCTTTTCAATTCCACTAATACTAAGTAAGAATTAATCTTGCAGGATAGTACTGGAACGCATAGGACTAAGAGGATCGGCGGCATTGCTGTAAATTATAAGATCCCATTACCTAAAATCAGGCGTTACCAGAAAACAAGGGGGAAGACCATGACCACTGAGACCATTGACGTAAGAACGTCCACCGGACGAGTGCTTTGCACAACAATTTTCAAAGCAGGTGGAAAGAAGTTGCTATCCAAGGGCCACCTGATGAATGAGGAAGACATCAAGATGCTTTCGGTGGAAGGCATGGATATGGTTGGCGTGGCTCTGCTTGAAGAGAGCGAAGTCAGCGAGGATGAAGCGGTGCTTGCCGTCGCTCAGGAGATGGCTCGCGGGGCGCTTGAAATCAGGCTTGCGGCGGGCGGAAGGGCGAACTTATTCGCTACCCAGAATTGTGCGCTGTTGGTGGACGAAGATCTGCTGAAACAGATCAACAATGCCGCCGCCATTGTAATCGCCACCGTCAGCAATTTCAGTTATGGGTCAAAGGACCAGCGGGTTGCGACCATTAAGAGCGCCCCGTTCGCCGTGGATCGGGCGCAGCTTGAAGCGGTGGTGAATACGATTCAGGGGCGTGGCCCCATTCTTCAAGCGCGGCCTATCGAAAGGCCAAAGGTTGGGGTGATTTACAGCGATTCGATTCAGGGGAACCGGGCCAGACAGCTATTTTCGTGTGTAGTGCGGCAGCGGCTGGAGCGGTTGAATGTTCCCTCATGCTTTAGCCTTGGAGTGACGGAAGACGTCGCCAGCGTGGCCAGGGGATTGGAACAATTATTGGCTTCCCGGCCAACGGTCATCTTGATCGCATCCACCACGGCGCCGGCAGGGCCGGAAGACGTGATCGGAACGGCTATGAGTTCCATCGGCTGCACCATGGAACGTTTCCTTGCGCCTGTGGAGCCGGGCACTCTTTTGCTGTTGGGCTATAAGGACGGAATTCCTGTGATCTCCGCTCCTGGCTGCTTCCGGTCGGCCAAACCAAATGTATTGGACCTATTGCTGCCTCCGCTACTTTCGCAATACCCTGTCTCGGGATGGGAAGTTGCTTGCCTGGGGCACGGCGGGTTGCTTTCTTAATAATTTCGACCTTTGTTTTATTCTCCTCCGCCGCGGAAGAACCGGTGTCCTCCACACCGGCCTGAAATCTTCCGCTGCTACTCCGGCCGTGTCACCTGACCAGTGCCACGGCCTTATTTTGATTTGCCTGAAGAAGCGGGCGCCACGGAATAGGGCAATCGAGATAAGCTCAATAGTGTAGACCCATGAAGATTCGTAGCGTTCGCTCCCACCTGCTTTCTTATCCATTTCCCGCTCCAATCGAACTGAAGTATTATGGCGGCACAAGAAGAATCGTCAAACGGGACGCCATGTTGATCCGTGTGGAAACGGAAAACGGCTTAGTTGGCTATGCGCCCGGTGAAGGCAGCGAAAAGGCGCATCAAGCAATTATGGAGCTAATTGCCCCTTTCCTGATCGGGCGCGTCCTAGCCGATGCCGATGCGTTGCGCGTGCAGTTTGACCGGCATATGCAATCGCGCCCTGACCTGATGAAAACATATTGCACGGTGGAAGTGGCTTTGTATGACTTGATGGGCAAGGCGATGGGGATGCCGGTGTCGGAATTGTTGGGCGGAAGGGTGCGGGATACGATTGGGCTGTATGGGTCGGCGGGAATGTATATGGAGCCGGAAGGATATGGCCTTGAGGCGGCGTTGACGCGTGAGTTAGGTTTCAAGGCATATAAAATGCGGCCCGCCATGGGACCGGAAAAAGATCTTGCCACCCTGGCTAGAATGCGCAAGGAGGCCGGGCCTGATTTGGGATTGATGGTGGACGCCCATTCCTGGTGGCGCATGGGTGACCTTTCCTACGCTCCGGAAATGGTGGAGATGCTGGCCGGCGAGATGGCTAAATACGACATCACATGGCTGGAAGAGCCGCTGCCGCCAAACGACCATGAAGCCTATCGCCGGTTGAAGGAAAAAGATCTGGTTCCGTTGGCCAGTGGCGAACATGAACAGACCGAAGACGGGTTCCTCGATCTAATCCAAAACGAACTGGTGGACTTCGTGCAGATGGACGTGGTTTGCCAAGGAGGCTATGCCCTGGGCCGACGGCTGTTCGCCGAAATCGCGCGGCGCGGGATCCGGTTCGCCTTCCACAGTTGGGGTACGGAGTTGGAGATTGCCGCCGCGGCGCAAGTGGGAATTTGCTGGCCTGAACCGGTGGTGCAGTGGTTGGAATATCCTCTGTATTCGAAGCCAGGGCGGAAGTTCATGTATGAGTTCCCTTTGGCCAGCGAAATCCTCGCCGAGCCGTTGGAGATAAAAGACGGCGCCTTGCATGTCTCGCGCGGGCCAGGCCTGGGTGTGGTGGTGAATGAAGGCGTGATTGAAAAGTACCCGTGGATTCCTGGGCCTTGGTCGTATTTCACTTTGACGTCGCCGCCCGGAACTTTCGCGGTGGTTAGCGACCATTCCATTCCTTTTGTAGCCGCGGGAACCATGGCTGAGGGAACGAAATGATTTGGCTGGTGGCCCTGGCCGTTTTGTGCGCCGGTGCGGGGATGGCGGCTTGGGCTGTCCGTGGACGTTCCTCTGAATGGCTCGCGCCTTCCGTTTGGCGCGGCCCGCGGGATCGTAAAGCGGTGGCGCTTAGTTTTGACGATGGTCCCAGTGAATCGACAGAGCAAATTTTGGAATTGCTGGCGCGCCATGGGGCAAAGGCCACCTTCTTCCAAATTGGACAGCATGTGGACCGGCTGCCCCATGTGACCCGGCGAGTGATTGAGGCGGGGTGTGAGGTGGCCAACCACAGTTACTCTCATCCGCGGTTTGACTTTACTTCTTCCGCGTTTCAGTTCGAAGAGTTGCGAAAAACGCAACGTGCAATTGAAGCGGCATCCGGCGTGAAGCCGGTTTGGTTCCGGGCTCCGTACGGTGTACGCTGGGCCGGCTTAGCAAAGGCGCAAAAGGATTGCGGGTTAACCGGGGCGATGTGGACAGTGCTGGCGCGGGATTGGAGGCTAAGTTCCAATTTGATCGTAGAGCGGGTGCTAAGCAGGGTAGGCAATGGGGCTATAGTCTGTCTGCACGATGGACGCGGGCTGGACATCAATCCCGATGTCTCAGCCACGGTGGAAGCCTTGTCGCGCATGTTGCCGGCGCTGAAAGCTAGCGGATTTGAGATGGTCACGATGTCCGAATTATTTGTCCCACGGGAAGCTGGGCCTTTACGCTGAACGGTTGGTCGTTAAAGGCGACAAGTTGCTATTGGCTTGCAAGTTGATGCTGGCTTGCAAAATGTGCGCATCCGATTCGCGCACGCCAGAGTGGAAGGTGTGGGACGCCCGGATCATGTCGGTGATAAGCGGCACGATAGGAGCGCCGGTGTTGTCCGTAGCCGCCGCGCCAGAGGATTGTTGGCCTCCATAATTGATGGAAAGACTATAGCCGGGCCGTGTGAGGCTTAAGGCATTTTCGCTTGCCGGATAGTCTTCCGGAATCTGCGCAGGCCCTTCTAACGCAGGCTGGGCGATCCCGGGCTGCGAACCAGCGGGATTTACCAAGTAGGAGCTTTCCGTTAAGAGAGCCGCATGGACGCTGGATAGGGCAAATAGCAAGAGAGCAGCGAGTCGAACTCCACGGTGATAGCCCTCGTTGCACCCTTCGCGAACGTCAGTAGCTTTACTAGCATTGAATGCGATCATCGATCAGCCTCCTTGTTTTGCGGACGTCCCATCATGCGGCACAAATGAGTTCTTAAGTAGCCGGAGTCAACCTTAATTGGGATACACAATTGATCTGGGTTAACATCCGTACTAAAGTTTCAACATTGGTTTTCTTACTTGGGCGGCGAATCATGAATCTTTTGGGTGCGGAAATTCGTCTATAATGATTAGAGACCTATAATTCCGTCCTCGCGAGGCACTATGATCCAACTGACCGAAACTGCAATCACCAAAGTGAAAGAAATTCTCGATTCGCAAGAACCGAAGCCGGCTGGCTTGCGCATTTCCGTCGTAGGCGGCGGATGTTCGGGCTTCAGCTATTCGATGGCGTTTGAAAACGCTCCCAACATGCTGGATAAGACTTACAACTATGAAGGCTTGAAGGTTTTTGTGGATCAAGCCAGTTTGCTCTACCTCGAAGGTGCGCAAGTGGATTATGTGGAATCCTTGGAAGGTTCGGGATTCAAGTTCAACAATCCGCAAACCAAGTCCACCTGCGGCTGCGGCTCCAGCTTCAGCGTCTAATCCTCTCTAAAGCGAAAGATTTTAAAAGCCAACCTCTTAGGGCTGGCTTTTCTATTTTGTAAGCCCTACGGCTAAGGGCAGTTTCCGCCGATGGAATGGGGAGCATGACCCATCCGGATCTGCATACACCGGTTTCGCCCAACGTTGCGAGCCCCGAGAATTCGCTTGCGGCGCTGTCACAGGCGGCGGCAGTTGCGCCAGTTGCGGCGCTTGCGGAATTAATTCCAGTTCCTACGGGACCTTTTCAAGTTTCGGCGGGGGCGGCAAGCAATGTCGCGTTGAGTCTAATCCTTCCTACCTACAACGAGTCTAAGAATATACGATCAAGCGTGCATACCACGGCGAATATTCTTCGTGGCATCGCCGGTTTAAGCTTTGAATTAATTGTGGTGGATGACGATAGTCCGGATCAGACTTGGCGGATTGCGATCGAGGAGACGGGTGCGATTCCCGAGCTCCGTGTAATGCGCCGCACCGGGGAAGCGGGCCTTGCCACGGCGGTGATTCGTGGTTGGCAGGCATCGCAGGGTGGAATTTTGGCTGTGATGGATGCCGATATGCAGCATCCGCCCGAGGTTTTGAGGCAATTGGTTGCCGCGATCAAATCTGGCGCTGACTTGGCGGTAGGCAGCAGGCATGTGGAAAACGGCGGAGTGAGTGATTGGAGCCTGCTGCGCCGCATGATATCGCGCACGGCGCAGGGGATTGGCTTGCTGATTTTGCCTGAGGTCGTGGGGCGCGTGGCGGATCCGATGAGTGGCTATTTCATGCTGCGGCGCGAGGCGATAGCAGGGCGCGCCTTGAACCCCACAGGATATAAGATTCTGATTGAGGTGCTGGCGCGCGGGGCAGCGAAGAATGTAGCCGAAGTTGGTTACGTGTTCCGGGAACGGCAAGAGGGCGAAAGCAAAGTCAGCGCGCGGATTTATTGGCAGTATTTGCAGCATCTCGTCAGGCTGCGAATTGGAGAGTAGTAGTCCCGGCCGCAAGCGCAATCTGCGTTAGAATTACGAGGAGAGTTAATATGCTGAGCCCCACTACCGCACCCTTACCTGAGTTCATGCCTCCTCTTCCCCGAAGGCTTCGCTTAACGCGTGGGGACTGTGCGGTTCTGGAGCAGTCAGGGCAATTCGAGAAGAAAAAGGCCGAGCTGATCGAAGGGGATTTGATCGAGAAGATGGGGAAGAAACGACCGCATACAGAAGCTTGGGAAGTGATTGCGCGTTGGTTGTTTGGGGTATTCAGCATAGTGAATTCCGAAACCTTGATCGATGTTGCTCCTGAGGACAACCCAACTAGCGAACCTGAGCCTGACTTGATCGTCCTTAAACATCGTGTGCGAGACGCAAATCCTAAGCCTGAGGATCTTCTGCTGGTTGTCGAAATCTCCGATTCAAGCCTGCGCTTTGATTTGACGGTAAAGGCCGGGTTGTATGCTAGAGCCGGGATTTTAGATTACTGGGTGTTTGACGTGTTGGGTCACCGAATAGGGATTCATCGCGATCCACATTCTGGGGTTTATCAGTCCGTTCAATGGTACGGCGAAGGAGAAACGGTTTCTCCTTTAGCCGCGCCAGAGGCTCATTTTTCTGTAACGGACGCATTTCCAAGGTAGAAAAACGATTCGAAGTTGAACGCATATAGCGTGTAAGGAATGCAAGGAGAACAAGCGAGTGCCGCAAGACAGACCTGCGAAAAAATAGCACAGGAAATTCACGATAGTTACGGCAGAAGCGCCAAACACTTGTCTATATCCGCCGGGCTGATATAAAAGTGCGGCGAGGCCCGGACCCATCCGGCGCGCGGGGCGGTCAGGATGCCATTGTCCTTCAAAGTCTTGTGCACCGTGCGGAAATCGTGGCCTTCTTTCCGGAAGCACATGATGCCGGAATCGTTTTGCGGGGTTCTTTGCCCTAGCACCTCGTAACCCTTGGCGATAACCCCGTCATACAACTGCTGAGTCCTTGCCAGCACCGATTCACAAATGTTTTCGACGCCAATATCCAGTAGGAATTTGATGGAAGCCTCCAGTCCGTAGATGCCCACCGTGTTCAAGGTTCCCGGTTCATAACGGCCCGCGTCTGAGCGTAAGGTTAGCGTGCGCTGGCCATAGTCGGAATAGTTTTGAACGTTGGTCCATCCGAACTCGAAAGGTTCGATTTTATCCTGCACCGCTGAGCGCACGTAGAGCACGCCGCAGCCCTCCGGACCCAGAAGCCATTTGTGGCCGTCGGCGGCCAACGCGTCGATATTGCACTTCTCTACGTCGAGCGGGAAATAACCCAAACCTTGAATGGCGTCGACGAAAAAGAAGCAGCCGTGTTGGCGGCAGATCTTGCCGATAGCTTCGATGTCCGCGCGGAAGCCGGTAAGGAATTGCACGAAACTGATGGCGACCATGCGCGCACCCTTGGCGGCTTGTTCCAATTTTTCAAGCGGACCGTCCGCGCGGAGCCACTCCAATTTCACGCCCTTCAACTGCTCTAAACGCTGCCAGGGGTATTGGTTGGCTGGGAATTCTTCTTCGAAAACAATGATTCGGTCGCCGGGTTGCCAGTTCAGGCCATTGGCAATCGTTGCGATTCCTTCGGAGGTGTTTTTGACGATAGCGATTTCCGAAGGCTGACTGTTAATCAGTTTGGATGTGGTCTCCCGCAGCCCATCGTAGGTTTTCATCCAAGCGTCGTAATGAAAAGAACCGTATTCCTCACAATCGGTTACAAGCCAACGCATAGCCTCCGCAGCGGGGCGCGATAAGGGAGCAACAGCGGCGTGGTTGAGGTGAATCAATTGTTTTGTAACAGGAAATTGATTACGGTACCGCTCCCAAAGAGCAATTTCGTCGAAACCCATTGGTCCTAATATACGTTAAATTTATGGGATCGCAGAAAATCCTTACAAATTTGACGGCACAGGATTTATGCGAACCCGATATACTGGGATCGAGGGAAAACGCGCATGCAGCGAATTTCAATTATACTCCTCTCTTTATCTCTGGCATTGTCCACGGGATTCGCCAAGGAAAAAGACAAGAAGAAAGACCCTGAGCAGATCGGGAATCGCGATGTTGGCAAAGGCGTCAACATGTATTCCATCGAAAAAGAGATCGCCATGGGTAAGCAGTATGCCGACGAAATTCAACGTCAGGCCAAATTGATTGACGATCCTACAATTACCGAATACGTCAACCGTCTTGGGCAAAACCTCGTCCGGAATTCCGACGTTAAGGTTCCAGTAACCATCAAGGTAATCGATAGCGAGGAAGTGAATGCGTTCGCTTTGCCGGGCGGATTCTTTTTCGTGAATACCGGTTTGGTGATGAAGGCGCGTACGGAAGCCGAACTGGCTGGGGTGATGGCGCATGAAATTGCCCACATTGCGGCTCGTCACGGAACGCGGCAGGCGACCCGTGGCCAAATTGCAAACCTGGCTACCATCCCGCTAATTTTCATGGGCGGCGGCTGGGCGATGTATGGCATTCGTCAAGGCGCAAGCGTTTTGATTCCGCTAGGGTTCCTCAGTTTCTCTCGTGGATTTGAGCAAGAGGCCGACATGTTGGGGCTGCAATATCTCTACAAGTCTGGTTATGATCCGGGCGGCTTTGTGGACTTCTTTGAAGAACTACAGTCGCTTGAGAAGAAAAAGCCGGGCACGATGGGTAAAGTGTTCAGTACCCATCCATTGACTGACGACCGTATTAAAAACGCGCAGAAAAACATTCAGGAAAATCTGGAAGCCAAGCCGGAATATGTGGTAACCACCAGCGAATTCAACGATGTTAAGAATCGCTTATACGCCTTGTTGAATCGCCGTAAGCCGGACGGAAAGGAAGATGCCAATCGTCCGAAGTTGCGCCGAGCTCCAGGTAGCGGCACAGGCACGCTCGATGATGACGAGAAGAAGCAGAAGACAGATGAAGATGAAAGACCGACGCTGAAACGTAGGAATTAAAGCGCCGAATCTCGGCTCAGTCTGCTTTTGTTACACGCTAGTTATCGTTGTTCGGACACCGAACGGTCCGCCAACTCACCAAGCACAGGCAGCTTGAATAAAATCCCTTGACTGGTCTTTACCATCAGAAATATCCAGGTGCCGAACAACGCCAGCTTCATCAGGTTTTCAATTTGAAAGCCAACATTCTCGAAATGCAATAGCGGCGTAAGCACGTACTCTACAATCAGGTACACAACGAACAGGTAAAGCCCCTGGAAGGCGTGGAAGCGTGTGTTCGTGTCATGCCGGAATCGTTCGGAAGCCAACACGATTACCGAGCCAATCCAGCCAAGCACCGGAACGTAACACAACAGGCCAGCGGTCTTAGGATCGAGACAGTTTAACCAATCCTGCGCCTTGACCGGTCCCGTGGTCTCGCTCGACGGGGATGCGCCACCGGCGCTGGCCGCATGATCCTGAACCAAACCGCAACTCCCGCAAAACTTAGCTGTGTCGTCCACCTGAGATCCGCACTTTACGCAAAATGGCATAATCTGACCCTCAGACATAGTGTACGAAGTTCAGCGGAGGAATGTTTCCCTTCTTTGTGTGGTAGGATGCACCTGATGACACGTTGGATTCTAGCCATGATGGCTGCCGCGGGCCTAGCCGCCGCCGCGAATAAGACTGTAGACTTTTACTTTGTCGACGTGGAGGGGGGCCAAGCAACTTTAATCGTCACTCCCGAAAAGGAATCTATTTTGGTTGACGCCGGTTGGGCGGGCTTTGACAACCGTGATGCGAAGCGAATCCTTGTGGCCGCGAAGAAGGCGGGAGTAAAGAAGATTGACTACCTGATCATGACGCACTACCACACTGACCACGTTGGCGGCATTCAGCAACTGGCCGAATTGATCCCAGTGGGAACCTTTGTGGATCACGGCGAAAATCGGGAAACGGGTAAGCCCGCCGAACGGCTCTCGGCCAGCTACGCGGAAGCTGTGAAATCAGGCAAACATTTGGTGGTAAAGCCCGGCGATAAACTGCCGCTGAAAAAAGTGTCCCTGGAAATTGTCACCGCCGATGGCAACATTACTACTCGCCAGGGCTCGCCAAACCCACTTTGCGGTAACGCCCACAAGAAGGACGATGACCCCACCGAGAATGCCCGTAGCGTCGGGTTCCTGCTGAC
>JAYVXT010000827.1:0-10214 GCA_043785065.1 Bryobacterales bacterium | reverse complement strand
TTTCGATTATAAATTAAATTTAACGTCGTTTGGGGTGGCATTCCACTTTCTTTCGGGTGTATGTTGGAAGCACATGGAAACGTCAATCCGAACCCTAGTCGTTGAAGATGAAAAACGCATTGCTGATTTCTTGAGTCGCGGACTTGAATCCGCCGGCTACTCCGTGGAATTGGCTTACGACGGGCAATCCGCCCTGGACCTGATACATGCCGCCGATTATGATTTGATTATTCTGGATCTGGGTCTGCCCGACATGGATGGGCTCAAGGTTTTGGAGCGCGTCCGCAACCGCAAAACTTCCCCGCCGGTCATGATTCTGAGCGCCCGCGGCAATGTGGACGATAGAGTCAAGGGGCTGGAAATGGGCGCCGATGATTACATCACAAAACCATTTGCATTCGTCGAATTGCTGGCCCGCGTGAAGGCGCTTTTGCGGCGTGGTCAGCCAGTGCCGGAACGCTTGCAGGTGGGCGAACTATCGCTTGATTGCATCCGCCGCAAAGTGGTTCGCTCTGGTGATGTGATTGAACTGGCTCCCAAAGAATTCAGTATTCTTGAATATATGATGCGCAATCCGGGACGACCGTTAAGCCGCACAATGATTGTTGAACATGTTTGGGATATGGATTATGACGGGTTGACGAATATCGTCGATGTTTATATTCGCCATCTGCGAAGCAAGATCGATGATCATTATCCCGATAAGATGATTCAAACGGTGCGTGGCATTGGGTATCTACTCGAAATGTCAGAACGCGCTGTAGCGGCCGGGTAGCATTCCAAGTGGGGCAGACTCCCTCCTCTGCGGCTGGCCCCCGGCCAAAGCCTGCCTCTAGCTCTTCTAATTCTTTTTCGCCGCTGCCGCGTTGTCAGCCTTCCGAACCTCGTCGAAGTACTTCTGGACATACGCCTGATGTTCCAGCGGTACTTCATCGCGGTGGATTTCGCCGCCGGTTGAAGCGTGCGTCGCATTCGATTGCGAATATTGTGTCTTCAACTGTTGCTTGCCCGAAGAGACTTCCACCATAATATCGCCCTTGATGTTTTCCGCTCGCTTGCCCATGATCTCGCTGATCTTGCCCATCGCCTCAAGCTGCTCGGCATACTTCGCGTCTTTGTTCCCGTCTGATTTTCCAACGCCGCTCTTTGCGTCTGGTGAAGCTTGCGCGTCGGACGATGCCTTGTCGGCCCCTTCGCCTTGGGCTTCTTGACCCTTCTCGCCATCACCGGATTGTTCGCCCTGCTGGTCGCCTTTTTGGTTGCTCTTGTTGCCCTTTTGGTCTCCGCCCTTGTCGCCCTTTTGCCCGTCTTTCTGGCCCTTTTGGGCCTGCGCTTGCTGCTGCTCGCCGTCTTTATTGGGCGATTTCAGCTTGTCCATCATTTTTGATAGGGCGTCTTTCATCTTGTCCATCAGGCTGCTGTCGTTATTGCCTTGATTTTGGGCGTTAGCGTTCGATGGCTTAGGCGGGGCATTGGCGCCCTTCTGTTGTTTCGCGCCGGTGTCGCCGTCGGAATTGCCTCCGTCTTTTGCATCCTTGCCGGCTGCTTGGTCGCCTTTTTCAGTCCCAGTGTCACCCGGTTCAGGAGGCATGTCTTTTTCCACTTCGGCGGATTTCCCAACAGCGTCGCGGCCCCCGGTCAGGTCGTTAACATCGGGGATGTCGGGCGAAGACAGAAGGTTGTCGGGCAGTTTGCCTTCGGCTGTTTTGTCCTGATCTTTTTCATCGCCATCAAGCGGGATGCCAAGTTTCTCCAGCTCTTTTGCCAGAAAAGGATTGTTCTGTTTGAACTTAGCCAACTGCTTGGCAACGGTCGGCTTGAACATTTCAAGGACGCCGGAAACCAGCGGCTTTTCCAGGCTTAATGAGTTCATCATGCCGTAACGGGCAACCAACATTGTGCCGGCCAGCAGCACCATGACGGCGGCGGCGTAAGTGGAGCGAGGCATGCGCAGTGGAACAGCCGCCGATATGTCGAGCGATGGTAGCAGTTTCACCGTGGCGGCGCGTTGATTCGCAGCGACTCCCTCGCAGGAGCCACGGAAATGATAGGCGGTGGAAAGGGCGTCGGCCAGCGAAAGTTTCCGATCTACGCGCTGGGCGGTTTCGTAAAGGGATGGGGCACGGTTTCGAAAGCGGTATGCCGAAATGGCCAGCACAGCCGCGAACAGGTTCAGTGGCCAATACCAGTTCAGCACTTGCGTTCCCACAAGTAGCAACAGGATCAGCGCCGCTAACCCAAAGCAAGCTGCGTAAATGGTTTGGTGGACTAAGATATGGGCGAGGATACGCCGCCTGACGGAGGTTAATAGGGCTTCCAGTTGTGCGGCGGCATCCATGAGATCATTGTACGCTAAGGAGCACGTATGCCTATCGAAGGGCTGGCGCCGGAGTTCCGATTCATTAAGACAAACGGCATCCGGCTGCATTGCGCGGTGCAAGGCGAAGCCAACGCCCAGCAGGGAACTATTGTACTTTTGCACGGCTTTCCGGAGTTCTGGTATGGCTGGCGCCATCAGATTACGGATTTGGCTCGCGATTACCGCGTAGTGGCTCCCGATCTTCGTGGCTATAACCTTTCCGATATGCCCGAGGGCATTGAAGCCTATCGCGTGAAAACCCTGGCGGCTGATATTGCCGGACTGATTGAAGCGATCGGAGCTGGCCCCGTTACCTTGGTCGGTCATGATTGGGGGGCAGCTGTTGCCTGGGCCGTTGCGGCTCTCTATCCACAACTGATCCGGCGGCTGGTAATTCTGAATGGTCCCCACTTCAGTACGTACACTCGGGAGATTATTTTCAGCCCGGAACAGCGGCGGGCGGCCCAATATATTCACTTCTTTCGTCGCCCGGATGCGGCGAAGCTATTGGCCGAGGACGGCTACCGGCGCCTCTTGAGGATAACAGGCGCAACAGGCGGCGACGCTGTGAAATATGTGGAGGCATGGAGCCGGCCAGGGGCGCTCGATGCCGCCTTGAATTACTATCGCGCCATGCTCAATCCGCCACCTCTAATGGATGAAGAGGTGATTGATCCAAAGCTTCCGGAGCTGATGATCAACGTCCCGGCCTTAATCATTTGGGGGGAGCGCGATGAGTTCCTCCTGACCGGAAACTTGATCGGGCTGGAACATTACGTACCTAGCGTGAAAATCCATAGGATTGCCGACGCTACCCACTGGGTGCAGCATGAGGCCCCGCAAGAAGTGAACGACGCTATAAGAACCTTCTTGACTGGGAGCTAGCAATTTTGACATGCTTCTAAAAGTTATGAGACGACGCGATGTATTTCCACTTGCCGCGGGATTGGCCGCGGGGCAGACGGCAATGGCCCAAGCGCCTGGGCGGCCAAGAGGCGCGGGTAAAAAGGTGCTGATGAAGATTGGCACCCAGAACGGTCATACGGACGCAATGCTGAAGCTATTCGCCGCATTTGGAGTGAATAATATTTGCTCCGGCGCACTGCCCCTCAAAGACAAGGAACTGTGGACTGTGGATGGCTTGAAGAAGTTGAAGGATCGTGTTTCCAGCTTCGGTCTTTCGCTCGACATTATTCCGTTGCCGCTGGCTTCCTCCCTCCTTGAAAAGTCCGAGTTGCCCAGCATTATGGGGGCTCTGCCTGAGCGGGATAAAGACATTGATCTGATTTGCCAGTTGATCAAGAACACAGCTGCTGCGGGAATTCCTTGCGTGAAGTACAACATGTCCATTCTTGGCGTGGTGCGTAATGCGCCCACCAAGGGTCGAGGCGGCGCCATGTATTCAACCTGGGATTACGCCAAGGGCGACCAGAGCAGTCCCTCGATTGCAGGCAAAGTCACCGACGATATTTATTGGGAGCGGATCACGTATTTCTTGGATCGCGTTGTGCCGGTGGCGAATGAATATAGGGTTAAGCTGGCCTGTCATCCGCATGATCCAGGCATGCCGCGCGGCAAAGGGTTCCGTGGCGTGGAAACGGTATTAGGAAATGTAGAAGGGCTCAAGAAATTCGTCGCTATTCGAGAGAGCAAGTATCACGGGTTGAATTTTTGCCAGGGGACAGTTAGCGAAATGCTGGAGGATCCGAACAAGGAAATTCACGATGTGATCCGGTATTTCGGATCGCGGAAGAAAATTTTCAACGTACACTTCCGCAACATTGAGGGCAAGTTTGGAAAGTTCCGTGAGACGTTTCCGGATAACGGCGATGTGAATTTTCCGGATGCAATTCGCACCTATAAAGAAGTTGAGTACGACGGCATGTTGATGCCCGATCACGTTCCGAAGATTGAAGGCGATGCCGGCGGCGCACAGGCGTATGCCTATTGTTTTGGCTATATTCAGGCCCTGCTTCAGATGGTGCGTCAGGAAGGGTAAAGAATTCGGGTGCGAATGGTTGGGTGATGCGGCAAACAGGTCTTAATAGATTCCCGCTCACCCGTGCCGCTCCAACAACTGCATCGCATCGTTCACCAGATTGGCAACCCGCGCATCGAAATGCCTAAACCGCTCATCACGGGTCTGCCCCTGGTGATAGCGGAAGTAAATTTGTTGCAAAATCACAGCAAGCTTGAATATTCCCAAAATTTCATACCAATGAATCCTGGCTAGGTCGCGCCCAGTCTTAGCCGCATACCGTGCAAGAAACTGCTCGCGCGAATAGAGTCCGATGTCCCCCGATAGCGACGATACCGATCCCAGCCGCCAATAACAAAGCGTGAGCCCAACATCCACCAGCGGGTCGCCGATAGTTGTCATCTCCCAATCCAGCACCGCGGCCACGCGGTTCGGATCGTTAAAATCAAACATCACATTGTCCAGCTTAAAATCGTTATGAACGATGGTGGGGGCAAGCGGCGGCGGCACGGATTGGTCCAACCATTCCATGATGCGATCCATGCCGGGAAGCGGGGTGGTTTGTGATCGAAGCCACCGTTCGCTCCAGCCCCTAACCTGCCTTTCCAAGAAGCCTTCCGGCTTGCCAAGAGCCGCCAAATCCGGAGCCGAAATCCCCACCGAATGGAGTGTGGCCAGGCAATCAATAAAAGCCTCACTCAACCTCGCCGGCAAATCGCGCAATTCGACAAATTGTTCCGGAACCGCATCCCGAATCACCACCCCGCGGCGCCGCTCCATCAGAAAGAACACGCTCCCCAGAATCGCCAAATCCTCACACAATAAAATCGCTTCCGGAGCCGGTTGAAAATGCGGATGAATGGCCCGCAAAATCCGATATTCCCGAGCCATATCGTGCGCCTTTGGAGGCACTGGCCCCAACGGTCCTCGCCGCAAGACAAATTCCCGCCCACCAGCGCTAATCATATAGGTGAGGTTCGAATGGCCCCCCGGGAATTGCTCAACACGCAAGCCCGCCGCGCCGCCGGTCAATCTAATTTCAAGAAATTCCGTCAAGGCGGGGATATTGAGTTCTTCCCCCGGTCTAACCGGCGCTGTATCTTGTATGGACATTCGCTCGGTTGAGCGTAGCAAACTTCGGGGCTTGCGCGAAACGGCGCGAAGAGAGAAAGTAGTGGATTACCATGCAACACGTTAAATTCGAAACCACCGTCGCCGTCGCCGTTGTCACAATGAATCGCCCCAAGGCAAATCCGCTAAATCTGGAATTGCTAACCGAACTGCTCGAAGCATTCGAGCTCGCCGCCGCCGACGAGGATGTCCGCGCCGTGCTCTTCACCAGCGCCGTCCCCCGCTTCTTCTCCGCCGGCTTCGATGCAAAGGAAGTCTTCTCTTACAACCGGGAGCAGATGACCAATTTCCTTGGCCTGTTCGGCAACCTGATCAGCCGCATCCTGCATTTCCCCAAGCCCGTTATCGGCGCACTTTCCGGGCACGCCGTCGCCGGAGGAGCCATCCTCGCCTTGGCCTGCGATTTCCGCATCATGGCCGAAGGCGATTACCGTTTTGCCATGAACGAAATTGACGTCGGCGTTGTGCTGCCGCATTCGCTGTTCAAGATGTTGACCACGGCGGTTGGCGTACCCGTGGCTCGGCGAATGATATTGGCCGGTGAAGCGCTGTCCCCGCCGAAAGCGCTTGAGGCCGGCTTAGTGGCGCGGGTTGTGCCCGAGGCCAATGTAGCGGCGGCAGGGCTTGAACTGGCGCACTTCATGAGCGGCAAGCCACCGGCAACGTTTGCCGCGTTGAAGCGCATCATCCTAGAATCGACCGGAGTGGCGGGAGCGGCCTTCGCCCCCGAGGTCGAACCATGGTTCACGCCTGAAGCGCTCGCGCAAAAGGAAAAAATCCGCGCCGGCCTGGCCGATTCGAGCCGTGGGCGGTAATCAGAATAGGATTCATTTCCGCGCCTTCTTTGTGCAGTGGATTGTCTGGTGTCGTCCGGCGTGGTCAATAATGGTTAGCTCGAACCGAATTATTTGCGGGCGGCCCTTCCCGATGCTTAAACCTGAAAACGGCGATTGAGTTGACTTGATGGACCCCCAGGATGCTGAGGCAGAGGCAGTTGCGCATACGGCGTCACTCACCATTTGGGAATACAGCTACGCACCAGCCCCCGATGGGAATCGGGGGATTCCGCGATACCGTAATTCGCGAAGCTATGGTTTGGCCGAGACTAGTACTAGTGGCGAATCCCCCGATTTACATCGAGGACTGGTCAGAAACCGGTCCAGTCTTTAACTGCCGTTTGTAGGATCAAAGATGGCGGCGTGCGGTAGAAGCGTCCCCATTCAGGAAAACAATTTTCACGCTTTCCGGATCAACAGCTTAACTCTTAACCACGTTCCAACTCGCTTGACCCGGCGTGCTACCTTTTCCGTAGAGAGATAAATGCAGAAAAACCTGCCGCGCCCGCGTAGCATAGTTCAATCGTGAAAACTTACTTGCTGGGGACGACAAAGTTTAACCTGATTTTTGGCGAGCGGAGGGTTGTCTCTATTTTGCCGGATAGGTCTACGTCGAACAAACGGCCAATCTTGTTGCCGGCCAAGTCTTCCAGGGCTGAATCCACTTCGATTAAATAGTTCCCTGGACTCCACGTTCCTTGTGGAGTGAATTGCCATCGTGTTTCCTGGTGGTCGATTTTAAACGTTCCGGGGATTTCATGGCCGGTTGAGTCGCGAACCAAGATCATGCGGTCTAGCAAGGCTTCATCCATGGGTTCGTTGAATTCCAGCGTCACGGCGGTTCTTGTGGCTATCAGCTTCCATGCGGATACGCCGGGCGAAACGCGGTCGGCCTGAATGGCGGTGAATGTTTTTTCAAAAACTCTGATTAGTGGCCAGCCCTCATCGTCATGCCAAGCGGCGTCGACTATTAATTTGTAGCTTTCGCCGGCTGATAGCGAAGCCCCTATTTCGGATTGCGGGAGGACTCCTCGCTTGATGCGGCCGGGGTCGAACAGAAGCGTAAGGCGGCGGCCCTCCCGATCCCATAACTCTCCCCTTTGCTCATGGGAGCGGAAAAGTGGATGTACACGTTCAGTTGATTTTCCGGCAAGCGATTGGAAGTGGAAAAAACTTGCTGTACGAATGTTGTGGGCGCTAGTTCGACTTTGGGAAGGTTGAAGAGTGCCGTGATTGGTTTGCCGGAGGCTGGTTTCCAAACAGCGCGGACTCGCATGCCCGGAGCCAGTGGGAACCTGGGTACGAAGACAAGATCCGCCCCTTGGCGTTCCGTTGAACCGAGCATGGCCGGCGATTGGGCCGCGCCATCCGGCAAATCCACGAATACGGAAAAGTCTCCGTTTCCGGAGACATTCGTGAGCCTGAAAATGTGCTTTACGCCGGACTGCTCCATGCGGATCGCACTGGCGTGCAGCAGCACGAAGGCGGCGAGGGCGAACAGTAGGGCCTTCACGGGAGAGGGATGGTTTTCAAATCAAGCGAGCCGCCTTCGCTGCGAATAAGCATGCTGGCGCGGGTTTTATCGTAAAGGTCCAACTATTCCACACCTTTGAATTGACTCAGCGTTTCGTAGGGAACCCCGGTGATGTCGCTCTTTGCCGTGATCCCAGGGTAGGAATCGATCTTGGCGGTGGAGAGTTTCATTCATTACGCCCCGGCTGGAATTGTTCATTAGGATGTAGTCGGCTCCGCCCTTGGTGTAGACAATCATGTCCATGGGACGGTTGCCGGCTCCTAATTCAGCAATGGTTGTGCCCATCACTTTTTGGCCAGGCTGCAATTCGTCGATGGGGAACTTTTGCCCATGGTCAAGTTGGATGCGGCCATTGCCGTTAAACTTGTGGCTAAAGCGAATATCGCTACTGTTTTCATATCTTGCCCTCAGTTCCTGAAATGGAGTGTGGTCCGTTAGAGTTTCTCACTCTCTCCATTTCCAGTCAACGGTTATTGGGGCAGTTAACAATGATTGAGTTGATCTTCGGTCGTGAGAGTCGCAACACCTCGAATGCCACAGTGCTTGGTCAGCCGTTCGCGAAGTTCGCCTCTGGCACGCAGCAATCTGGATTTGACGGCGGGGACGGAGATTCCCAACGCCTCGGCTACAGCGGGGATTGGTAAGCCTTCCACGTCCCGCATTAATAGAACGCTACGGAAGAGCGGCGGAATGCGGCTGATTTCCTTGGCCAGTATTGCCTTAAGCTCCTTGCGTCCCAAAGCGCTTTCCGCGTTGGCGGTTAAGTCGATGGCTTCAAGCAGAGGCTTGTCTTCTCCGGGGAAGGAGGATTCCATGGAAACTACTGGTGTGCGGCGCACCTTTCTGAGGCGCATCAAACACTGGTTCACAACGATTCTGGTAAACCAGGTTGAGAAACGAGCTTCTTGCTGGAAATTCGAAACGTGGCGCCATGCATTAAAGGATGCATTTTGTACTTGATCTTCGGCTTCCTCTCTATCTTTCAGGATTGAGTAAGCCAGTTTCAGCGAATTGGGAGCCGTGCGGGCAATAAGTTCTGAAAAAGCTAGTTGATCGCCGTTTTTGGCTAGGCCGGTAAGCTGGTCATCGGCCATCTGGGTGTATTGAGTTCCATCAGGGTCCATACTTACGATGATCCTCTTAAGTTGGACCTTAGTAAAGCAAAAAGTGAGTGTGAGGAAAATTCGATTCAGTTACACTAAAGTTATGGACTCGGGATTAAGCGTAGACGAAAATAGCGAGCAAACGATCCGGCGCATACTGTCATCGTATGAAATCGGAGCGAAAATCAGGCAGCTTCGGTTGAGGAAGAAGATCGGTCTGGCTGACTTGGGGAGCCATACGGGTTTGTCGGCTTCCATGTTGTCACAGCTGGAGAATGGCAAGATGATTCCCACCCTAGGGACGCTTGCGCGAATAGCGATGGTATTTGACGTTGGAGTGGAGTATTTTTTCGGGTCCACGGGAGGAAAGCTGGTTGCGGTGGATCGTGCGGGATCGCGAGTGCGACTTGCGGAGCCGAATGGGAAACCCGAGCCGTTTTACTTTTTCGAGTGCTTGGGCTTTGGGGCGCAGAGCAAAAATTTGTCGGCGTATGTTGCGGATTTCCCGTTTCGCGAGGATGGTCATCCGGTGGCGCATGCCCATGATGGGAGTGAACTGATTTACGTAATTCGCGGAGTAGTACAATTGCGGATGGCGGTCGAGCAATTCGAGTTGGCCGCGGGGGATAGCGCATTCTTCGATTCTTCGCCTCCCCATTCCTACCAGGGGATTAGCCCGGAAGGCAGCCAAGCCATCGTTGTGACTAGTCCCCCGCGCGCCATTTGAGCGGAAATTTTTAGATCGAAATTTTCTGGTTCGATTAGCAAAAACGCTAGTATAATTACACTCCTGTGCCTCGCTATTTCACACTCCACCAAGCAGAAAACCTGTTGCCGACTGTAGAGCAGCTAATCCGCGACTCTTTGTATATGAAGCATGAGTTCCAGCGTTGTGAAAAAGAAATCGAAGTCCATGCGGTGCGAGTGCAAATGATGGGAGGAAGCCGGGTTGATCCGGCTAAAGTATTGGGGCAACGAGAGGCGCGAAATCGCGCGGCGAAGATACTGGCTGGGAAGCTGGAAAAGTTGCAGGACCTTGGAGTTTTGATCAAGGATCTGGATATTGGCCTGTTGGATTTTCCGACCTTATATAAGGGGAGGGAAGTGTATCTGTGTTGGAGGCTTGGGGAATTGAAGATTGAGAATTGGCATGGGGTGAGTGAAGGTTTGCAGGGGAGGAAGCCGATAGATGAGGAGTTCGTGTCGAACCACCGGGGGGAATAGGGGTGTCAATTGTTTCATTCCGGTTATTTTAATTGACAAGAGTTTGATA
>JAYVXT010000826.1:0-10248 GCA_043785065.1 Bryobacterales bacterium | reverse complement strand
CTGCTGCGTATCTTCGAGAACGGCTGAGGTCAAGCCGATCTTTATTACCCTATAGCGCTTGCTGATGAGTTCGCCTTCCGATGCGAGGCGGATGTCGTCACCATCGAGGAAGAATCCGCGTTTTGAGGCGTGCTGAAGATTGCCACGGAAGCCGTAGTACTTCAAAGGGATGGGCGTTTTTGTCGAGCCCACGGTAGCCGCATCTGTTGGAGCAGGCGAGGCAAAGTGGTCAACTATTGTCCCTATTTCTCGGTCACGATGCCTCTTTGCCTCTGTCTGAGAGCCCTGTTTCTTCTTGGTTTGCGGCAGCTGGCCGAAGTCGAATAAGCTGCGAGTTCCAGCGCCATAATTCACTGCCTGAACTCGCGCCAACGAGTCTGACTGAAGCCCAGGATCGGTCGATGCCGCATTGAGCCCTTCCTTGGGAACTTTAAGAGACGGCTTGAAATCCTGTAGGCTTGCGTTGGTGCGGTTTGCTCTGGTTGCTTGAGCGCACGAGGGGAACGCCGTCGTTACGGCGCGCTTCGAAGGTTGCCCTTTGGCCTCCGGTGGAATATCGGGACCGCTGGTAAAATGAAAGTAGGCGCCAAGGCACACGATGCACACTAAGATCGCCACTTGTTTTGGTTCCGCCTTACGTTTCATTACTTCCCTTCAGCCGTAACTTGCGACAGCATCGTGCCTGACTCTTGAATGAACGTATTCAATTTGATGGAAACGCTCAGCAAACCGGTCTGCGCCTGAGGCGAGGCCGTCATCTGTTCAATAATCAAAAGACGTGGATAACGGTCAATTTGGTTCACGAATTTCAGCAGGTCAGGATAGGTACCCTCGTAGTTTCCGGTGATGGTCAGCATGCTCAAACTTTCTGATCCTTCAATCGGCTCCTCATTCATAGCCTGCTCCTTGGCGCGGATGCCTGAGTTTTTGGCCATCAAGGCCAGTTCGCCCACCACGGTGGAGTAAGTGGTGCGCCGGTCGAGGAAATAGTTGCCCAAGAACTGATCTCCATCGGTTTGCCCCTTTTCCACTTTAGTGCTGATTAGCTTCGAGCGATCAAATCCCGCGTGTTTTGAGCGCAACTGGGTAACCAATGATTGCCGCTTTTCGGCCATTTCCTCGGAGGTGCCGCCCACCGGGTAATAAACGAAGTAAGCCATGATCAAGTTGGCCAGCAGCAATACGGCCAAACTGGTGCGCACCCAGAAACTCGCGCCGCGGCTCGAAATCGATGATTTCCATTCCGCCCAGTTAAAGTTTTTGAGCATAATTCACACTGATCCTATAGCGAAGTAACGGCTCACTCTGGCTGGGGGGCAGGGCGGTATGCACTTGAGTGCCGCCGAATAACGGAGAGGCTTCGAGGCGCTTGATGAGATCGATGATAGGCTCAACCGATGTGCACCCCACCACCATATCCAACTGAATTTCATTGCGGTTATTGACTTGAGGCCGGATGGAAACCAGCCGCACCGAATAGGGCATCACTTGCTCGAGGTCGCCAAAAGTGCGGGTCCAACTGATGGACTTGCGGCCAATCAGGTTGTTTAAGAATACGTTGCGCACCAGCGTTTCGGTATTGCCGGAAGTACGCAGCACTCCGTTCACTTTCGATTGCTCTTGATCCACCACGGCGATCTGTTTTTCAAGCGCCGTGATAGACCGCCGCGGTTCGTCCTTTGCCTGATGTTCATGCCAAACCATCAAGCTGAGCACGGCAAATGTAGCGAGCATCAAACCGCTGACCATGGCTGAGGCAATCAGTAAGGCGCGTTCCCGGCGGAATGGTTCGGTGGCAAGATTAATTCCTATGCGCATCGTTTAGGCCGCTCCCTTTGAGGTTAAGAACCCCTGAATTCCCGCGTTCGCCTCGCCCGCAAGTCCAAAGGGGCTGATCAAAGGCTCCACGGGCAGTCCCGTTTCCGTCTCGAGGTACCCGTCTAAACCCATGTCCCGGTCAAAGCCGCAGGTGATCAAACGTTCGGGCTTCATTTTCCATTCGTCTTCTAAGAACGCCATAGTGGGCAGCAGTACCTGCACAACTTCCGCGGGTGAGACTTCCATTAGCTCGACGGTCCGCACCATTTTCAGAATTTGTCCTCTGAAAACCGCGGCGGTGAGAACGCCACCGGATTGCTTCAGCAAGAGCGAAACGCCTTCGGCGGGCATCAGGTCGCACGCCGCAAGGGTTGAGGTGGTGATCATGCCCGGCCAAAAGCCGCTTGCGCGAAACGGGGCTTCGTAGCGCGCCAGGATTTCCTCCGCGATCACGGCCACAACCACTTCAATCTTGCCGCCTTCCTTGCGCTGCTGCGGGAAGAAACTGATGGAGGCGTGATCGACATCGAAGGGCACGCTTTTCTTTAGCCGGAATTTGATCAGAGCCAGTTGTTCGCCCGCGTCTTTGGGAAGGTCGTCGAAATCCAACACAGTGATGCGGCCGCAATAATCGGGCAAAATGAGGACCGCGCCGGGACGCTTGCGCGAAGACGGCGGGGCGAACGTGGCGACTACTTGGGCGAAGGCTTCCGGGCGCAGAACATTGTCGTGCGCGGGAGAAATTGCGAGCACGTCCTGGTCCATCTCCTGCACGCCGGAATCGAAGGCCGATTTGCCGGTTTTGCGCCGGGCCCAGGCAAGGCGGCCCGAGCCGACCTCGAATACATATTCGGGCGGTGGATCGTCGAACAACCGTTGAATTGTGGTTAGCACGCTCATGTCCGTTTTTCTTTAGGTCTCGATGAAGGTCACTTTGTTAATCTCGCGCAAGGTGGTGATTCCCAGCCGCACCTTGTCCACGGCCGATTCGCGCAGGAACGTCATACCTTCTTCCCTGGCGGCGCGTTTGATTTCCGTACTGGGGCGCTTTTCCAAAATCAGATCGCGGATGCGCTCGCTCAAATCGAGCAGTTCGTGAATCGCGGTACGGCCATGAAAGCCAGTGCCGCCGCATTCAAAGCAGCCCGCGCCTTCGTAGAACGTGACATCTTTCCAATCGTCCGGGTTAAGGCCGCTATCGAGGATCTCCTGTTCAGGGTAAGTGGTTGGGCGCTTACAATGTTCGCAAATGACGCGGACTAATCTTTGGGCCAGAATGCAGTTCATGGCGGCGACGAAATTGTACGGCTCAACCCCCATGTTGAGAAAGCGGCCGAGCACGTCGAGCACGTTGTTGGCGTGGACCGTGGTGAATACCAAGTGGCCGGTAAGGGCGGCGTTGATGGCGATTTGCGCCGTTTCCTGATCACGAATTTCGCCGACCATGATTTTGTCCGGATCGTGACGCAAAATGGAGCGCAAGCCGCGGGCGAAGGTGAGACCCTTTTTCTCGTTCACCGGAATCTGCGTGATTCCTTTTAGTTGGTATTCCACCGGGTCTTCAATGGTAATGATTTTATCTTCGTCGTTCTTGATTTCCGAAAGCGCGGCGTAAAGCGTCGTAGTTTTACCGGAACCGGTTGGCCCAGTTACCAGCACCATTCCGTAGGGCTCTTTGATGTAACGGCGGAACTTGACGATGTCGCTTTCGGCGAAGCCAACCACTTCGAGGGTGAGCTTGGAGAATTTCTCGCTCATCGACTCTTTATCCAGCACACGAAGCACGGCGTCTTCGCCATGAATGGTGGGCATGATGGAAACGCGGAAATCAATGAGACGGCCTTTATAGCGCACGCGGAAACGGCCGTCCTGTGGCACGCGCCGCTCGGCGATGTCGAGTTCGCTCATCACCTTAATACGGCTGATGATGGTGGAGTGCCAATCCTTGGCGATGGGCGGCATGGCGTAATGCAACACGCCGTCGATACGGTACTTGATGGCCACTTCCTGGTCGCGCGTTTCAATGTGAATATCACTGGCGCGCCGTTCGAGGGCGTTGAACAAAGTGGTATCGACCAGCTTGATGACCGGAGCGATGTCGTTATCGCCGGCCGAGACCCGTTCGATGGAAAGCGTTTCGTCGGGGTTGTCTTCTTCGCCCACAACGTCGAGAGCGAAGCCTTCGGTGACTTCTTCGAGAACGCGATTGGATTGCTCTGTCTTCTTGAGCAATTCGGAGATCTGCGAAAGCGTGGCAACCTTGATCTTCACCCGCCGCCGCAGCAGCATGGTGAGTTCATCGATCAGGTTCAAGTTGCGCGGGTCGGCGACGGCCACTTCCAGCACGCCATCCACTTCACCCACCGGCACGAAGTTGTAGCGGAACATCATATCGACCGGCACAAGACGCAGCAGTTCGTGATCGAGCTTGCCTTCCTTGAGGTCGATAAATTCACAACGGTAACGCCGCGCCAGGCTCTCCGCATTCGCTTGTTCGGAGGCCGGGTCCACTAGCCGTATTCGATCAATTGTCGCCATGGTGATTCGATCAGCCTCCCATATGATCGGCTAACGAGAAGATGGGCAGGTATAGCGCCACCAGTACGAAAGCCACAAAAATACCCATAAAAATCATGATTGCCGGCTCAATTAACGAGAGCATGGCTTGCATGCGGACTTGTACGTCGTCTTCGTAGAACTCGGCGACCGAGCCGAGCATCGCCGGTAAAGCGCCGGTCGATTCGCCGACTTCGATCATGTCCACGGCGAGGCCAGGGAAAATGCCCGTATCTTTGATGGAGGCGTACAACGTCTGTCCTTCCCTCACTGATTTGCGGACCTTTTCAAGGGACCGTTTGATTAACGATGCGCCCACCGATTCGCCGGCAGTTTCAAGCGCCTGTACGAGTGGAATGCCGCCAATGAGTAGTGTGGAAAGAACGCGGGCGAATTGCGCTACTTGATACTTGATCCAAATCTCGCCAAACAGTGGCGTGTGCAGACGGATCTTGTCGAGCACCGGTTGGGCAGCTTCAGTTTTAGCCCAATAGTAGAAAGCGATAGATCCTACAACCATCCCCACGAACGCAAACAGAATGTAATCCTTGGCTGTGGTGCCCACCGCGATTAGAATCTGCGTGATGGCGGGCAGCTGCGCGTTCATGCTGTTGTAGAGCTCGGCGAAATTCGGCACGACGTAGGTAATCAGGAACACGATCAACAAAATAACCAAGATGATCAGCAGCACCGGGTAGATCAACGACACCATGATCTTTTTCTTTACCGCCAGGTTTAGCTTCTGATAGGTGATATAGCGGTCCAGCACTTCAACCAACGCGCCACTCTTTTCACCGGCCATGATGGAGGTGACGTAGATAGGCGGAAACGCTCCTGGACGGGCGAAGGCATCGGAAAGCAATGCGCCGTTTTTCACTTCGTCGCGGACCGTCTTGACATAGGGGCTGAGCTTTTCGTCGGTCAACCTTTCGGACAACAAATCGAGCGACTTCAAGATGGGAAGGCCAGCGCGGATGAGCGTGACGAACTGTTGATTAAAGATCAGGAATTTTTCGAGGTTGATCTTCTTTTTCTTGTCTGACGAACCTATATTGATGTTGCCAATTGCCTTGGCGCGGCTCTTTGGCTTCACCGAATAAATCAGGAAGCCTTTCTCGTTATACTTCTCACGCAGATCGTTTTCCGTGGCGGCTTCGGCCACTTGTTGGTGGATCTGGCCGCGGGCGTCGGCGTATTTTAGGATGAACTCGGGCATTTAGCGGGTTGCCTCCACCAATTCCGCTCCGGACGGAAGTTTCATCTCAAATAGATCGGCGGATTGCGTCTTATTGCGGAGTTCGTTCCTGAATTGGAAGGACATTACGGAAGAATCCTGCCCGGTGACGGTCAACTTGCGGATTGTAAACTGTTCATCCACAAGGAAAGCTACTTCCCTGTAAGCCGATTTTTCAAAATTCTTGGGATGCGCCTTCACGTTTAGGCCTTCGGCTGTTTTCGAGTACTCAAAGCTGTCGAAATCGCGGTTGAAATCAAGTTTACCGATGAGGAAAGCGAGGGGGACGCGCATATCGTCGGCTTCTTTCAATTTGGTTTTCTCAACTTGCTTGGTCGAGGGGGAATAAAAATAGAAGAATTTGCCGTCGCTCAAAAAGAATTTGCCTGGCGGCTTAGCGTAGTTCCAGCGCATTCGGCCTGGCTTGTGGAGGTAGAGGTGGCCGGATTCAGAGCGCCGCGATTGCACTCCAATTCCCCCAATGTAAGTTTGGTCGAAGTCTAACTCCAAGGAAGTTATGGAGTTATATCGTTTTTCGATGCCCGCCAAGGCAGGACGAAGCTCCTGCCCCGGGAGCAATTGGAGGAGACACAATAAGCTTGGAAAGCAACGCCACACAATGACTTAGACGCTAGCCGGGGCGGATTCGTTGAGTGGAATGGTCCGCCAGCGGTTAGACTTACTCAACATCAGCCTTCTAGAGGGTTGCCCTTAATGTTTAGCTGGTGTGGGAGTTGCCCATGCGCCAGATTCCCTGGATTTCGTGTGTTTCCACAGGGCGGCATAGCCGGCAAAGGTTAATGGCGGGTCGGCCCTACTCCTAACGTACGGTTGCACGCTAGGCTATTTTTTTATGATTCGCTTAGCGGATTGCTTGTACTGGGAATTCGTTGACCACCAATTTAAGATCAGTTCCGACAACGCGGATTTCCTGAATTTTGTACTTCCCGGCTTCAGTCCCGTAACGCACAGTAGTGGTGGAGAATTTCGTTCCGCCGTTCTCAACCTTTTAATTGCCGCCCGCTGTGCCTGATGCCACCGGCGCAGCCGGAACTACGTTCTTCTTCACCAGCGAACTTGGCGAACTGCCCACTGGAATTACAAAATCGACAAAACCGGCCACCATCTCCTCCCAACTCTGATCGCCCCAATACACCGTCGCTGTTGCGTCGGGATTGTATTTATTATTCGCTGAATTATCGAACCAGGCAGTCACTTCCAATTGCGTACCTTTCGGTAATAACACTGGCTCAACGGTCTGGTAGGTCATCTGCCAGTTGAAATCATACTGGGGCACGCTCAAAAGAACCTTCGTTTCCCCATCGGGAAACTTGGCTCGATACTCCATCGCTTTACCGCGCAGATGCATGTGCGGGAAGAATGATTGCACTTGCGTATCCTCAAGCAAGGTTACCCGAGCCTCCACCCTACGATTTCCATCACCAGGGGGAATCACAAAATTACGGTTGGAAATGAAGCTATTTACAACCCGCTCGCGCGGCGGCTCTTTAGCGAAAATGATGCCGATCTGGCTGCGATCCTGCGCCTCGGCTCCATTGGCCGTATAGTGCATTTGAAAAATAATATCGCTTCCGGCTGGAATCAGCCGAGCCTGCCCGGGGCGAGTTAAATAAGGATCCCCGCCAGGAACATAGGTGGCAATCATCTCAATTCCGCCGTCAGCCAAACCTTCGGCGACGCCTGCGCCTTCATCCGATTTTCGGGTGCGGGGACGATCACTTTTGTAAGGTGTAAAAGGAACGCCAGGCTTCGCATCTTTCAAATAGGGTGATCCCGGAGGGCGGCTCTGCACAACAATATGATGCACAACGCTGCGTGCGCCCGGCCGCGCCTCAATCTTTTCCACCCATTTATCTTCCGTGAATCCGGAAGGAACCACGTAATAGGTGTAATCAATCGTACCCTTAGCCGGAACGGTATGCGTGGCACCCATGTCCAGTATCAAGTCCGGCTTACCCATAGCGAAACCGTCGGAAAAGACAATTGGCTGAGGCGCATCTTGCGGATTGCCTTCCTTTGCACCAGTGCGACTCCAGGCAACCAGTATGTCCTTTTCAGGCTGAGACAAACGGCGGTCATTACTGAATTTGCCAGCATGCGGATCGGCGTGCCAAGGTGGCATCTTACCCGATTGCACAGCCTCACGAATAGCGGCGGCGAAGGGTCGGGCGTCCTTATAAGTCAACAGAGCCATGGGAGCCGCTTCGCCTGCACGATGACAACCTTGGCATCGCTTTTGCAGAACTGGAAGAACGTCCTTGTTGAAAGTGATGTCGGCGGCCGGTAACAGGCTGATTGCGATCGTGAAAAGCGACAGGCGCATGGGTGAATCCTTTGTGCTTAGTTAGACAATAGTTTTTGAAAGTATGTGCTATAAAAGACTAAAAGTCAATGGTTTAGCCCGCATATCTCACGAAGCACTAGCAAAAAGCCGTTCTCTATGGCATAACTGAGTTTCCACACAAGCAGTTAGCGCCAAAAGGAAACGGCTTTCGATTACTGCGGCGTCAACGGCAGTTTTGCCCTTTTTGAGGGAAATCTTATCGCCGTCGATTTTCATTTTGTACTCACCGGCATTCAACTCCTTGCCGTTGAGAGTTGCGTTTTCGTAAAAAACGATGCGATGAGTGGAAGCGGTGGCGATTGCCATCGTCAGGGTGGCGCAGAGTAACAGAATTTTATTCATAAACAGAGTTCTCCTTAACGACCCGGGGGAGGCCACGGGCCTGTGTTTCAATAAGCTTTCGATTTTGGTTGGGCCGCTAAACAGGGCATCCCCTCGGATGGTCTGTTTCAACTTGCCCTGTTGTAGAAGTATACGAATCAACTCGCGATTCGTTCCGCGAAAACGTTTTTGTTTAGGAAAGAAAAGTTGCAGTCAGGCGCATTGCTTTGTTTGAAGCCTCCGGGCCGGACCCGAATTCTTGCAGCCAGGAGATTTCCGGATCGCGCCTGAACCATGTCATTTGACGCTTGGCATATTGGCGGGTGTGGATTTGAGTTTCCTCAATGGCGGCTTCCAAACTAATCTCGCCATGCAAGTGCCGTAAGGTTTCCCGATACCCTATCGATTCGAAGGGTTTAAGAGTTGGCGGATAACCCATCGCCAGAATTCCCTTCACCTCTTCCATCAATCCGTCCTGAAACATTTGTATGCAACGAGCATTGATTGCCTCGCATAACAATTTCCTGGGCGGGCTTAGGCCAATTTTTAAGATCTTGTAACCTTGAAGGGGCTCCTGTTTTCCCGCCATCTGCTCAGCGCCGGTTCTTCCGCCGAGAATCCGAATTTCCAAGGCTCGCATTGTTTTGTTTACATCGGCAAATTGAATGCCTTTCGCGGCGGCCCCATCAAATCTCCTAAGTAGGCGGTGCAAGGAACCTGGTCGCCGGGTCTCACGAGCCGCCAGTCTTGCCCGCAGCCGGTCGTCACGTTCCGGAGTGGGCGATAATCCTTCCAACAATGGTTTGAAATAGAATCCCGTGCCACCACACACAATTGGCAACTTGCCGCGTTCCGTGATGTTTTTTAACAATAAACGAGCCAATCGGGCGTACTCGCCGGCGGTCATCAATACGTCTGGACTAAAGGAATCGATTAAATGATGAGGAATGCCCCGGCGTTCGTTTAGGCTAAGTTTGGCGGCGCCGATGTTGAAATGTTGGAACAATTGAATAGAATCGCAGTTAATAATTTCGCCATCAAAGCGGCGAGCGACGGTTAAAGCTAAGCCGCTTTTTCCCGAGCCTGTAGGGCCAACGATGGTAACCAAAGGATGTAGCCAGTCCGTCAAACCACTAGGCTAGCAAACGGTTGTTCGCCGACGAAGTATACTGGAATAGAATTAAGATCGTCCAGACCCGTGGCAAGCCCGGGAACTGGTTTAGGAAGGTAAGGGCCTGATGATCCGTTTTGGCAAAACTGCTCTCGCTGTAACATTGACGTGCTCGTGCTTGATGGCGCAGCCGGACAAGAAAGAACAAGATCGCGCGGCGGCCTTTTACAACTACACAATGGGTCGCGTGTATTCGGAGTTGGCCGGCGCCTATGGCAACAAGGGCGAATACGTCAACAAAGCAATAGACCACTTCAAGTCTGTGCTTAAGGCGGATCCCAACGCCACCTTCATCACCGAAGACATCTCTGACCTGTACATGCAGGGGGGCCGCACCAAGGAAGCCATTCGCGAGGCCGAAGATGCGCTGAAGGCCAATGCGCAGGATTTGCTGCCACGCCGTATTCTGGGCCGCATTTACACGCGCTTGATTGGCGATCCCCAAAGCCGTCAAGTGAATGAAACCATGCTCAAGAACTCTCTTGAGCAATATACGAAGATCACCGAACAGGAACCGAAGGACGTTGAAAGCTGGATCATGCTTGGCCGGCTGCACAAGATGAGCACCAATTCGGTGGAATCGGAAAAAGCGTTTAAGAAAGCGCTGGAACTTGATGCCGATAACGAGGATGCCTTAACTGGTCTTGCACTTGTTTATGGAGACTTAGGCGACACCACACGCTCGGCTGAAATTTTGAAGAGGGTTACCGATAAGAATCCGTCGATGCGCACGCTGACGGCTCTGGCTAGCTCCTACGAACAGATGCACGATTATAAGCTGGC
>JAYVXT010000825.1:0-28855 GCA_043785065.1 Bryobacterales bacterium | reverse complement strand
GGCGCGCCTTAACGGCTTCCTCAACAATTGCGATCAACTCTGCTCTAGTTAGCGTGATTTTGCCCGCTTGCCCCAAATCCTCCGCCACAACCGGGCACCCAGGGGACGCTGTCGTTTTCGAGGAAATGCCGTAACGGGCGCGGGCGTCGAACAACTTGTCCACCTCATCGCGCGGCAAAGCCTTGGCCCCGCCCAGCAATTCACTAACTAAGGAAATCTTCGCGGTATGTTCCAGCGTCTCCATCTTGAAAAAAGCTTTCCAAAGATCGTCGCCATAACAGACAGCCCCATGGTTGGCCATTAGCAACGCGTCGTATTTTGGAATGTAAGGAGTCAGGGTATCGGTAAGCGCTTGTGTCCCAGGCAGTCCGTATTCAGCCAGCGGAATGCAGCCCAGGCCAACAATCACTTCCGGCAAAATAGCGACATTTAGCGGCCTGCCGGCGACGGCGAATCCGGTTGCGTAGGGCGGATGGCAATGGACCACGGAGCGGATATCGGGGCGCATGCCGTAAATCGTCAGATGCATCAGAATTTCGCTGGTGCGTTCCCGTTTCCCTTCGATTTTATTGCCATGCATGTCGCAGATGATAAGGTCATCGGGCGTCATCATGCCTTTGGAAATTCCGGTTGGGGTGCAGAGGACACGCGCTTGATCAAGCCGGTAGCTGATATTGCCATCATTTGATGCCACCCAGCCTTTTTGGTAAACCAGCTTGCCGATTTCAACGATAGTTTCGCGCAACTCGCGCTCAGTCAACGGCATTGGAATACTGATTGTAACAAACAGTGGGCTCCAGACCCGTTTACATGCGGATTTAGCGCGGGCTTCGCCGTAAACCGGATCGGCTTTTCGTTTCTTTTCCACTTCCTCGGCCCGCCCTTGTTGCCTGTGTAAGCAAGCACTCGCCCACTCATAGGAAGCGACGTTGGGCCTTGCTCGTTGTAGCCGTGGTAGTTGCGCGGAATCATTGGATAAGCGGCGCTGGTTGGAGAACTGGAGCCGTGTGGCCCTGGATACGGAAGGAACCATGTTCGGATTGCACTCCCTGCGTTGAATTGAGAATATGGCAAATATCCCCATCTGTGGTGTCCCAAACAGGACGAAGCCCGCGAATTTAAAAGCAGGCGTCTTGCCGGATTCCCAAATTGACCGCGTTACGGCAATGCCGCTCAACGTCCGGCCAAGGGACCAGCCACCTGATCCGGAAATGCTTTGTCTCGACCAAGTGTTGAAATTCCGCGTTGATCCCTAAGCAATCGCAACAATCTGGTTGAGTATTTCGCACGCGCGCTCGAACACGTCCCCCGGGATCTTTTTCCAAGCATGAGGCTTTGCGCCACGCGCTCTCCAGTCGAAAGACTTCGGTTGGTGAGCCAGTATATAGCTGACTCTTTTCCCGCGTCCCACCAACTTTATGGCGAACGGGTTCGTTTCGTTGAAACCTGCGCTTGTCATCGGCAGTCCTATAACAATGCCGGTTCTCTCGTTAAACGCCCTCGGAGACAACACCAGCAGGGGGTGAACATCTTTCATTTCCCTCCCGGACTGAGGGTTGCAATCAATCCAAATCATGTCTCGGCGTTCCGGCGCCCAATCGCGGCGGACGGCCATCAGAGTGTTTCTTTCCCGATCAGTGCGGCGGCCATTGCCTCGACTCCATGCCGCTCAGGATCAAATAAGGCTAGCCTCTGCGCTAAGCTCAAACGCAACTCCCCGGAGAGCGTTACAAGCACTCCTGAATTTTGAGCGGATACCTGCACTGGCTGCCCGGCCTTGAACCCCGCCGATCGGGCAATGGCGGACGGAATTCGAACTGCAAGGCTGTTGCCCCACTTCTGCACTGTAAGGACGGATGCTTTTGCCATAACCTGTATCAACAAGTATATACAATCGTTTTGCTAAGCGTTATCCACCTCTTCCGATTCTGCCACCCAAAGAAGGCGGCCCACCGGGGCCGGCACGTCGATAGCCTTGCGGTTTTCTAGTTGTCACCAGCGCGAAACAAGGGTTAATTGGCAGACCGACCCGTTCAACACGTCCACGCGTGCGGACTGAGCGCGTGTAAACGGAGAATTATGAACACGGCTTCTACCTTCACCTGTGCATCCTCTTGGCCGCCACCGGCTGCAATAATGAGGAAATTGTCGTCTCAAGCGGGGACGGGCATTTCGTGGTTGCTGCTCTGCGTGGTTTTCTTGAACTGCTCCGTTTGAGCGCGCCGAGTTTCTTGCGGAAACCGCGCGATCATCCGCAGATAGGCTATTGGTTCTTTTCTGTTGCTTCATTAGCACGAGCGACTTGGAATGCCTCTCGTTTAGCTTGTTCAATGCGCGCAGCTTTTCGATAATCCTCTGAAAGTTCGCGATAGATGGTCTTATTCAAATGAACCAGGAGCTTTTTTGAATAGCGCAGGCCGATTCCTGTCCGCCGACGAAAGCAGCGCAAGCTCTGGAATGGAAAAATCCCCAAAGAATCCGTGTCACCGCACCCCGAGTAGAAATATTTCCTGTACCATCAACCACTTGCCTCTCCACAAAAAATAACGCTCAACCCACCCGCGTAGTAGCTTATAACCAGAGAGCGAATCCGGGCCCGGAATACTCTCCAAATCAAAACCGTTCGTCTTTCAAGATGGACGGTCTCGAATCGGTTCGAGTTTGTTGTTTTTCAATCGTGGTCAGTGGGTTGTCGACGCGGAATCATTGAATAACGGCGCCGGTTGGGGAACCGGAGCCGCCGAGCCTGGCAAATCAGGCAAGCTGCTTGGGCGCAGTCTTCCAATTTAAGCAAACGACAACCCGCTGGCGCGAACAGTTCCAAAAAGAAAGCCTAAGCCCAACGCACAAGTGTGTCTTCGTTTAAGCCGACTCATATAAACGAGTGTGCTGCCAATGTGCAATGGGGCGGACGCCCTCGTCCGCGGCTGGCCCCCTAGCCAGCCCGCTCGGCTTCACGCCGAGCCAGTCAGCTTCCAGTCAATTCTTTAGTCCACATCCGCGCTCTTAGCACTCGGCCTCTTCAAATTCGGCAACGGCTTGTCGAAACCCTTGGTGGCCCACCATAGAATTTTATTCAACGTCTCGGAAGGAGCATCATCAATGTCAGCCCAATTCATCTTCGCCGATTCTTGCGCGGCCCAAAGCTCGCGGCCTCGCAATGCCTTAAGCGGTGGATTCATTTCGTCCAGCGCAATTTTCGGCGTCAACGAAGTATACGTTTCCGCCTTGGCATCTTTGGTGAAAAGCGAAGTCATCGCCCTCGCCGAGGCCATGTGACGCGTCGCCGGCGTAATTCGGAAAATATCCTGTATCGTGCGGATCATGCTTGTATGGTTATAGAAATCGCTCACCACTGCATTGCGCCGCACATGCGGACCGATTGCCAGAGCAATCGTACGATGCCCGTCAACGTGATCGTATCCGTTCTGCGCATCGTCCTCAGTCACCAGGATCAAAGTCTTCGACCAGAACTTGCTCTTGGAAACCGCTTCCACAATGCGCCCCAACGCCAAATCGTCGTCGGCCACCATCGCGCGCGGAGTCGGGGAACCGAACTTGGTCCCGTTGGTATGATCGGAATCCAGCGTCAGCACCATCAGGTTGGGCATCTTGCCGCTCTTGTTAAATTTGTCCAACTCGCTAATAAAAACCTCAGCCCGCATCTGATCGGTGATGTTGGTGGATCCGAATGGGAATGCGGCACTCATGATGGGCGCAAGGGCAGGCACGCCGGGCTTGCAACCCACTTCGCTGCGCCAGTTGCCCGACTTGTACAAGTTCCAATAGTGGCCCCACGTCTGATCCTGTTCATTCATATCGACGGCGACGTCCTTCACGGGATCGAATTTCGCCGCAGTGCAGAATTCGCCGTAGATGCGAACGTCAAGCGGGCGCTTCGTTGCTTGCCAGAAGAACCCCGTCGGAGAAATAGTCAGCGAGTCGTTCATGTTCCAGGCATAGCCGCGCGGCGATGCGCCAAAGGCGCGCTCAACATAGTCGCTAACAAACCCTTGCATCAGCCAATGATGGCCGTCAAACGATATCGCGCCGCCGGTGTGGAAATTGTCTGCCAGGACATACTGTTCGGCCAGAGCATGGTGATTGGGGGTAACGTCTTTTCCGAACATGGTTAGCGAAGCATCGCCGTTGCCCTTGGGCATGTCGCCTAAAACCTGATCATACGTGCGGTTCTCTTTGATGATCAGCAGGACGTGCTCAATGCCCAAAGAATCGACGTTGCGAATTCCCCCTGCAGGTTCGATTTGGGGCGAGTTAAGGGAAGCTGTTTCGCGCATGCCCGCAGCCAATTGTCCGGTCAGTGGCGCCGGAATGCTTTCGATGGAGCCTTCATGTTGCAGCGTATTAAACGTACCGTTCTTCGCCTTGTTGTTGCCGATGCCTTTCACATTGGCGATGCGCAGTCCGCCGTCCTTGGCCACGGCGATAGCCGAAGGGAACCAACCGCTTGGGATCATGCCGGCCACGCTCCATGCTCCACTCATCTTTTTCAAGGCAACGATAGCGTTGATGCCGCCGGCCGCTACATAGAGCGTGCCGTCGTTAGTCCATTGCACTCCGATTGGTTGGCTGCCCAGGACACCGGCCGGATAGGAGGGAATCTTCACGTCGGTGCGCATCAGCGTTTTCGTATCGATGAGGGAAACCGTGTCCGAGTGGCCATTCGCTACGGCCAGCAGAGATTCATCGGCATTCAGAGCAATCTCCGATGGCGCAAGGCCAACTTCAATTTCCTTGGCCGCGAAGTTCGCCGCATTGATAACGGTGATCGTGCCGGAAGTGGTGGCTCCGGTTTTAGCGTCCGCTACAACAACGGCGCCGCTGGTGGGTCCCGTCACATCACCCTTCTTGGGCCTGCGGCCCGCGCGGTTGGAGACGAACACAAGGTTCAGTTTTTTCGAGTATGCCACGGCGAACGGCGCCATGCCGGTTTCAATTTCGCGTTCCACTTGGTGGGACTTCGCGTCAATCACCGCAACCGTATTGTTACGGCTGAAAGCTACCCAAGCCCGGTCGCCGGCAAAAGCAATGCCGACTGGAACAGGATGCCCGGCAAGCGCGATGCGCGATTCCTTCATAGGCTTGCCTAAATCGTTGAGTTCGGCGACTAAAATGGAATCCGGCCCGGGCCGCGTGGCTTCGCTGGCCCAAAGCTCCTTGCCATCGAGCGAGTAGGCCAGACCCGCATAAGATGTGGATTTCGATTTTAATTCCGCCACCGGAGCGCTAGTGGAAGCATCCAGAATAGCTACGCCGCGCAGGTTCAGAACGGCTAATGTCTTAAAGCCGGGATCAAAGGTTAACGCCACTGGGCGGCCTTGAATCGGCATCTGCTCTCCCCACGGCCGAATCAGTTGATTGCTCGTAAGAAGGTAACGACCGTCGCTCTGCTTTCCGATTGCGACGGTTGATCGCATAAGCGCCATTTGGGCGGCGGCGGCGGCGGCAAGGAGCAGACAAAGGAGGAAGATTTTGCGGTTCACCGCCCCAGCCTACCAGAGGTCACGCACACGAAGCCAGCAATATTGTAAACCGCTACCGATTGTAAACGCAGCTGTAACGTACCAGAAATATGGAGTCGTAAACCCGGCCATTGCAGCTAGTAAAGTCATGCCTTGGCAGAAGGTGCTCAGCTTGCCGGGCACTGTGGGTGGAAACTCGCGCAGCGCGGTGAACTGCATCAGAATCAGACCACCCAGGGCCAGAATGATGTCGCGCCCCAATACAATGAAGGCAAGCCAAAAAGGAAAAACGCCTCGCATGGTCAGCGCTATGTAGAGCGAAGTCATCAGCAGCTTGTCGGCGATTGGGTCAAGGTAGGCGCCTAACTTCGATTGCCAATGAAAGCGCCTTGCTAGGTAGCCGTCAGCAAGGTCGCTCCAGCCGGAGATGAAGAACAGACGGAAGCCCCAAGGAGAATCGAGCAGCAGTAGAATACAGGGGACCAATAGGATCCGGAACACGGAAATGATGTTAGGAATGTGACGCAAATTATCAGCTTACTAAAGCGTGAGCATGCCGCAGTTCCAACTGTTCGTAATGGACGATTTCGTATAGGGATGGGTCGGCCATAATGCGGGCCACCAGTGCGGCATGCATCGCGTGCCCTGCCCTTTCCGCAATGACGCGGCCGATGAGTGGTTTGCCGATTAGGGCCAAATCGCCGATCAGGTCAAGCACTTTGTGGCGGCAGCATTCGTCGGCAAAGCGGAGGCCACCGTGGTTCATCACTCCGTCTTTGTCAAAGCAGACGGCATTGTCGAGCGAGGCCCCCCGGATCAGTCCCATGTTGCGCATGGCATCCAGTTCATGATTGAAACCGAAAGTACGCGCGGGGGCAATTTCAGAAGCGTAAAATTCCGGCGTGAGTTCACATTCCATGCTCTGATGGCCAACCAATGGATGATCGAAGAAGATGTTGCAGGTGAGCTCGAATTTTTCGCTGGGCAGGATGGAGATGGCTTTTCCGTTCGCTTCAACCGACACTTCGCGGCGGATCCGCATGAAGCGCTTTCGCCGCTTATAAGTCCTCAGGCCCGCTTGTTCAATCAGTTTGACAAACGGTTCGCCTGAGCCGTCAAGGATAGGCACTTCCAAGTTGTCGATTTCGATATAAGCGTTGTCGATGCCCATCGAAAATAAGACGCTGAGCAAATGTTCCGTGGTCGAAATCAGCACGCCCTGACGCATCAGGCTAGTGGCGTAACTGACGCGAGCAACATGGCGCCAACTGGCTTGAATGGGGAAATTCGAAAGGTCGGTGCGGATAAAAACAATACCCACACCTGCGGGCGCCGGAAGAATACGGATCGAAACTTTCACTCCATGATGGAGGCCTACGCCGGATGTTTCCACCGGCCGTTGAATCGTGGTTTCAAATCTCAAAAACTGAACTCCGTTCTGGAAGACAAGAGACAGTGTAACAGAGAAATATGGAATTTGGTAAGCAACTCGTTTGTAAATACTTAGAGAAGATTTACTGTGGCTGATACGCAACACTTTACATCGAAAACTGTGGCTATTGCACTCTTATTGTTAAGAAACTGAAACTAAACTTGGTTCCTCCTTCGCACAATTTTTCAGATTCCGCGACTGCTACCTACATCGGTGCATCGCATTTGTCCTACTCGCGCTATTCTGATCTGCATGCCCCGGCTTTTTTTAATCGACTCCTTCGGCTATATTTTCCGCGCCTACCATGCCAGAGCGCGCACTGGAGCACCGCCCATGCGGACCTCAAAAGGAGTTTCCACCGAGGCTGTTTTTATCTTCCACAACATGGTGAAGAAACTGATCACCAGCCACAAGCCCGATTACTTGGCCGCAATTTTTGAAAGCTCCGGACCCACCTTCCGGGAACAGGAATTTGCCGCATACAAGGCCAACCGGACAGAAACGCCACTAGACTTGCTGGACCAGATTCCCTTGGTGCGGCGGCTGCTGGAGGCAATGAAAATTCCGGTGTTGGAATTTCCTGCGTTCGAGGCCGATGACGTGATTGGAGGCTTGGCCAAGAAATACGCGGCCAACGGGTTTGACGTGGTGATCGTCTCCTCCGACAAGGATCTGCTGCAGTTGGTAACGGACAAAGTTTCCATGCTAAATCCGGCCAAGGACGACATGATGTATGGCCCGGAACAGGTGAAGGAGTTCATGGGAGTTGAGCCCTCTCAGGTAGCCGACTTGTTGGCGCTGAAGGGTGACGCAGTGGACAACATTCCAGGAGCGCCGGGCATTGGTGAAAAAGGCGCCAAGGACATTATCCTGCGGTTTGGATCGGTTGAGGTTGCTCTTGAACGCGCGGCTGAAGTTGAGAAAAAAACCTACCGGGAAAGCTTGCAAAACAATCGCGAACAGATTTTGCTGAGTAAGAAGTTGGCCACCGTGGACTGTTCCGATAATGTGGATTGCGCCCTTGAAGATCTGCAGTTGACAGCACCGGATGCCATCGGTTTGCGGGAATTCTATCGAGAAATGGAGTTCTTCACGTTTCTTAAAGACTTGGAAAAAACCGCTCCGCAACCGGCGAGAGTGGTTGAATACGGGACCTTTGCCACCTATGAAGAGCTTCGTGAATTTGCCGGAGCCGGGCCGGTGGCGGCTGCGGTGGAAGGATCCAGTTTAGGAATCGCCAAGGAGGGCAAAGCGATTGGCGGGCCGCAGGAATTGGCCGAGGCTTTGTTCAATGACGCAAGCATAACCAAGATCGTTCATAACTCAAAGGACGTTTATCGTAACTTCGAATATGCGGCGCGAATCGTGCGGGATATCGAGCTTGAAGCATTCTTGCTAAACGCCGAGCCAAATGGCTGCCGTTTAGACAAGCTTTCCGAAACCCACTTTAGCGAACAACATCTTCCGGGCGCGGCGGCGAAGGCGGATCTGATTTGGAAGCTGGCCGAAAAGCTCGGGCCAAGAGTTGCCGAAGAGGGCGGCCACATTGCCTACGAGCAGATCGATCTGCCCGTGGCTCCGGTTCTGGCGAAGATGGAACGCACCGGAATTCGCGTGGATACCGAAGTATTAGCCGGGCTTTCAGGACAGATGGAGACGGAGATTACGCGCCTGACTTCGGAAATCTACGATCTGGCGGGGCATCCGTTCAACATCAATTCCCCGCCGCAGTTAGGCAAAGTGCTGTTTGAAGAAATGGGGTTGCCGGTGCAAGGCAAGACCGGCAAAACCAAGAATTATTCCACTGCCGCCGATGTTTTGGAACTGTTGGCGGCGGAGCACAGCGTTGCGGCGAAGGTTCTGGAATTCCGCGCCGCATCGAAGCTGAAGAGCACTTATGTGGACGCGCTTCCCACCATGATCCGGCCGGCTACAGGACGCGTTCACACCACATTTAACCAAACCGGCGCGGCCACTGGGAGGCTTTCCAGTTCCGACCCCAATTTGCAGAACATCCCGATCCGCACCGCGCTTGGCCGCGAAATCCGCGCGGCATTTGTTCCCGAGCCCGGCTGGGTGATGATTTCCGCCGACTACTCGCAGATCGAACTGCGTTTACTGGCTCACCTTTCCGGCGACCAGGTATTGATGGAGGCTTTCCAGAATGGCGAGGATATCCATACCCGCACCGCAGCCGAAGTCTTTGGAGCCGGCCTGATGTTCGTGACCCCGGAGATGCGGCGCAGCGCCAAAGCGGTGAACTTCGGAATTGTTTACGGGCAGACTGCGTTTGGCCTTTCGCAGACGCTTGGCATCCCACGGGGCGAGGCGCAGATGTACATCAAAAATTACTTTGAGCGATATCATGGCGTGAAGAAATGGATTGATGAAACTATCGCAAAAGTTCGAGAGTTAGGATATTCAACTACCATGCACGGTCGCCGCCGTCCCATCCCCGACATTCAATCCCGCAATCCGAATATGCGTGGCTTTGCGGAGCGGACAGCGGTGAACACCCCACTGCAGGGCTCGGCTTCTGATCTAATTAAGCTGGCGATGATCCGGCTGGACCACGAATTGGCGCAAGAAAAGATGCATGCGCGCGTGTTGCTTCAAGTGCATGACGAACTGCTGATGGAAGCTCCGGCGGATGAGGCCAAGCCCGCCGCGGAGTTGGTGAAGCGTGTGATGGAAGGAGTGGCGAAATTGAAAGTGCCGTTACTTGTGGAAGCCGGAGTGGGTCCCAATTGGAGAGATGCGAAATGAGAAACGTTTTAGTGGTAGCGGCTTTGCTTGCGTTGGTCAGTTGCACAACCGAAAAACCCGCCGAGGTGAAAAAGAAAGAGCCAACTCCGGAAGTTTTTCAGGCAAAGATGGAAACGTCCAAGGGCGATATTGTGATGGAGATTCGCCGCGATTGGGCGCCCAGAGGGGCCGATCGTTTCTATGAATTAATTCAAGAGAAGTTCTACAACGAAACCAAGTTTCACCGCGTGCTGAAGGGGTTCGTGGCGCAATTCGGCGTGAATAAAGATCCGAAGATTCAAGCTTTGTGGCGGCAGCTTAAAATCGCTGACGATCCGGTGAAGGAGAAAAACGTGCGCGGCACGGTGACGTTCGCGGCGCGCGGACCATCGACCAGAACCACACAGTTATTTATTAACTTAAAGGACAATAGCAAGGACGATATGGATTTGGACAAGATGGGTTTCGCTCCCATCGGTAAAGTGATTGAAGGGATGGATGTAGCCGATAATTTGTCGTTCCTCTATGGAGATCATCCGCCAAACGGAAGTGGTCCGGACCCCAAGCGCATGGAGTTGGAAGCGAACGGATATATGGATCGCGCGTTTCCCCGCATGGATTTTATTAAGACGATCACTATAGTGAAATAGGAGAGGGGGATGCCAACATTTTGCCGGGCCGGTCTATCAATTTTGCTTTGCTTCGGCTTGACTAGTAATCAGATCGGGACGGCTCCTCCAGACCGAGTGGACAAGATCCGCACGCAGGTTTCCCAGTTGCCAGGCAACGCGGAGGTGGAAATACGATTGCTCGATAAGACACGGTTCAAGGGGCGTCTTGAACGTTTCGATGACAATTAGTTGTTCCTAGCTGGGCGCTCGCAATCCGTCAAGTACGCGGAAATAAGTTCGATCAAGCAAGTCCGAGGCGGGCCAGTTTGGAATCCCGCAACTGGATTTGCTCATTCGCTGACCATGATAGCTATGGTCATTGGCGGCATAATCATCATCGGCGTCATTGCTGCAAAAAGTACGCGTTAAGCAGACTCATACCGAAGTAGCCGCTGGATGGGTGTAGCCCTTGCGGTAGGGCCTGCGCAGCAACTTGTTCGCCGCCTCGTCCCCGATGATCCGATGCTTCACCGGGTCCCACGTTAACGTCCGTCCCAACTTCATAGACAAATTGGCCAGGATGCAAGTGGCGGTGGAAATGTGGCCTTGCTCGATATCAGCCACGGGCTTTTCACGCGACTCGATACATTGCAGGAAATTCTTCATGTGGCCGCGAATGGCTGGCGCTACATGCCGCTCCAAATCCTTTTCGGTGCGGTCTTCGGGGAACTGCTCGTACTCGTAGACGACGTCTTTATGAACCGGCGAACCCTTTTCCGGCATAAAATCGTAACCCATCACGCCGGCCTTCAGCGTCCCCTTTTCGCCGTAAAAAGTAGCTCCCCACGGATATTTTGGATCGGGTGCCGCACCGTAAGTGCGATGATTCCAAATCACCTTCAAGTCGCCAAAATCAAACGTCGCGGTTTGCGTATCGGGAATGTTCGCCTTGCTTTTCTTATCCACCAAAATCCCACCCGACGATGATACGCTCTTGGGCCAGCCGAGATCCATCATCCAACGCGTCATATCCAGCATGTGGACGCACATGTCACCCATGATGCCGTTGCCATACTCTTCAAAGGCGCGCCAGCGGCGAGGATGCACCAGTTCGTTGTAAGGGCGCATAGGGGCGGGGCCGGTCCAAGTTTCGAAATCAAAATAATCGGGCGGCGTTGTATCCGGCGGATTGGTAGTGGCGCGCATATGGTAGTAGCAATAAATTTCCACCACCCCGATCTTGCCCAGTTTGCCTTCGCGAATGAATTGGTCCCGTGCTTCAATCAGGTGAGGCGTTGACCGGCGCTGCGTGCCAACCTGCACCACTTTGTTGTATTTCCGCGCGGCAGCCAGCATCGCGTTCCCTTCTTCAATGTCCACGCTGATCGGCTTCTGCACCCACACGTCCAGCCCGCCCTTCACGGCTTCAATCATCGGCAACGCATGCCAATGATCAGGGGTATCAATGATCACCAGATCAAGATCTTTCTCAGCCAACATTTTCTGATAGCTGGAATAAGTACGTGGTTTCTTGCGCGAAGCTTGACGCGTGGAAACCAGTTCGGCGGCCTCGGCCAACATATGGGAATCCACGTCGCAAAGCGAAACCACTTCCACCGGCGCGACCTGCACCAGTCGAAGCAAATCGCTTTTGCCGTACCAGCCCGAGCCGATCATTCCCACGCGTTTCGGCTTCATATCGGCAAACGGGGCCGCATAGTTGGATGCGCTGAAAATGCCCGCCGCGCCGGCGCTTAGAAATTGACGTCGATTCATGAGGATATTCTACCGGAACAGCAACGGAGCCACTTCATAAAGAAATTGACGCCAAACTGTGTAGGTGTGCGCGCCATCGATTTCACGGAAAGTATGTTTGATCTGGTGGGCGCTGAGAGTTTCAGAAAGTTTCCTGGCGCGCGGAAACACAGTATCCTCGCGGCCGCATCCAATCCAAAAGAGTTTCAGCTTGCCGTTGGTTGTGCCGGGATGATCCAGCGCCGCGGCATACTTTGTTTCAAAGCCGGGGCCGTTGGCGGAACTAAACACGGCCACCGTGTGGAACAATCCAAGATGACTCAGCCCAATGTGAAGCGAATGGCCACCGCCCATGGAAAGACCCGCCAGGGCTTGATTGGAGCTTCCATTTTTAATTCGATACTTGGCTTCGGCGAACGGCATGACGTCTTCCAAAAGGTACTGTTCAAAAAGCGGCGTGTTCTTTGCTTGTATCTCACGCGGAGAGCCGAACGGCACGGCGTGCGTGTAGGGCATCACCACAATCATCTCCAACGCTTTCTTTTCCGCGATCAAGTTGTCGATGATCAGATTCGCGTTGCCCGCAGTGGTCCATCCGGCTGCCGTGTCATTGCTTCCATGCAACAGATATACAACCGGGTAGCGCTTATTGGGGTTCTTTTCATAACCGGGAGGCGTGTAGACCCAAATGGGCCGCGTTTCGCCGTTGATCACTTTCGACTTGTGCCAGTTGATGTCCACCGAACCGTGCGGAACATCGCGCAATTGCCAAAATGCCGGCGTATCACCCGATACTTCCACAATGCTGGCCGATGTGCGGCTGCGCAGTTTCATGCGGGGGTTGATTGGGTCGGCAATGTTCATGCCATCCACCGTGAAGCTATACAAATACATGCCTATATCGATTGGGCCAACAGTGACCGACCAAACTCCGTCATCGCCTTTAAATAATGGCTTTTGCGAGCCTAATGGCATCCAGTCGCCGGAGATTGAAACTTCGGAGGCTTTGGGCGCACGGATTCGAAAGGTCACATTGCGGTCCGCCTCCACAGTGGGGGAAATCAGGTTATCTTGCACCGGAACCTGGCTCCAAACTGAGCAAGCCAGAATCGGTAATATCGGAAGTAATGGTAGAGCGGCTTTCATAGCGGAGCAACTATCATATACCTTGAATATATGCATTGGTTAATCTTGCTGATCGTTTCGAGCGTCATTGGCTTGAGCTCGGGTATCTCGCTTGAGGAATTTTCCGGTCGCAGGCAGGCGCTGCGCAAGTCGCTGGATGGCGGCCTGTTTGTGACTGTTGGAGCCGTGGAAAGCGATCATGGCGATGGCCGTTCTGGCTTCTTCCAAGAAGGTAATTTTTATTATCTGACTGGCTGGACGGAGCCGGGAGCATTGCTCTTGATGGATGGCGAATCGGAGATTTTGTTCTTGCCAAAGGCGAACCCGATTCGCGAGCGTTATACGGGCAAAAAGCTGACGGCCGAAAGCTCCGATGCTATTAGGTTGACGGGCTTTCAAAAGGTGATGGACATCGAGCAGTTCGAGCCGCAGTTGTTTAGCCGTATGGAAAAGCCTAGAAAAATATATGCCGACTTCACCAATCCCACATCGGAAAAATACAAGAACGTTTTGGCGCTTCGCAAGACTGAGGATGCACGCCCCTTGGTGTACGCACTGCGCGCGAAGAAATCGGCCAATGAAATTGCGCTGATTCAACGAACCACGGATATTTCCGTGGATGCGCATGAAGCGGCGTGGCTTAAAGCGAAGGCTGGTATGCATGAATATCAACTTTCGGCTGCCATGACCAATGTCTATTTTGAAAACGGGTGCGAACGTAACGCCTATGCTCCCATTGTTGGTTCCGGCGGGAACGCGACCATCCTGCACTACAACAAGAACACTCGGAAGATGGACGCCGGCGAGTTGGTGTTGATGGATGTTGGCGCCGAATGTTCGTACTATGCAACCGACATCACGCGAACCATTCCGGTGAATGGGAAGTTTACCGCACGGCAACGAGAGATTTATGAGATTGTGCTAGGCGCGCAGCAAGCGGCCATTGATGCCGCAAAACCTGGCATGATCATACGGGGAACCGACGACGCCAAGAGCTTGCACAAGATCGCGTTTGACTACATCAACACTCATGGAAAGGATTTGAAGGGCGAGCCGCTAGGAAAGTACTTCACCCATGGCATTGGCCATCACGTTGGCCTGGACGTGCATGATCCCTGGACGCCGGACAAGGAACTTGCCGAAGGGCATGTGATCACCATCGAACCTGGCATCTACATTTCCGAAGAAGGCATCGGCGTTCGGATTGAAGATATTTTGCTGATCACGGCGACCGGGGCGAAAGTGCTGAGCGGCGCCCTGCCCCGCGACCCAGACGCTATCCAAAAGTTTCTGGCGGCTGGAAAATAGTAACTGATGGCCGGCAAAGGAATTCCAGCAGCAACGTATTCAATAGCTCTGACCATGGTTGCCGGATTGGCGCTGGTAGCATCGATTTCCCCGTTAGCCCGCCGCATTGACAACTACGCTGCTGATTTTCTCTTTATCCTTCATAAGCCACCCGCATGGCCACCCGAATCAATCATCCTCGCCATGGATGACGCAACGTTTGAACATATGGGCGGCGTCTCGTTCATCCGCCGGGAAATCGCGCAAGGACTGCGAATATTGTCTAGTGTGAAGCCAAAGGTGGTGGCGATTGACGTTCTGTTGGCGGATAAAGGCGACGATGCGCAGAACGGAGAATTGGCTGCGTCCATTCGTGCTTGCGGCAACGTTATCCTGCCCGCGCAGTTGATGAAGACGCGTTGGGAAGACCCGCTTCCGATGTTCGTTCAAGCGGCAAGCGCCATCGGCCACGTAGAGGCCGAAGCCGATTATTACGACGGCGTGACGCGCCATGCTCCACTTGAGAAGTCAGTGGGAAGGGTGCGGCGTTGGGCGTTGGCGATGCAAGCATACATGATGGCCCATGCCGTCAAACAAGTGACAGAATCGCCAACCGATCTTGAACTTGACGGCATGGTGATTCCGGTGAAGCAGAGTGACGGTGGCAGCAGTCTGCGTATTCGCTTTCTTCCCCCGAACGAAGAAGGCTTGTCCGTCATTCCTCATTTGACGCTGAAGGATCTCATCGAGCACCCGGAGAAAGCAGAACTGGCGCGTGGAAAAGTTGTCTTCGTCGGAGCGACAGCGCAATCGGCCATGCGCGACCGTTATATGACGCCCTTCACCAAAGAGATCCCCATGCCTGGCGTTGAGATTCACGCCCACCTCTATGAAACGCTAGCTAGCCGGCGCTTTCTTGTGGATGCCAGTCCGAGCATGGGTTTGCTACTTGGGCTGGTGTTGGCGGTCGCGGGTGGGGCCACATTTTTCTTTCTTTCAGGAGTGCCGGCTTACCTTACTGGTGTGTTGCTTATGCTCGCGGCAATCACCATCCCGCATTTGTTTTTCATCAACGGCGTGGTGTTTCCTTACTTCGCGCCGGTTGCGATCACGTGGCTTTGCGTATCCACCGCCGCCAGTTTCGCTTACTTCCTAACGCGCCGCCAATTGTTTGCCTCGGAATCAGAAACGCGCCGTTATCAGCAAGCCATTCACTTCGTCGCCCATGAAATGCGTTCGCCGTTAAGCGCAATTCAAGGATCAAGCGAACTGATGACCCGCTATAACATGAACGACGACAAGCGCAAGCAGATGGCGCAAATGATCAACTCCGAATCGAAGCGGCTGGCGAAGATGATCCAAACCTTCCTTGATGTGGAGCGTCTTACCGATGGCCAAATACAATTGAAGCGCGAGCCGTTTGCGTTGGTTGATTTGATGGAGGCCTGTATTGGCCGCGTTACACCATTGGCCGAGCGGAAGCAAATTGAAATCGTCACGGAAGCGGCCCCATCAGTGATTCTGGAAGGCGATCGTGAATTAATGGAATATGCATTTTACAATCTGCTGAATAACGCTATAAAATATTCTCCGGCTGAGACTCGTGTTAAAGTAAAAACATCCCTCGAAGGTCCCGTCCTGCGTCTCTCTGTTAAAGATGAAGGCATTGGTATGGACGAAAAAGAATTAAAACAAATATTTCAAAAGTTTTACCGGACCAAGCGCGCTGAAGCCACCGGCGAAGCGGGTACGGGGATTGGCCTTTCCATTGTGAAGCAGATCGTAACGCACCATGGCGGAGAGATGGAAGTAGTCTCGCAGCCCGGTAAAGGTTCTTGTTTCACGATTGTTCTCCCTGTTGGAGGCGCCTAAGTTTGTCACGCATCCTGTTAGTTGAAGACGATAATTCGCTGCGCTTCACCATCGCCCAATTTCTTGAGTTGGAAAATTATACGGTGGAAGCCGTGGGTACGACGCGCGACGCTATCAGGCGTTTGGGCGAGGAAAGTTTCCCCATCGTTATTTCCGACGTCTATCTTGACGAACGCACTGGGCTAGATGTGCTGGGTTCGGCCAAGAACGCCAACCCGGATTGCGCGGTGATTCTGATGTCTGGCCGCGGCAGCATGGAAACGGTGATGGCTGCGACGCGCGGCGGAGCTTTTGAGTATCTGGCCAAACCATTCGAGCTAGACGATTTGATGGACGTGGTGAAGCGCGCCGAAAAGTCGTTTGAAAAAGACGATGAAGAAAGCGTTTGGATCGACGATATTCCGGAAACGGAAATGATCGGCACTTCGCCGCAGATGATGGATATTTTCAAGACGATCGCAAAGGTGGCGCCGACCACGGCAACCGTTTTAATTGAAGGCGAAACGGGAACAGGCAAAGAGCTGATCGCGCGCATGGTGCATCGATATTCGCCGAGGCATGACAAACCGTTTGTGGCTGTGGACTGTGGTTCAATCGCTCCTAGCTTGATTGAAAGCGAACTGTTCGGGGCCATGAAGGGCGCGTTCACCGGAGCTGATCGCGACCGCATGGGAGTATTTGAAGCCGCCAATCAAGGGACAGTCTTTCTGGATGAGATCGGCGAGATAGATCAGCCATTTCAATTGAAGCTGCTGCGTTTTTTGCAGGAGCATGAAGTGCGGCCCCTCGGCGCATCGCGCGCGAAGCCCGTGGATGTGCGAGTGGTGGCGGCGACCAATAAGAACTTGCGCAAATTGGCGGAAGAAAAAACGTTCCGCGAAGATTTGCTTTTCCGGTTGAATGTAGTAAGCCTGCATATTCCCGCGCTGCGCGAACGGCGTGGTGATATTCCGCTGCTGGCGCAGACGTTTCTGTCGCGCTACAACGAACGCTATGGCCAGCAGGCCGAACTGAAGCCGAGCGGGCAAAAGACGCTGCAATCTTACCTTTGGCCGGGCAATGTCCGCCAGTTACAACATATGATGGAGCGGCTGGTGATTCTGGCTCCGCAGGGCCGGATCAACGAAGAAGCTGTGAGCGAAGCAATCCAGGCGATGGACAATCGTGAGCAGGCCCGCGAGTCTTTAGCGAATACCGAAGCTGATCAAATTCAAAAAGTTTTGAAGGCTGTGGGCGGCAACAAAAGCCATGCCGCGAAATTGCTGGGTATTGAACGGAAGACTCTTTACCGTAAATTGGAGCGCATGGGCATCACGTGATTGAACAGTTGAAAGCCGAGTCGATTGCATCGGGAATCGAAGAGCTTTCCGAATTACTTCATACTTGTGTCCATGCCGGAGCCAGCATTATTTTTGTCCTGCCTTTCCCGATTGAAGATGCCCGGCGGTTCTGGCTGGAAAAAGTTAGTCCAGGCGTGCGGGTTGGGCTGAAGAAACTGCTGGTGGCTCGAAAGGATGGCGGGATCGTTGGATCTGTTCAACTGGACTTAGCCACGCCGCCGAACCAGCAGTATTGGGCGGAAGTGGCTAAGTTGCTGGTCCATCCAAGTGCACGGCGTCAAGGCATTGCACGCTCGTTGATGTTTGCAATTGAAAACGTGGCGCGAGCTGAAGGGCGCTCCCTGATCACATTCGACACACGTATAGGCGATGGGGCCGAGCCGCTGTACCTATCGATGGGATATACGCTGGCCGGAATCATCCCGCGCTATGCCCGCGACGCACACTCGGCGCGACTGGATGCAACCAGCATTCTTTACAAGGAACTTTAGCCAAAGATGTTTGACATTCGCAGTGTATTACGGGCTTTTTCCCGCTGTATTACCTAGTAACAGGCTGAAGTCCGTAACCACCATCCGCCTCGAATGAACGATGCCGTGCTGCCGGCGGGATCAGGCGATGCCTTTGCGATTCATAATTTAGAATTCAACCTTTGGCTTGTGCTGCTCCTTGCCAACGCGTCCAGCCTCAATCTTAGCCTTGAAGTAATTTTCAGCCCTAACGGGTGCGGCAGCCATTCCTCGCAGGTAGGTCAACTGTCCAGTATGCGTCAAAGCATCGGCGATTGGGCCCTGAAATAGCTGCTCAGCCGAGCAACCAAGAGTTCCTCCGGAAGCCAGGTACGAATCAAAAGCTTCAAGCGTACGAAAAAATCGCGCTACTTCGTCGTTCCACGGAAGTGGCTCCGCATCATGCCATTCCTGTTTACCTTTTGCCAAGGAAAGAGCCCAGTCAAACAGGTCCCCCATATGCGCCAATATCCGCACCGGAGTGCGTGAACGATCATTCGCCTTGAACTGCGCGAACGATTCTGGCGCATCGCGCAGGGCCTTGCCGGCGCGGTATGCGAGTGTAGCCAGTGTGTGTCGAAGATTTAGTTCCATGAGACTCTGAATGACATTCTAGCGGGAAACCGTCTAAGATGGACAGGGTCGGGAGCAAACAACCATACATGAAGCAGTCTCTGCTTTTTATTTTCCTTGCGATGTTTTCATTGGCGCAGACTCCGGTGACTGTAGCCATCCGCAACGCAAAAATAGTAACAATTTCCGGACCCGTGATCGCCAAGGGCACCGTGGTGCTGCGAAACGGACTCATCGAAGCGGCGAGCGAAAACGCCACCGTGCCTGATGGAGCGTGGGTGATTGAGGGCGAGGGTTTCACTGTCTATCCCGGCTTGATCGACAGCATTAGCAACCTGGGGATTTCCGCTCCGGCACCGACGGGCGTTGCAACGATGACCCCGGCGTCAACAACGGTTGCGCCGGCCCCGCCGCCGGCGCGAGGTCCTGAAGACCGGCCACGCACAACGAGTTGGGAACGCGCGGCGGATAAATTTCGTGCGAATGATCCGCGAATTGAAACGGCGCGCAATGCTGGCTTCACCAGTGCCGTTATCTTTCCAACCACGGGAATTTTCGCGGGCCAAGGCGCGGTAGTCAATCTTGCCGGCGATAACCCGTCGAAGATGATCGTGGAATCACCGGCGGGGCAATACATGACGCTGACAGGCGGTGGAGGCGCGGGCGGCGCACGCGGGTTCCCTAGTTCCGGCATGGGCGTCTATGCTTACGTACGGCAAATCTTTATTGACCTTGATTACTACGAGCGGACGAAAGCTGCCTATAAAGCAAATCCATCGGGCAAGCAACGGCCTGCGTATGATCGCGCGCTGGAAGGCTTGAAGGAATCTGGCCGGCTGCTGCTGCCCGCGTCAACGAAAGTAGAAATGGAGCGCGTGATTAAATTGGCTTCGGAGTTGAAAATACCATTCGTGCTCTATGGGGTCCACGAGGGATATCGGGCTGCTTCAGTGTTGAAGAGTGCCAACACAAGTGTATTAATCAGCGCGAAGTGGCCGGCCCGGCCACCCACCGCCGACCCCGACGCGGAAGAACCTCTACATACTTTGGAGTTGCGTGAAAGCGCGCCTTCAACGCCAGCTGCGTTCAGCAAAGAGGGCGTGAAGTTTGCCTTTTATTCCGATGGGCAAACCCCAGCGGACTTTTTAAAAGGCGTTCGACTAGCTGTAGCGCGCGGGCTTTCACACGACGACGCAGTGAAAGCCATGACGCTTTCCGCCGCCGAAATCTACGGCGTGGCCAATCGCTTGGGCTCAATCGAAAAAGGAAAGATCGCCAACCTGGTTGTGACTAAAGGCGATTTGCTTTCGGAAAAGCCTGGAATTCAATACGTGTTCGTGGATGGAATGCATTATGTACCCACGGCCGATGGCGCACCAACGCCAACGGCGCCACAAGGAACGGGCCGCGGGCCACGCTAGGAAAGGATGAAACGCACTATGAGATTCGCACTAATACTACTAGCAAGCGCCGCCACGTACGCGGAAACAATATTTATTCAAAACGCTACTGTATACACCGTCACCAAAGGCACATTCCAAGGCTCGGTGTTGGTTGAAGATGGAAAGATAAAACAAGTAGGGCAGAACCTGACGGCTCCCGCTGGGGCAAGGATCGTAGACGCGGCGGGCATGCATCTTTCGCCGGGAATTATTGATGCGCATTCCCATATCGCGGCGGGGGCGGGCGGCATCAACGAAGGTTCGGTTTCCGTTTCGTCTATGGTGCGCATTGAAGATTTCGTCGACCCGGAGGCAGTGGCCATTTACCGCGCGCTTGCGGGGGGCGTCACTTCAGCCAACATTCTGCATGGAAGCGCCAACGCCATTGGTGGACAGAACCGTTTGATCAAAATGCGCTGGGGAAAGACGGGCGTGGAAATGCTGTTCGATGGTGGTCCGCCGTCCATCAAGTTTGCACTGGGTGAAAATCCGAAGCGATCCGGCAATCCCACTGGGCCGCCCACGCCGTCAACGGTGGCGCGCTATCCGGCAACTCGTATGGGAGTTGAAGATATCTACCGGCAAACCTTCACGGAAGCGAAGGAGTATCAGAAGGCTTGGGCCGATTTCAAATCTGGCAAGAGCGCCTTGGAGCCCAGGCGCGACCTGCGCTTGGAGCCGTTGGTGGAAATTATGGAAGGTAAGCGATTGGTGCACTGCCACGCTTATCGCGGCGATGAAATGTTGATGATGATGCGCGTGGCCGAAGAGTTCGGCTTCCGCATCGCCACCTTCCAGCACGTGCAAGAAGGCTACAAGATCGCCAAGGAAATGGTGGAGCACGGCGTCGGCGGATCGGGCTTCAGCGATTGGTGGGCTTACAAGATGGAAGTGGTGGACGGCATCCCTTACAACATGGCGTTAATGACATCGAAGGGCGTGATGGCGGCGGTGAATTCCGATGACGCTGGTTTAATGCGGCGCTTGAATACAGAGGCGGCGAAGACCATGAAGTACGGCGGACTTACGGAAGATCAAGCGTTGGCGTTGATCACGATCAACCCAGCGCGGCATATGAAAGTGGACGACAGGATCGGTTCGATTGAAGTGGGTAAGGATGCCGACCTGGTGATTTGGAACAAGCCTCCACTTTCAAGCTACGCGGTACCGCAGAAGGTTTATATCGATGGACATTTGTACTTTGATCGCGACACCGATGTTTCAAGCCGCATAGCGAAAGAGGCGCGGAAAAAGGCTCTGGAAGAGAAAGCCAAAGCGCAACAAACCCCGCCCCAACCAAAGAAAGATTCCGCGCCCCAAGGGAGGCCACAATCCGATGAAACTCGCTAATTTGCTTTTTCTCGCGGCGCCGGTATTGGCCCAAGAGGCTTTCGTGTTGAAGAACGTTACGATTCATCCTGTAACCGCGACGGACATCGCCGGTGGATCGATCTCCGTCGCTAACGGCAAGATTGTGGAGTATGGAGCCAAGGTGGCCGCGGCGAAGAACGTGAAGGTGATCGATGGCAAGGGGCTGCATGTTTACCCAGGCATGATCAACTGCGCGACGATCATGGGCATCAGCGAGGTGACCTCTGTTCGCGAGTCGAACGACACCAACGAGATCGGCGAATTCGTGCCGCAGGTGAGGGCCTTGATCGCCTTCAACCCGGACAGTGAACATGTGCCCGTGACGAGAGTAAACGGCATCACCAGCGTAGTGACACTGCCCGCATCGCTCACCGAAGGGCGCGGCGCGGGTGGCGCCCCGCAAAGCATTCTTCGCGGCCAGGCGGCCGTGGTGCACATGGACGGCTGGAACTGGGAAGACATGGGCATTAACCGCAATGCCGGTTTGTTGATGCGTTTCCCGCAGATCGTCACTTCCAGATTCAGCCCATTCGAAGGGGCGGTGGCTGCCGCGATTCCCTTCGCCGATGCGAAAAAGATTTACGATGCGGAGCTGAAGAAAGCGGAGAACTTCTTCGATGCGGCGCGGCGCTATCAGACGGCGAAGCTTGCCAAGGCTACGGATTTCAAGCCCAATGTTCAGTACGAGGCGATGTTGCCCGTACTTGAAGGTCAGGCTCCGCTGCTGGTGCCGGCTGAGCGGGAGCGGACCATTCGCGAGGCCATTGCCTTCGCTAAAAAACAGAACGTGAAGTTGATCCTGATGGATGTGCAGAAACCCGGCAAGGCGATTGACTTAATCAAGGAGAACAATATTCCAGTGGTTGTGGGCAAGCCAACTAACCTGCCGCTGGATGAAGACGATCCTTACGACGCGGCCTACAGCTTGCCGGGCCAACTGTATAAGGCCGGCATCAAATTTGCGTTCGGCACTTACGACAATCAGTTCGCGCGCAACCTGCCGTTTGAGGCGGCCTTTGCGGTAGCGTATGGGTTGCCCTATGAGGCGGCGTTGAAGGCGCTGACCATCGATGCGGCGGAGATCTTCGGCGTCAGCAATGTTACAGGGTCGCTGGATAAAGGTAAGTCTGCGGACTTTGTGGTGACCGACGGCGATCCGCTGGAGGTGAAGACGCAGGTGAAAATGCTGTTCATCAGTGGTAAGAATGTAACGCTAGATAACCGGCAGACGCGGCTGTACGAAAAGTACAACAGCCGCAAATAGCGGCGGGTTAAGACGACCGCTTGTAAAGCCCGTTGGCGCGAATGTAATCGAACACCGGGAACGGAAGGGAGCTGATGCGATGGCCGTGGCTTAGCTCCTCCCGTATCTCGGAACTTGAGATGGAAAGGTCCACGTGATCCAGGCGCAGCACCTTGGCGCCTTCGGGAATATCGTATTGGTGGCCGGGTCTGGAGGCGACGATGAACGTGACAAGCTTCAGGACGTCTACGTATCGATGCCATGTTTCGATTTCCGAAAAGGCATCGGCGCCGATTAGGAAGAAGAGTTCGTCATTCGGAGTAAGATCGGCCAGCAGCTTTTCAATTGTGTTTATCGAATAGCTCTTCTCTGAACTTTGTTCCAGCCTTGAAGGCACGAAGCGCCGGTCCACGGCGCAGGCTAGCTGCACCATGCGGAAACGATCTTCGAAGCTTGCGCCAAGGATGCGGGATTTGTGCGGCGGGTGCGCGGCCGGGATAAACAGGATCTTATTCAAATGGAAAATTTCGGCGGCTTCGCGCGCCAGTTCCAGGTGAGCTGTGTGTATGGGGTCGAAGGTACCACCAAAGATTGCGACTTTCAATCCCACTATGGTAACCGGGTTGGGGGTGGGGGAGCCAGGACGTCGGATTAAATTCCCCAATGCTTCCTAATCTGCGCTACTAGCGTGTCCTTGATTTCATTGTGCCGCGGCACTGCCACGCTCCAAACATTTCAGATTCCGATAGATATCCTGGCTGCCGCCATGCGCGCTTCAGGACACAACCCGCATTGCCGAGTTGCCGAAGCAGTTCAGTCCGCTTCACACTTGAACACAGATTTCTTTAGTCTGTAGGGTTAGCATCGGAACCCCTGGAACGTCTTCTTTCATGAGTTGATAAACCTCTTGAATGTTGGCCTCCAGTTCCGCCAGTGTCTCTCCTTGGCTAAACACGCCAGGAACGTCCCTCAATCGGCCGGCGAACCACCCGTCATCGAGCCAATATTCGAGGGTAAAAGTCTTTACCATCCCTAAAGCCTACAACCCCGCCCGCAGATAAGCAATCACATCCGCCAGCCCCTGCTTTCCCAACTGCTTCTCCAGTTCATCCGGCATCAACGAAATCGCCGACGCCCTTACTTCCGCGATATTCTTCCGCAAAATCGTCGCGTCCCCATCATCGGACCCACCGCGTAAAGTAATCGCCCCAGGCGTCTCATTGGCGATGATGCCGTCGAACACGCGCCCGTCTTTCGTCGTCACCATGTAGTTCGTAAAGCGCGGATCAATGGCGGCGCTTGGATTCAGAATCGACTCAAGCAACTCCCGCTTCGACTTGTTATTCACGCCCGAAAGATCCGGCCCAACGCGCCCGCCCGCCTTGCGCGGCGAATGGCACCTTGAACAATTTTCCTCAAACAATGGCTTCCCCTTCACTGGATCGCCATTCAGATTGACGACATCGGTAAATTGCGCCACCACCTTCGCCCGATCTCCTGCCGCTGCTTGAAACAGCTTTTTCGCGCGGGCCGCGATGCTCACATCATTCGATTCCAACAGCCGCGCCCGTGCGCCCACTTCTATCGCAGACGCTTCCACTTCTCCCTTGTCGATCGCGTCCAGCAGCACCGGAGCCGAATCCCGACGGCTTAACAACCCGGCCACCGCTTTGTTCCGCGCCGCTGGGCCGCTCTCTTTCCAGTGCTTGGTGATCTGCTTGGCAGCATCCATCTCAGGGAACAATCCCAAGGTCTCCATAGCCGCCGTCTGCAGACCTGAATCAGGAGGCTGCGTGGCGAATACCTTTTCTAACAATGGAGAAGCCACTGCATAATCAGCACTGGCCAATGCGCGGACGGCAGCCGCTCGTTTGGCTGGAGGCAAATCAACGTTCACCGCGTCCACCGTGGCCTTTTTCAAAATCGCAGGCAGGTTGAAGAAACGCGCCGCGCGCCACGCCGCGGCTTCCAAGTTGGGCTCCGGCTGATTCAATACGCGAGTAAACACCGCTTCCGCGCCGGGCACGTCCATCCGCTTGCCTGAAGCTAATTCCAATCCGCGGGCCAAGCCGGCAAACGCGGATTCCGGGTTCTTCAACCGGCTGCTCAGCGCCAGCAACTTACCGATCTCCGCCGGATTCTGCCGCGCGCCGATCATCGAACCAAACTGCTGCACAAACGCCGGCACTTGCCAATCTTTACCCGTGCTCATCATCGTTTCCATGAAGTCGGCCGGTGCATTTGCTGCTGAAGTCAGAATGGCGATGCGAAACCAATTGTCCGTGGCATGCGCATTTGCCAGCCGCGCCAAAGCTTGCTTCGCCGCCGGACCAGGAACGTCACCCAAGGTATAAGCCAGTTGATGCAACACGCGTACTTCCTTGTCTGCCGCCGTCTTCAGAACGGCCTGCTGCAATGCCGGATTCGCCGCAATGAACGGTTCGCTCAAACGCAAGGCATGCTCGCGCACATATAAATTCCCATCCTTCAATGCCGCTTCGATCTGCGCCGGCCCCAATGCCTTCAGGCCCTCAAGCACATACAAGGCATGCAGCCTCGCTTGGGGAAGATTGCTCCTCCCTGCCATCTCTACCAGCGCAGGCACAACCGATTTATCCTGCCGCTCCACCAGCAATCGTTGTGCTGTATTCCGATGCCAGCCGTTGGTCTCCTCAAGCGTCTTCACAAGTTCAGCCGCCGATGCCGAACCTAGCTTCACATCCAGCGTCCTCTTCTTGCGCGGGCTGTTCGGAACCAAACGATAGATACGGCCCTTATCCATGCCGCTCCAAAAATCCATATTCTTGCGAAGTTCTTCCGGAATGGATTCAGGCGTCTCAATGAACTCGCGGTACATGTCGGTAATATACAAAAGGCCATCGGGCGCATTGGCGAAGTGGCAGGGGCGGAACCAAATATCGGTGGACGCCAAGAATTCCGTCTTATCCTTAGACCGGCTGGCTTTAAACGTAACGCCGTCCGGCGTGATAATGTCGCGATGCACCAGGTTTGCGCTGACGTCGCCAGTGAACAAGTTGTTGCTGTACTCTTCCGGAAAAACATCACCGGTATAAATAGTTCCGCCGCTGGCCGCGGTGAAAAATCCTTCCAACAACTCCACGCGGCCAGGATTGGTTTCGTTATAGCGCTTCTGACGAATATCGGTTCTAGCTACACGCCACGCCTGCGGCTTAGTCAATGGATACATGGCCGATGTGCCTTTCCCATGATCGGAAATGTCGAACGATACCGCGCCGATTTCCAAGGCTGGCGCGCGACTCAAGTATTGCGCCGGCACAATCGGGTTGCGCACGTGAATCGTATTTTGCGTGATGAAGCGGTTGCCCCAATCGTCCATGGTCAAGCCGAATTGCGCCGGGCCGGAAGCGCGTTCAAACTGCCCGGTATCCGGACGGAAGCGGAAATCGGCTCCACGCAACAACAACGGTTCGCCCGGCTTTCCTGGAACAGTCACCTTTGCATCGGCACCATTGTTGGCTGCGTAAATCCAGTTGTCGATGCCATAGCGCAGGTTGGTAATGCGCCCTTCCGGATTCACCATCGGCCATCCCGTGAACAGTACTTCGCGCTTATCGGCCTTGCCATCGCCATCGGTATCTTTCAGGTAAAGGATGTCCGGCGCCGCGCCCACAATCAAGCCACCTTTGTACGGCAGCATGCTGCTGATTTCCAGAATGTGATCGGCGAAGATGTAACTCTTGTCGATCTTGCCATCGTGGTCGGTATCTTCCAGCACGCGAATTTTCGAGAGCGCCGGTTTACCGGGCGGCGGGTCATCGGGATAGTCGCTCATTTCGGCGACATAAATCTTGCCGTTTTCGTCCCAAACCATTTCCACCGGGTCCACCACTTGCGGTTCACTCGCGAAGAGTTCCACTTTAAACTCTTCGGTAAGTTTAATAGCCGCCAGCGACTGCTGCGGCGTCATCGATTCCTGATCGGGGTGATTCTGCTTCTTCGCGCAAGAGGTTTCAACCACTAGCAGAACAAACAAAAGTGGGCCAATGCGGTTTTGCGATAGCATGGATAGGTGCACGATTTATCATACTTTCGCGGGCATCTGGATGTCATTAAAGATCGCCTGGCGACCCGGGGATTTAAACTGAACGTGGATGGCTTGCGTGCCCAGGATACGGAGCGCCGCGCCGCCATGACCGAAGCCGAGCAACTGCAAGCCCAGCGAAATGCCGCCAGCGGAGAGATCGCCAAAGCGAAGAAGGCAGGCGAGGATACTACCGAAATACAGGCTAAAATGCGGCAGACCGGCGAGAAAATTGCCGAGCTGCAAAAGCGCGCCGCTGAATTGGATGAACTATTCCGCGCCGAATTGGCCGGCATTCCAAACTTGCCGCATGAGTCGGTTCCGGTAGGCAAAGGCTCCGAAGACAACGCTGAAATTCACAAATGGGGCGAGCCGCGCAAATTCGATTTTGAACCGCAAGCGCATTGGGACCTGGGCGTTGAACTCGGCCTGCTTGATTTTGAGCGCGCCACGAAAATCACCGGCGCCCGGTTCGTGGTTTACTGCGGCATCGGCGCGCGGCTGGAACGGGCGTTGATGAATTTCATGCTGGATGTTCATACTCGCGAGCATGGCTATACCGAAGTGCTGCCACCGTTCATCATCAATTCGGCCAGCCTTTATGGCACAGGCAATTTGCCGAAATTTGCTCAGGACTTATTCAAGATTGAGAACAGCGATTTCTGGCTGGCGCCAACGGCTGAAGTGCCGGTAACGAATCTGTTCCGCGATGAAACCCTGGAAGCCGAAGCGCTGCCCATAAACCTTACCGCCTACACGCCATGCTTCCGCAGCGAAGCGGGCAGCCACGGGCGCGACGTGCGCGGCATAATCCGCCAGCATCAGTTTCAGAAAGTGGAGCTTGTCAAATTCACGCGTCCCGATCAGAGCCATGACGAACACGAAAAGCTGACTTGCGACGCGGAGGATATTTTGCGCCGCCTGGAACTGCCCTTCCGCCGCATGCTGCTTTGCACTGGCGATATGGGCTTTTCTTCGGCCAAGACATATGATCTGGAAGTGTGGCTGCCAGGGCAGAACGATTATAAGGAAATCTCTTCGTGTTCTAATTTCGAGGCGTTCCAAGCGCGCCGGGCAGGCATACGCGTGCGCGCCGGCAAAAAGACTGAACCGGCGCATACGATTAATGGCAGCGGCCTGGCGGTCGGCCGCACGTGGGTTGCAATCGTGGAAAACTACCAACAGAAGGATGGAAGCGTGTTGGTGCCGAAGGCGCTGCAACCTTATCTAAACGCGGAAGTGATTACCAAACAAGGCAAGTTGGCCTGACACTGCTAAGATGTTATTAGACTGTAATAGGAATTATTTTGAAACCTGCTTGCAAAAAATAGAAAGAGACCGTGTTAGAACATATTAAGACCGTCGGTTTGTTGATGATTATTCTGGGGGTTGCTGGCGCCGTTATCGCGATAGGCGCTTTAATTGCATTTGGAGGCTTTGCCGGAATTATGGGCAATTCCGACTATGGCCGCCCCGGAACGTTAGCGTCCACTCCCGTGTGGGGAATCTTCACCGGATTCCTGACAGTGTTCTCCATTTTGATGGCCCCGCTGCTGATCGTGGGCGGCATCGGACTTCGCAAGTTCAAACCATGGGCTCGATCCATGAGCATCATTGTCTGCGCCTTGAATATTCTCAGCGTGCCGGTGGGTTCCATTATTGCCTGCTATGGGTTATGGGCTTTGCTTTCCCCGGAATCAGAACCAATTTTCGACGAGGGTTTAGGCCGGGGCCCCATGCCGGTGCGCCGCTCTGCTCCGCGTCAATCGCGTCCAAAATAGGCGAATCGCAGTAGGCACAGTATCGCCAAAACATAAAGCAGCCAGTGCGTCTTCCCTGCCCTATTGCTTGCCGCCATCAATACTACGTAAGAAATAAACCCAAACGCCAGCCCCGTTGCGATGCTAAACGTTAAAGGAATTCCTATGATGGTCACAAAGCTGGCGACAGCAATCGCCGGGTCGTCCCAATCAATTTCGCGAGTATGGTTGATCATCATTGCGC
>JAYVXT010000824.1:0-10257 GCA_043785065.1 Bryobacterales bacterium | reverse complement strand
CCAGCTCCGCAGTCGAGGCATTCTCCAGCTTCTCCTGCCAAGGCTGTAATTCAATCTCCACCATGCGCCGCTCACTTAGTAACTGCCTCCGTTTTACGAATACAGCCGGGTCGGCGTCAATCGGCCTATCAGCTCGATCCACGCCTGCGAACACAGACTGTACCGCGTAGTAATCGGCCTGCTTGACCGGATCAAATTTATGATCATGGCATCGGGCGCAATGCACCGTTTGACTAACAAAGGTGGACATAGTTTGAGCCACCATGTCGTCGCGATCCAGCAAGCGCGTCAGGTTCTTATCCGTCGTGCCCTCACGCAATTCCTGATGGCCCACAAGATCCCACGGGCCAGCCGCCAAGAACCCAGTAGCCACGATCATTTGCGGATTCCCGGGCGCAATCACATCACCCGCCAATTGCTCTTCCACAAAATTCGTATAGGTCTTGTCGTTGTTGAAAGCTTCAATCACATAATCCCGATAAGGCCAAGCATTTGGCCGGGGCTTGTCTTTGTCGTAACCATGCGAATCGCCATAGTGGACCACATCCAGCCAGTGACGCGCCCAGCGCTCGCCATATCGCGGCGAAGCCAGCAGACGGTCCACTAACTTTTCGTAGGCATCCCGAGATTTGTCATTGATAAAGCCGGCAATCTCCGTAAGACTCGGCGGTAGTCCATGTAAGTCGTAACTCAACCGGCGAATCAATGTGCGCCTGTCAGCTTCGACGGAAGGCGTCAGGTTCATTGACCGTAGCTTAGCCACGATAAACGCATCCAACGGATGCCCCGTTGTTGGAAGTGTAATCCTGGCCAATGGCTTCAAAGACCACCAAGCCTCATCCCGCTTGGCGCCGGCCGCCACCCAATCTGAAATTAGCTTCACTTCAGCCGATTTCAACGGGGGACCCACCTTCGGCATCGCGGGATTTTCGCCAGAAACCATGCGTAGTACCTGAGCCCCGTTCGCGCCTAACGCCACGGCCTGATGGCAGGGCTGGCACCTGGCGGCAAGAATTGGCTGTACGTCGCGGGTGAAACTTATTTCCGCCGCTGAGGCGCATGCCAATACAAATGGAATCATCCTAGTTCCGCGCATATTACTCCAGCGAATAAGCAATCACGGCGCCGCCCAGCTTACTGCCATCCACCTTGCCATGCCCACCCGCGCAGACCACAACGTAACGTTTTCCTTGCCACATATAAGTCCCCGGCACGGAATGAGCTCCAAACGGCAACTCCGTCTCCCACAACTTGCGCCCATCATCGGCCGAATAGGCTCGCAGCTTTGTCTCAAAAATCGTCCCGCCGAAAAATACTACTCCGTTCACCGCCAATGGCCCACCCAGGCTGGGCAACATCGGAGCTTCCCAACGCACTTTCCCGGTTGCCACCTCAATTGCCGCCAACATCCCCCAGGGCTCCTGATTGCAGGGCTTTCCTTTCGGGTCCAAGAACGTCTTGCGTGACATAGCAAAGGGTGCTCCTTCTTGCTTCGCATATTCCTGCCCCCACCGCTCCCCCGTTTCTCCGTTCCGGGCCGAATCATACACCGCCCGTGGAATCAGCCGCACGGCCGTCGCCAATCGGTTCGCCGCCACAAACAACAATCCGCGCTGCGCGTCGTACGATCCGCTTCCCCAATTCGCCCCACCCACATTGCCTGGAAATAGTAGAGTGCCTTGCAAACCAGGTGGCGTAAACAACCCCTCATATCGAAGCTTTTTGAACTCCACTTCACACCAGCCTGGCCGGGGCGTAAAGTTTTGCAATGTAAAAACACCATCCTTCACCGGATACATCTGCGTCGCCGAAGCTTTCTCCCCCGTCACATCCGACTTCGGTACAGCCCGTTCCTCCACCGGCAAAAGAGGCTTGCCAGACATCCTATCTAGCGCGAAGTAATGTCCCAGCTTGGTCAGCACACCTACCGCCGGCTTCCCGTCAATTTCAATCAAAGCCGGGCGCGACGCCACATCGTAATCCCATAAATCGTGGTGCACTACTTGGAATGACCACAGCAACTTGCCCGTCGAAGCTTGCAGCGCAGTCACCGAATTCGCATAGCGATTATCACCCGGGCGCATGCCGCCATAAAAATCTGGTGAAGCACTGCCGGTAGGAATCAGAACCATGTCGCGCCCGGCATCGGCTGCCAATGGCGCCCAAGCATTCGCCGCGCCCGTTTCGCCTGCCGGCGTAGGATCCCACGCCCACTTCTGCTTCCCACTCTTGGCGTCAAACGCGCGCACCGTTCCTCGATCCATCACCGCACGGCCATTGTCTCCAATCGCCGACCCAATAATTACCATATCGCCAATCACCACCGGCGCCGACGTCAGCTGATAGTTGCCATCATTGTTAACCGGCCCAAGCTTCACATCCCACATCCTCTCGCCGCGCACGGCGTCAAGTGCAATGAGGCGCGCGTCAAGCGTTCCGAAAAATACTCGGCCCTTGGCGACGGCCACGCCACGCGCCGATGCCTCGGAATATTCGCGGTTAGCAACATGCGGATCAAAGCGCCATTTCTCCGCGCCGGTTCCAGGATCCAGCGCAATCACCTGATTGAACGGCGTAATCACATAAAGCAGGTTTCCTTCCAGGATCGGAGCCGCTTCGAAAGCCGCGATCTTAGCCGCATGTCCCGATGGGGGTTTCGCCTGCGTATCAAATCGCCATGCTTGCTTCAAGCGCGGCGCATTTTCAAGCGTTAAATCCTCTGCTGCCAAAAGGAGAATGCTCAGCCACATTGTGCCCAGAAATAAGCAGCGCAGGTCGATGCGTTTCATGAGTTCCTGTAAATTCCATGTTATATCAACTCACCGCTCAATTAGAAACTTCGGCCGGGTATCGATTTGATTATGCTATGCTACTCTAGTTCGCGTCACTATTTGCATTAAGAGGAGTCACCCCCATGACCTTTCGCGCAGTTTGGCTATTGCTGACAGTCTCTCCCGTATTTCCCCAGATTCTTTATAACGAGCAGCGGGATAAACAGGCTCAAGAAGTGCAAAAGCTCGGTGCCGATTTGCGAAACAGCGCGGTCTTTCAAAAAGCGATTGATAACCTCGACATCCTATGGAAGCAACGGGAAGATAGCGTTCTTCGTAACGCGCAAGATCAAATGAATGCGCGTCTTGCGGTATTGGAAACATGGGGGCAGGTGACTGATTTTATGAAGCACCTGTCTGATAGGATCGGCTCCGACGCGACTGCGTCGAAACTCAACACGGCTCTTGAATCGCTCAAGAAGCAGGAAGCACAAACCCAATCGACGCTGGCCGACCTGAAGAAGAAATTGGCGGCGTTGCCCAACTCCGTTCAGCTTATCAACAGCCTTGGGTCCTTGTTCGATAAGGTCGGCAAGCTCGACCAAATCGTTGCCTTCGCTCAGGATAAAACCGGCTCGTCCGCGGATCAGGTTGCGGCCGCGAAAGAAGCCGAAAGGCAGTTACAATCTCTCGCCACCGAATACAAAGCTTTCACCCTGGGTCTGTCGGCCAGCCCAGGCGCGTTGTTTCTCAAAGATCAGCTTGAAGTCATAAAGATGCGCGAGACAAACGCACTGAACGTGATCGCTATTGAAATGCGAAAGCAGAAAGAGTTGGGGGCCATTCGCAATTTAATGAAGGAGGTTAACGTCGGCCTTGCATGCCTAAGCGAATCCGAGCGGAGCGAAACGATTGCTGCAACTTTATCGGCCATGGCGGCTAGGGCGGCTGATTCCGCCAATCCAACAAGAGAAAAAGATGACGAGTGTCTGCAAACGCTGACATTCGAACTATACAACTATGCGGCGCTTGCCGCTCGCGGTGATACTGCCGCCCGGCTGGCGGCGATTCGTTCCAGCCTTGAAGACCGCGCTTCCGCCTTACGCTTGTCGGCCGCCGGAACGCGGCAAATTGAGGAGCTAATCAACAACGGCGTAACTCGCCTGGCAATGTTCCACAAAGGTGGATTAAAGCCTGAAACATTGGCGCAACTAATACAAGCGCTGGGCACGGCCGGCATTATCCCCGCCTTGGTTCTGAAATAAAAACGGAGGCCATGCATGCGAAACACTTACCGCATATTACTGCCGGCGTTGATGCTCATGTGTACATCGTGCGCTCAAAAAGATGCTCGTGATTACGCCATGAAACTCGCTGGTCTTTTGGCTAATTACAGCAACCAGATTGACGCTAAATTAGCCGACGAACAAGCGCGCTATATAAAGGAGGCCAAGCGGAATGAAACCGCTCTAGAAGATGACGAAGTCCAGCGGTTGGCCGACCTGCGATCCTCCAAGTCCACCGAAGCCGCTAAGGGTCTCAAGGCGAAAAGCCTCACCCCGTCTGCATTTCTTACGACTCTCATTCCGGGCTATGCCAAGCAGGATTTCGACAGCAGCACGGCTCTTTACGAAAAGTCGCAGAATGCCTATATGGACCACTTGAAAGGCCTCACTGATCTGTCCGTTGAAAAGGCGAAAATAGAAGCTTTGCGCCAGGCGATCCTTGCTTTGGCAAAAGATCCCGGCCTTTTTTCCGAGGCGCAGGATATTGTCAAATTCAGCTCCGACCTGAAAGATAAGGTGAATGTGAACACCTGTTCCAGCGCGGTAACCGCATTGACCGCCGCCAATAAGCAAGTTGCGGATTTGACGGCTGCCATAGCCGACCCTAACAATGTAGCCAATAAGGCCACCAATACCTCGAAATTGGAGATCGCCCAAGCCGACGCCAAGGCGGCGCAAGACCTTGCCGTATCCACCGGCAAACTGAATCACCAGAATAGCTGCCAATAGGAGTTTCCCCTCATGCCAGACGTAGCCGCGGAAGATCGAATCAGTCAGTTGAAGAAAGCGCGTGATGCGGCGCAAGCTGTCATCGACGAAATCAATAAACGCAATCTCAGTGATCCATTTCCGCCAAGAATTGAACAGCGCAAAGTAAAACTGCTGGAAGCGGTTGGAGATGTTAGGGATTTGAACGGCATAATTGACGACGAAGAGGCTGCCACTTTAGTTGTTAGCATAGATCCCGGCGATGTGGATGCGCTGCAGGCTCTGGCGGACAAATTGGACAATGCAATTACCGGGTCGATCTTACAAACCAAGGGTCTTGCGGCGATCACAACTGTATTGGGCGCGGTTTCTCGTGTGCGCGGTAAACTCGACGCCTAACCTAACTGTGTCCCGGACGGAGGGCTTCATCAGCGGAAGCAGTTTACTTATGTGGAGTCACGGTCTACCGGCAACGACCGATTAAATTGCTAAACACCCCTTCAAAAGAAAAACCGCAAGGCAAACTGAACCTGCCGAGGTAAGCGAGCCGCTGTAAATTCACCAAACCGCGTATTTACTTGACGCCCTTGCGCATCGAACCTCGCCGCCGTGTCAAACGCGCTGAATTGCGTATGGTTGAACGCGTTATAAAACTCGCACCGCAACTGCAATTTCATCGGTTCGCGAATCGCGAAATTCTTCAACACGGCAATATCGAAATTGTTCACACCCGGTCCCCGCATCACATATCGGGCCGAGTTGCCAACCGTTCCCACAGCCGGTGGGCGGAAGGCATCCGTGTTGAAGTTCCGGCTAAATGTTCGCTGCGATTTATCCAACACGGCCTCGGCAATTACACTGATCCGCGCGCCTTGAGAGACGCTTCCGGTAATGTCCGTGGCATTGACAAAATTCAGCGCGGCTGTGCTGGGCGCCCCGCTAACAAAGCTGGTGATGCCGGAAACCTGCCACCCTCCAAGAATCTGCCGCGAAACGAAATCCTTTCTTTGCAGCGAAGGAACATCATAAAGGTAATTGATCTTCGCCACATGTGTCCGGTCATGATCCGATAAACCGTAATTCCAAATGCGCACCGGTACAAGAGCGCTCACCGTAACCTGATCACTGCTGTTGTAGTCCATCGATTTTGACCAAGTCCATGAACCGCCCATTTGGAGCCCGCGCGTGAAGCGGCGATTGACGCTGGTCTGCAAAGAATGGTAGTTGGATGACGAGGCCCATTCTCTTTCCAGAACGTCGTTATAGCCAACTATATTTCGCAGAAAAGGAGAAGGGAGGGGAACTCTTGTATTGGTTGGGTCGGCATTCTGCGCAAGGAAGTTTGCTCCCAAGGGAATGGCGTTCAAATTTCTTTGCCATAGCAGATGGCGGCCAAGTGAGGTAACGTAACCCACATCCAGCACCGTGCCCCATCCAAGGCTTTGCTGCACGGAAAAGCTGCCGTTCATAATGTTGGGTACGCGCGATTTTCGATCCACGCCGATGATGTCTTGCGGAAACACGAAACCTGGCGACGACGTTAATTCCCGAATCGTGCTGAAGTTGATTTGCGGAGTATTCACCAAGGGCGGCTGCCCTCCCAATAGGCGCAGCAACTGAAAGTCCCCAAGGTTGCCGAACATTCCAAAACCTCCGCGAACAGCGGTCCGGCCTTTGCCGAAAACATCCCACGCGAATCCGGCGCGTGGCGAATATTGCAGCCCAGGGTTTTGCGTAAGTCCACGTGGATAGCTCGGATCGTTTCCGCTTACCAAACCGTTGGCCGTGTTCCCACTTCCCGGTGCGATGGCTCCAACCAGGGTCTGCGGATAAACTTTCCCAGTTACTGGATCAACGCCAACCCGCACCCCGTTCACAATGCTTGGGCGGATCAATTTCACTGCCTGCGAACGGTCATACCGTTCAAGAACAAAGCCCGAAATGCGACCCTGCTCTTCGTACTGCGGAATGATGTTAGCAAAGCGCATGCCAAGTTCCACCGTAAAGCGGCGATGCAGTTTCCAACTATCCTGCACAAACCATTCGAAGGACTTGATGAAGATGCTGATGTCCGGGCGTGAGGTAGCCTCCTGATAATTGTTGAAGACGCCAAACATCGCGTTTGAAAATGCATAACCCGTGTCCAGAGGGTTGTTTGCATTGCGCCCATAGTTAATCGTGGCGTTGAACGCCGCCGGGATTTGCGCTTGCCGCAAATTGCGATTGTAGAATACGCCGGCTTTCACCAAATGGGACGCGAAATTCTTGGTGATGTTATTCGTGACGTTGACCGCAGATTGCGTTTGGTCGAGCGGCGTGCGCCCGTCCATATTCAAATTAATCGGCTGGCTGACGCCGCCAAAACTGACATTCGGCACAAGGTTCAATGGGTTGGCGGCTGGGTAAAGCTGAGGAGTGATGAACCCGATTGTGCTGCGTTGGTTGCGCTTCAATTCGGACTCGGGAATTCGCTCCCCTTCTGGCCGCTGCGAAAAACCAACCGTAAATTCGTTCACCAATGTTGGGGAAAGTATCCATTGATCGCGGGCGGAAAGCACGGTGCCCTGAGTCCAAAAAGTCTTACTCATTTGCGCCCAATTGGCCCCGCCGGTTGGGATTCCATAGGGGCCAGTCTGTTCGTCTTTATGACGCGAAAGGCTGAACGCCACCTGGTTCTTTGGGTGGATGTGGTAATCCACCTTTAATGTTTCCAGGCGCTGCGGAGTATCCACGTCCGTTTGGAAAACATAATTGTAGCGACGGGCGGAGATTGCGTTGTTGAAGAAATTCGCTGCGGGCAACATGTTCAAAATGGCTCTTCCATTAGGGTCTACGCGGCTGGCGGGGATGCGGTTTCCAGGAACCACTTGGCCATTGGTAGGATCAAGAATGGGGATCAAGGCGCCGTTCAATTCCACTGATTGCGAGAAGTCACCGGCGCGCTCCAAATCCGTGGGGGTAGTTAGTTGGCCGATCGGAAGGCTGCTTGACCGGGGCCAAAATTCCTGCGACCAGAAGAAAAAAAGCTTATCGCGATTCTTATTAAAAAGTTTGGGAATGGAAACAGGTCCACCAAGATTGTAGCTGTACGTGTTGAGCCTGGTGCGCGGCGTGGGCAGTCCGACTGTATTGTTGAAAAATGAATTGGCATTGAACTGCTCATGACGCTTGAAGTAGCTGAACATGCCGTGGAAATCACGCGTACCGCTTTTAGTGATCAGTTGAACGTTCGCTCCGGACATGCGTCCGTATTCTGCTTGATAATTGGTCAACAACACCTTTACTTCAGCAATGGCATCCATACCCACGCTGACTGTTCCGCCTTGATTAGTTCCCACATCGATCATCGTCATGCCGTCCAGCGTAAGGTTGTTGGTGTTGTTGCGGCCGCCTTGCACATTCACGGAAAAGCCGCGGTCGATGGCGTCGCGCTCGACCGTATCCACCACGCCGGGTAGAAGCTGCAATAGAGAGGTAACGTTGCGGCCACGGATCAAAATGTTTTCCACCTGACTGTTGGTGATAACCCCGGAACGCTCCGCGCTGGCAGTTTGCACGTTGGCCCCTTGCGCGGTGATCGTAACCGATTCGGCAGTGCTTCCCACTTGCATAGTAACGTCGCCCACAGTGAAAGTTTCCGACGCGGAAAGGTTAATCCCCCGCCGTTCCGCTTGTTTGAAGCCTTCCAATTTGACAGTAATGTTAAAGGGCCCCGGCGCAAGACTGGGGAAAGCGAATGAGCCATTCTCCGCCGTATATGTGCGCCGTTCAAGAGCGGTCGCGGGTTGGGTAAGGATCACTTCCGCCCGGGGGATTGCAAGGCCGGAAGGATCAAGCACATTACCCAGAATCGTGCCGGTCACCGATTGAGCCTGAGCGGAGAAAGAAAGAAGTCCAAGGGACAGGATTATTCGCGGTCGTAGCATCAAAGTACTCACTGCGATGGATTGTATCACCGTCCAAAGGCGTACAATGCTAAGACTGGATCTACCTATGCGCATATTAACTCTCTGCCTATTCACCGCTGCTGCTTTCGGCGCCCCTTGCGACCTTTCCGGATACAAACCACAGCCCGGCCTTGCCGCCGCGAATGCCGCCGGCGGTTTGATACTGACCTGGCAGGGCGCCGCAGGCCAGGAACTTCGCGCCGCCTTCGATATTGAAAATGGCGCGCCCATCGTTCGCGAACTTGCCGCTCGCCGATTGAGGCAAGCAACCTGGGTGATTCTGGGCCGCAACCTTCAGCCGGAATTCACGGTCACCACCGGAGTGCGCCGCCTCTCCGATCAGCAATTAAAGCCGCTGCAGGAATTGGGCCGAACCGATCCTGAATTTCTAGAGCAGGAAAAATGGAAAGCCTTCTGGGATGCGCCGCTAATGGTTCCCGGACGCAAGGGTACTAACACCGGCTTACCGCGTCTTGAAAGTGAAATCCGGCGCGCGACTGTGAACTACAAGACCTCGGCATGTTCCGTTAAAACCGATGGCGCGCGGTTGGAAGCTACCTTCGACGGTTTAACGCTCGGCATATTTTCGGGCAGCTTACGGTTCACCGCTTATAAGGGAACAAACCTGTTGCGGCAGGAGGCAGTGGCGAAAACGGATGAGCCCGCGGTGGCTTATAAATACAACGCCGGGTTGAAGGGCTTCACTCTGGATGCGCCCAAGCGTGTGTTGTGGCGCGACGTAGCCCGCGGTGTGCAGAAGTACGAATTTGGCGGGTCGCCGAATACCGATCCGGTTGGCTTACGCGCTCGCAACAGGCTGCTGTTAATGGAGACGCCCGGCGGATCACTAGCCGTGTTCCCCGCTCCGCATAAGTTTTTCTTCGCCCGGGAAATTGAGTTGAACCTCGGTTACGTTTGGTATCGCAAGGACTCAAAGGACTCCTTTTCCATCGGCGTGCGGCAAGCGGAACGGGAGGAGATGTACCGCCCCTTCGGCAATTCCGATGAGTTGTGGAAGAAGCGGGTCGATCAGGCTCGTAGTTTTTCGCAGGCCAACTTTGCTCTATACAATGCCCCTGCCGGGAGCATGCAGCGCATGGCCGTTTATTATTACTTGAGCCCCGATTCGGCGGAGAAAACGCAACAACAGGTGCTAGCCTTCACGCATGATGATCGCTACAAACCGCTGCCGGGATATCAGGTTTCGGTGGGCCATTTCCATACTCACTTCAATGAGCAAGTGGCCGATGCTGGCTCGGTTGACTTTCAGCCGCCCTGGATTCCTACGTTTCGCGCCATGGGCATCAACATCGCCATGATGTCCGACTTTCATGGCGACGGGCACCCTTCCGATCCCGGTCCAGTGCGCTTCACCGAGCAAAAAGTATACTTCGATGCGTCGCGGCGCCATTCGGATAAAGACTTTCTAATAATTCCCGGCGAAGAGCCCGACGCTACGTTCGGCGGACATTACACCATGGTGTTTCCCCAGCCGGTTTATTGGAGCCATGTGAAGAAAGCCGGTCAGCAGTTTGAAGAGAACGA
>JAYVXT010000823.1:0-3178 GCA_043785065.1 Bryobacterales bacterium | reverse complement strand
AGATAATCAGCAGCCAAGCCGCTAGCATAGCGGAAGGTTCAACGACTATCCTGAAAGGGAGTAGGGCCAAGCGGCCCGAAGCGCCGGATGACTTGTTTGTATGAATTGTTTCATTGTTATTTTTTGTACGATCCCAAAACCGGATCGTTAACCTGGAAAGTTTCCAAGGGTCGCGCGCTGGCGGGAACGGCAGTGGGCTGGATAACCGTAAAGGGTTATCGAGAAACCAAGCTTCTTCAACGCTGCCATAAAGTGCACCGGGTCATCTTCATGATGATGACGCACCGCTGGCCTGATCTGGAAATTGACCACGTTAACGGGAATAAACTCGATAATCGGTGGGCTAATCTCAGGGAGTGCAGGCACCTTGAGAATATGCATAACCAAAATAAACACCGCCACAATACATCGAGCGTTACAGGGGTTTGTTGGCATAAGCGGATGCGCCAATGGCAAGCGTACATTGCTAACGAGGGGAAGCAGATTCATCTAGGCGCCTTCGATCGCTTCGAGGAAGCAGTGGCGGCACGTAAATCCGCCGAGCAATCGAAGTGGCAAGGGTTCCGTCAAGTCAGTGATATAGTCTCCTCTACCTAGCGATAGGTAGCAGCCGCAAGGCGGTAACGTTTTAGCGCAACGTTGCGAAGATAAAGGTTAGTTAAATTCCGCCAATTTTCCGATGTCAGGGATGCTAGTCAGCAGGGCAAGAAGAAGGGTGATTAAACGGTCACCGCGGTTAGGTAACTAGCTGCTAGAAATGGTGTGAACTCAGGGAACCCCCTAACGTAAAGTCGAGGGCAATCCTGATCCAAGCCTCGCGAGAGGAAGGAGCAACGGCCATCCTGAAAAGGAGTAGGGACTAAGCAGTCCCGAAGCGCACCACTCCACGTAAGTGGATGAAGATATGGTCTGGACTTGCATGAGAGTGCAAGCAGTGCAGTCAGCACGGTACGGGAGTAGCTAACCCGCACGAACACCCGATTTACACCTGGGATGTGTTCTCCGATGTGTCGGCGCATGGCGCTACGTTGGTGGAAACCAACACCATGCCCGAAACCAATTACACCATCGTCCAAGGCACCTTGACGATCAGTGAAGCCGGGAACTCGGTACCCTACACCGGCAAGCTCGACAACCTGTCGAAGTTTCCCGTCATGGAATTGGTGCAGAAGGTCCTGAAGAACGACGCGGTCAAGACTTTCGATGTCTTGGCGTGGACGCAATTCAACCAGACCTTGCTGCGCGCGATTGCGTCCAGCGGCACGGATACCGCGAGCATCACGCTCTACACCAACGGCACGGTGACCGGTACCAACACGGTAGCGTTCGCCAATGGCCATTTGAAGAACATCGTGGACACCATGAAGGAGCGCTCGATCCCGGCTTATATCGCCGACGATTACTACGCGCTGGCCTGGCCGACCACCTTGCGTAATCTCAAGAACAACCTGGAAACCATTCATCAGTACTCGGATACCGGGTTCAAACTGATCATGAACGGCGAAATCGGACGTTACGAGAACACGCGCTTCGTGGAGCAGACCAACGTCCCGAAAGGCATTGCCACCGACGGCTATACCACGACCGCGTGGAGTCAGGGTAAATCCGACTGGATTTTCTTCTTTGGCAACGACACGGTGGCGGAGGCGATTGCGGTCCCGGAGGAAATGCGCGGGAAAATTCCCACGGATTACGGCCGGTCGAAAGGGGTCGCGTGGTATTACTTGGGTAAAGACAACTGCCCCGTCGCGGCGGAAGCCGCGAATGATAACTTTGTGAACTCAGGGAAACTCCTACTGGCTGCGTAAGCCAGGGACAATCCTGATCTAAGCCCCGCAAGGGGAAAGAGCAACGGCCATCTCCGAAGGGAGAGTAGGGGCAAGCGCCCCGAAGCGCAAAGCACCCAGAACGGGTGATGATATGGTCTAATCCTGCATGTAAGTGTAGGCAGCCATGGTATTATTGATTCACTCAAAGTGGAGAGTGAACGATGATTACCAAGCAGTTAATCGAAAGATTTCAGGCGAAATTCGAAGTCAGTCCGGCCGGTTGCTGGAATTGGACAGCGAGTTGTGCAGGCAGGGGATACGGGCAATTACACGTACCCGGTGGCCGCAAAAAAATCTACGCACATCGCTTTTCATACTTGTACCACAAGGGCGTGATCCCACAGGGGGCAATGGTGATTCACAGTTGTGATAACACCCGCTGTGTGAACCCCGAACATTTGTCGCTCGGCACTTGCCAAGATAATTTGCAAGACATGAAGTCGAAACAGCGGCATCTGTACGGAGAGAAAAACACCCAACACAAGTTGACGGAAGTACAGGTCGAACAGATGCATGATCTGCATGCCTCGGGATTATCGACTTACAAACTCGCTAAATATTTCGGCATTGGACAGATGTCCGCCTGGCGGATCGTCAATGGCGAACGATGGAATCACGTTTATCTGCGGCGGCATGGACTTAGCGAGTCCATGTGAATACCCATGGGTTTTGGAATCGTCCACAACAGCACCACGGTGCCCGGCAACGTGCGCATCGTGAAGTGGGATAGCGTGGTTTGATACATGACGCCTGAGTACCATGCCGCTTGGGTCAGGCGTTATCGCCGGCAACATCCGGCCAAGCTAATCGCGCAAAGCCGGCTGAATTACGTGCTCCGGCGCGGCTATATTCAGCGGCAACCGTGCGAAAGCTGTGGCACTTCACACTTAGTCCACGCGTGTCACGTGTCGACCGATCCGAAGGATTGGTACCGCGTGAGGTGGCTATGTGTGCCCTGTAAAAAGTTAAAGTTAATCGGGCTCATGAGGCTTGCCCCTCCTGCCCCTAGTTACGTGCGTGGGAAGCGCGCCCGTCAGGAGTGTGTGTGATGACAGTGAAAAGTATGGCCTATGACCACCCCACCTACACGGTGCGGCAGTCCTTCAATGCGCCGGCGCAGGTCGCGGGCGCCTCCAAGACCTTCGACAAGTTCGCGGCCTGGACCGGCATGCGGATTTACGCGATCAACGCGGCGACCGTGACGGCGGGCACCTCGACCTATACCGCCTGGAATGGCACGGCGACGGTGACCACCACCGGCACCGGGGACACGGTGACGGGCTTTCGCGTCTTCGCGGGCGGCGGCACGGCGACCTATGGGCCGTTCGCGGTCGATAGCGCGGTGGGCG
>JAYVXT010000822.1:0-3179 GCA_043785065.1 Bryobacterales bacterium | reverse complement strand
TCTCCACATTGCATCCGGTCCAGACCCTGCCCTCGGAATCTTCTAGCGCGGCGCCCACTTTGAATTTTGAAAATGGCGCATGGGCAAATGCCCGGGCTTTCAATGCGGCTTCTAGCAATGGTTCCATATGGGTTAGGCCTCCAGTGGAGAGATTGACGCCAGACACTGAACGATTTTCGTAACCTGAAAGGGCCGACGAGGGCGTCGACCGCGGACCAGGGGGTCCGTCCTGCCGCATAGCGGTCTCACTTTCAAGTCGCGCACCCATCCAGTCTAGGAATGAGGCGTTTGAGCATCTCCACCAAGGTTCCGCGTACTTTGGCTCCGGTCTCCAGCACTTCTTCGTGATTGATTTCTTGATTCAAGATGCCGGCAGCCATGTTGGTGACACAGGAAATTGCCAAGCACTTCACTCCCATGTGACGAGCCACGATGACTTCCGGCACAGTGGACATGCCTACTAGATCGGCGCCGATGGTCCGCAGATATCGAATCTCGGCGGGCGTTTCATAGTTAGGACCGAGCAACCCGGCATAAACGCCTTCACCCAGGCTTGTTCCCATTTCGACGGCGACCTGCTTGGCGATGGTTCTGTATTCTTTGGAATAGGCCTCGGACATGTCGGGAAATCGGGGGCCGAGCGAATCTTCGTTTGGACCGATCAAAGGATTTTGCCCTTGCAGGTTGATATGGTCGCTGATCAGAACCAGGGCGCCTTGGGTATACTCCAAGTTAATGCCACCGGCGGCGTTGGTCAATAAGAGAGATTTGATCCCCAGTTTGCCGAGCACTCTGGCTCCGAAAGTTACTTGGCCGATGTCGTAACCTTCGTAGAAATGGGCTCTGCCCGATTGCACCGCAACGATGGTATCGCCGATCTTGCCGAGAACTAATTTCCCGGCATGCCCGATGGCTGTTGATCTGGGCCATCCGGGGATTTCTTCGTAAGGGATCTCAACGCGGTCCGTCAGTTCGTTGGCAAAGGCTCCCAGTCCACTGCCCAGCACGACGCCCACAATGGGAATCAGTTCCGTCCGCCGCTGAATCGCCACTACAGCATCATTCCAACTCATGATTGTCTCCAAAATTCCGAATACCAACTCCCTAACGGTCGCGGCTCATCAAGAGCTTCCACTACAACAACATTCCGGCGATTGCAGCGGACATGAAATTAGCCAGTGTCCCGGCCGCAACGGCGCGCAACCCTAATCTGGCCAGATCGCTTTTTCTGGTGGGGGCAAGGGCTCCGATGCCGCCTACTTGGATGGCTATGGATGAAATGTTTGCAAATCCGCAAAGGGCGTAGGTAGCGATGACGAACGATTTGTGATCCAACCCCTCTTTCATTGGGCCTAATTTCAAGAATGCCACAAATTCGTTTAGGACCAATCGCGTTCCCAGCAGATTTCCGATGGCCGAGGCATCCTTCGCAGTGACGCCTAAAGCCATGGCGATTGGGGCAAAGGCGAGTCCTAAAATCTCTTCCAAAGAACCTGGGATCCAGTGCAGCCATGATACCGAATGGATAGCGCCAAGGATGCCGTTCACCATGGCGATTAAAGCCAGGAAGGCAATCAGCATGCCGCCGATGTTGAGCGCTAAATGCAAGCCGTCGGCGGCCCCTCGCGCGGCGGCATCAATGACGTTGACGCCTGGGCTTTCCACCTCAATCTTAACTTCGCCCGACGTGGCCGGCTGCTCGGTTTCAGGGATCAGCATTTTGGACAGCATGATGGTTGCCGGAGCCGTCATGATCACCGCCGTCAATAGGTGCTGAATCTCTACGCCCGCGATTTTCACGTAGGCGGCCATTACAGCGCCTGAGACGTGAGCCATGCCGCTGGTCATGATGGTGAAGAGTTCGCTACGAGTTAGTCCGGCGAGAAAGGGTTTGATTGTAAGAGGGGCCTCGGTTTGACCCATAAAGATGCTAGCGGCGACGCAGGTGGATTCCGCGCCGCTTGCCCCCATAATGCGGCGCATGCCAAAAGCCATGGCGCGGATGATGACTTGCATAACGCCGAAGTAGTAGAGGATGGCGAACAGGGCGGCGATGAAAATGACGATCGGAAGCACTTGAGTGGCGAAGATAACGCCAAACCCTCCGTTCTTACTGCCCAGTGGTCCGAAAAGAAACTTACTGCCTTCTTCGGCATAATCCAGGAGGGCATTCACGCCCACGCTGGCTTTTTGAAATACGATTCCAAAATCTGTCTTAAGTACCAGGAAGGCGAATCCGAACTGGAGACCTAAGCCCCACATAACCAAGGATGGTTTGATGGCCTTGCGGTTAGATGAAAAAATATAAGCGCCAAGCACAATAAGGGTTAAGCCGATCAATCCAGTGAATCGTTCCATAAGGTCTGGGGATAAGTATACCCTAGGGTTCTTGCCGCAATTCTCCTAATTTGGAGGATTGTTGAGTTTGACCGAAGACCATGAACTGTAGATGCTGTAAATCTACACTTTCTAATAGTGGTTATATCTCAGTTTTGGAAACGGCCGGGCTATTGCGGTAGCTAAGTTATTGAATTACTATACTGGTTGGGAATTTCGGTAAGGGTTAGAGAGTGGCATTCAAATTGCTACTGTCATGTCGGAGAAGTGTAGGTTCTTTTTGTGCGTGAACTAAAACGGCAATTAATCGGAGCTTTGCTGGTGATTCTGACAATGGCGGCGGTCATCGCCGCGGTTGTGAATTTTCAGCAACAAAAGAAGTTCCACCTTCCGGAGGATGGGGTCACTTGGGTGGACCGGTTTGATGCGCCCGCGCAACCTTCCTCGAATCAAACCAACACGAGTTCCCATGCCACGGTTGTTGCTTTTTACGTCCAACCGGATGGTCCTGCGGCAAAGGCCGGCGTCAAGCAAGGTGATGTGTTGCGGAAGATTCGGACCGCTCCGATTGACAACGCAATGGAAGTGGCTCATGTGCTGGTAGGGGTGGGGGCTTGGCAAAAAGCTGAATACTCTATTGAGCGCGCCGATCCACGGCCGGAGCGTCATGGCGAACCGGTGGAGATTAACCTTACAGTTTTTGTAGGTGAGCATGCTGCATCGCCCTATCTTTACTACCAATATCTAGTTGGGGCGGCGTATCTATTCATCGGACTGTTTGTCTATTTCCGCCGCGGAGACGCCGACAAGGCCATCCATTTCTACTTGCTGTGTCTGGCATC
>JAYVXT010000821.1:0-10285 GCA_043785065.1 Bryobacterales bacterium | reverse complement strand
GTGTAACGCGGAAGTTTTCCATAGAGTATATAATCGTTAAGTTAGTTCGCAGTTCATCATTTCTCCCCCCAACTAGACGAACGAGTCTGCTTAGAACCAGTGGATAAGGAGAGGTGCTGATTAATGCCCAAGGGGGTAGTGCAAGGATTCGGGTTGGCCGCGTTGGCTTGCTTAAGTTACCTGTGCGTGAACCATCACGCCCAAGTAATTCCAATCGATTTAAGAACCAGGGCGGATGCCGCTTTGAAGGCGGCGGGGTTTGAGACACAATCTCTAGTATTTGACGGCCGCACAGCCAGCCTTACAGGGTTTGCCGACTCCGCTGAGACAAGCGCAAAGGCGATAGCCACGGTGCGTTCGGTCACGGGTATTGCCGAGGTGAAGACGAACATCATTCCCGGATCGAAAACGTCCGTGGAATCGACTAAGTTTGAGGCGAAACTGCAGGACGTAATTACCGGCAAGATAGTGGAATTCGATACAGCCAGTTCCAAGTTGACGGCCAGGGGAAAAGAGCTCTTGAATGAAATGGTGCTAGTTCTAAAAGAATTTCCCGGAAAGCCGGTGGAAGTATCAGGGCACACTGATTCGGAAGGCTATTACGAAATGAACTTGACTTTAAGTAAGGAGCGCGCGGCAGCCGTGAAGGCCTATTTAATTACTCAAGGCATCGAGCCGGGAAGGCTGTATGCTGTGGGCATTGGGCCGGATAATCCCGTGGCGGATAATAATGCTCAAGAGGGGCGTCAAAAGAATCGCCGCATTGAGTTTCATGTGAAGGAGACCCCATGACGGCAATGACGAGAGGAACTTCGCCATCTAGAATTCCCACTGCACCAGAGTTTGAAATTGCCGTCGATTGAGGGATTCCACCGGACCTCGGAACGTCGCCAATCGTTCGATACCATTAGCGAAATAGGGGCTGCTGATGGCGGCATTCGAGTGGTTCAACAGATTGAATGCTTCGATGCCGAATTGAAGTTTGGCTCGTTCGTGATGAGTCATGAACGTCTTCATCAAGCGTAAATCAACCGTGGCCGTGGCGGGAGCCTGGAACGAATTGCGGCCAACACCAACAGGGCGCGCGTTTATCGGATAGGCCCCGGTGCGATAGAAATCGGTGGTCAATAAACCGTTCAATGGGCGGCCGCTTAGGAAGGACACTATTGGCGCGATGGTGATTCGGTCGAGAGATTCCCGTATCCAAACGGGGGCAGTCGTCAGTGCATCATCCGGTATCTCGAACACCGCGCTAGCAGCAAGCCGATGATGTTGGTGGAGCCGGGAATGGGCCCAGTCGGCGCGAATATTTAACGGATTTAGAGGTTGCTCATCGAAGTCGGAACCGTCATCCAATGTGCGGCTCAGATCGTAGCTGAAAAGATAGGCAACATCCTTGCTCATCCGGCGGTTGATGGAAGTGGAAACGCCGCGGTAATTGGAGTTGGCGGTTTGCTCAAGCAGGTAGTTAGGCGGCAACGCGCCGGCGGCATTGCGAATTCGCGGCAGGTGGACGCCTTTCACTGAATTTGCTTCCACTGTGAGCTTGGTATCTTTGTCGATGGCGTATTCAGCTCCGAAGCCCGCTTTTCGCGAATAGGGGCTGGGGAAATTGCTAGAGGCAGTATAGGTGGCCTGCGCTAGTCCGGGCAGTGGAGCGGCAGCCGTACCTCCTCGAAGAATTTGGAAAGCCTGGACGGCAGCTGCTCCAACAGCATACTGCTCAAAGCCGCGAGTTCCATTCTTCCATAGGGCCTCATTCAGGTATGCCAGCGGATAGCGGTCATAAAACAATCCGCCGCCGAACCTAAAAACCAGGTTCTTGCTGGGATTCCATGCCAGGCCGATCCTCGGTGCGATGTTCGCTTTGGAAGCTGGAAGCCCTTGGGGCATCGCTTGTTTGTCCATGCGAACCCCGGCCTCCAAAGTGAATCCGTTGACAATCTGCCAACGGTCCTGGAAGTACAAACCGAAGGGTGTTGTCTTCATCTTTAGAGAGGGGTCGCCAAAAGCTTGGGTGAAAACATCGGGCCTGCCGGCGAGAAAATCATTCAGAGAGGGGAACACAAAAATGCCGGCAGCGCGGTTGGCCAGCCGTGCATCGAGATAGATGGGTTGAACGCTCATGCCCGCGCTCATTCTATGGCGGCCGCGCACAAAGCTGAAGCTGTCCACCACTTCGTAATGTGTTTCCGTTCTATCGGAATTCAGCCGGGGCGATTGACCCATGCTGATGACGCCGGGAATTTCGTAAAGCGGTCCATACGTATTCGGCCGCACTTCTTGCGAGCGCTGAGACAATTGGAAACGAACATCATTGGTAATTTTCGGCGTTATAACGCGCAGCCAACTGGCAACGAAGGCGTGATCGAAAGTAAGGCTGCTACCGCCACTGGAGCGGTCGGAGAAATTGTTCCCACCCTGGACATCGCCCAGCACGCGGCCTCGGGAGTAAGCATAGCGCGCCGAATAGGTGTCGTGTTCGTCCTGAATGTGATTCACCTTCAAGGAGTATTCCGTTCCGCGCGTGGCTGTGCGGAAGAGTCCGTGGTAAGGGTCTTTTACCAATCCGTTAGCAAACGCAGGCGATTGGAATGCTTTGCGGATTTGATCAATTGCATTCGCTGGTGTTTCCGACCATTCTTCTTCGAACTCCTTTTCCGTTTCAAATGCCGTGGAAAAGAACGTACGGTTTTTCTTGATGGGTCCATTCAACGATGTGCCCGGTTGATAGCGGCTTTGCCGGGGATGAAAGCCGGCATCCACTTCGGACTTGCGCGCGGAGATTGCTCCGTTCTGAAAAAAGAATGTCGCGTCGCCGTGCCATAAATTCGTACCAGAGTGCGTCACCATGTTGACGATTCCCCCTGCGGCTCCACCCAATTCCGCGCCAACGGAAACACCTGCGACACTGAACTGTTCCACCATTTCAAGGCCAATGGCTACTCGATTACCGCCTGTGGTTTCGTCCCGGTTGTCCACCCCATCAATACTGATGCTGTTGTTGCGGCCGCGCATGCCGTTGAAGCTGAAGCCGCTGTCGGCCAGAGGATTGCGGATTCCGGCCATACTCTTTTGCGTACCTGCTTGGGGGGAACTTACCACGCCCGGAGCTACAGCGACGAAGCTGAAATAATTCCGCCCATTTGAGGGTGCTTCCTCGATGCGGTCATTTCCGAGCGCGGCGCTGGACGAAGTTGCACCTGTATCAAGCGCTCCGGCGCTTTCGGTAACTTCAATCCGGCTGGCAACATTTGACAGGGCAAGCGTAAGTTTTTGCTCGACCAACTGGCCGATGGAGACGGGGATGCTGGTGGCATCGACAGAGGTGAAGCCTTCTTTTTCGATGTGCAAACTGTATTCGCCGGGGCTAAGTTGGGTAAACACGAACGAGCCTTGTGGCTCTGTCTTTCCAGTCCTGGTTGCACCCGAGGCTTTGTGCCGTAAGAGAAGTGATGCTTCAGTGATCGATGAACCGGAAGGGTCGCGCAGTTGAACTTGGATTGTGCCCGATGAGGTTGCGCTTTGGGTAAAGGCTAGACTGGCGCTGCACAACCAAAGCAAGCAGATTAGCCGCGCCACTTTACTTCTTCGCCGCGGCGGCAGGCGCTGCTTTCTTAGCAGCGGCCTGCGGCTGGAGCAATTTCTTGATCTGGGTTCGCATGTTGGCCTCCTGCTTCAATTCGTCTTCAAAGAATGTGTCGGAGCCTTCGAATTGCGCGCGGATCACGCCTTCTTTGTCGATAAAAACAATTTGCGGCATCATCAATGGCTTTGTCATGGAGTGTTGGAGGAATAGCATAGCTGTGTCGTGATTTTGCCAACCGACAGGGAATGTGATGCCGAACTGTTTCACGAAATCATCCACGTACATGTGGGCCATTTCATTGATGGCCACAGCCACGGGGGTGAATCCTTGGGAGCCGAATTCGTGGTGCATCTTCGTAAGGATCTTGCAACTCTGCTGGCAATGCGGGCAAGTGGTTAGAACGAATTCCAAAGCCACGGCTTTGCCTTTATACTTGCTCAACATTGAAACCATGCCGGTAGGCGATTTGATTGCAAGGTCTGGCGCGGGCCTGGGAATTTGCGCTGACGCGGCTACTCCCGTGAGGCAAATTGCGGCGATCAGGGACTTCAAGGTTCGTTTCATATTCCTACTAGTTTAGCGGATGAACTACTTTTTCGTTGTGGCCGCGGAAGCCGTCTTCTTCTGCATGGGGGGCATCGGCGCAGCGGTTAAATACTGCAGAACCCGCTTCCGAATATCGGCTTCCTCATCCTTCAAATCACCACCTACATGCTGCTCGCGGATGATGCCCTGCTTGTCGATGAAAACCAATTGCGGCACCATGAAGCTTTGGACCCCGGGCAATTGCAAATAGGCGATTTCAAGTTCGCGGTCACCGAAACCAACGGGGAAGGTCAAGCCGAATTGCTTGATGAATTGCGGCACAAGAGGTTTGTGGTCCGCACCGGCTGCAATGGCAATTGGCTGGAATCCCTTCGAACCCAGTTCCGTATATAACTTCTGTAAGACTTGAACAGTCTTTTGGCAATGCGGACAGGTCGGGCTAAAGAATTCGATCACAACCATTTTGCCGCGATACTTACTTAAAAGTTGATCCTTGCCGTCAAGCATTTGGATCACGAACTCAGGCGTTTTGCGCGGGACTTCCGCGGCTACAGCCGCGATTGCGGCAAAGGTCATCATAGCCAATAACTTTTTCATATATTTCTAGCTTACCGAATCCCTTCTAAACTGGAAACCACCGCCCCCACTCGCCGGGCTTCAAACCGCCCAGCTTCCGTGGAGCCTAGTACTAAATCTCGATTTGCGGAAACTTCCTGCTGGTACTGTTTTGATTTCTTCGCCAATACTTTTTTGTACACTTCCAAATAGTCCGCCGCACTTTGCTCCGAGTCGAATTCCACGGTGTGGGCCAGCATAGGATGCTTATCCGTCTTTCGCTCCCAAACCGAAAGACGTCCACCCTTCCAATGCGTTCCAATTTTTTCGGCATCCTCTTTCCCGGCATATTCCTGGATAAGCATGGTGATGTCGAATTCGCCCAGTGCTCCGTCGGTGATCAGCTTGTACTTTTTCTCGTCCGCGAACTTGGCGATTTTGGGTTCGGTGGGAAGGACCTTATCGAAGTATTTCTCCGGATGCAGAATCTGCTGGGTGGAGACAGGCGCGCGCTTGAACACTTCGGCAAAGCCGGGCTTACCCATCTTTTTCAGCACCGCGTTTTGGAACAGCATTCCGCTTGAATAGGGAAAAAGCAGGGACTCGCGGATATAGAGCGGAGCCTTACCTAACTCGGAAAACTGATTGGCGCTTTCGCTCATGCCGGCCGCCAAGTCGATGATACGTGGAGAGTCTATCAGGCTCTGCCCGAGTTTTTTCGCCATACGTTCCATCATGAGCCATTGAGCCTGGCCCTCCATGACCGCGCCCCTAGCAGTTGCGGCGTCATCGGTATTGCTTTTCAAAATATACTTGCCCAGATTAAAGTGCTGATCGGCCAATGCATGCGCCAGCTCATGAAACAAGGCGATGCGTTGCATGTCGTCTTCCTGGCCTTCCAGCACGAACAGGCGCTTTTTCTTGTAATCGTAAAAAGCGGCGGCTTGTTCGGTGACGAGCAAGACGGTTGTGCCTTTCAAATCGAAATCGGGTGGAACCAGGCCGAAGAGCTTCATGGCCAATTCCTCGGCATGCAGCTGGCCGGGTGTGATCGTTTCCGCCACGCGCTTTTCCATGAACGATTTCAACTTGGCCCGGGTGATGAAATCGCGGTCGACGCGCTTAAGGGGTGGAAGCCCGGTCATCTCACTCAACTCGGCGATCATCGGCTCAATTTCATCGAAAAGTTTGGGACCCGGCTGGGCCCAGAGCAAGGCCGAGGAGAGAAAATATAGTAGCGGTTTCAAATTCTGATGGTAGCGCTTTTGGCGTTCGGTATGCTTTCCTGGGTCTGGCGATAGCCCGATTGTCATCGGGATTCACTTAAGTTCCCAGCTTAACTAATGCTAGTGTCCAAACGGGGCATTTTGAACTAGCCGCCGATGGAAATCGGGGGATTATTCAGAGCCCCAAGAGCGTACAGGGTTGGGAAGAATCCGCAGATTGTCATCGGGGGATTGTCGAAGGATTTTTAGCGGCGGATTAAGGAAATGTTGTTTTGGAGCCCCAAGCAAAGCAAGGCGATACGGTCGCCATACATTACAAGGGAATCTTGGATGACGGAACGGTTTTCGATTCCTCTGAAGGAAGGGAGCCACTTGAATTTACTATCGGGGCGAATCAGGTGATTCCCGGCTTCGAGGCCGCTGTTCTTGGACTTGAATGGGGCAGGCCCGAAAAACCCGGATGGAGCCGGACCAAGCTTACGGTCCGCAGCGCGAAGAAATGCTGATCACCGTAGGTAAGGATCGTTTCCCGGAGGATAGCGATATCCAACCCGGCATGCAGTACGAAGTGGGTGGTGGACAAATGGTAGTGGTGGTTGACGTGACCGATGCCAATGTCACCTTGGGCGGGAATCATCCCTTGGCTGGACAAGCACTTACCTTCGACATCCGTATGGTATCCATCCGGTAATTGCGTTATTATCTTTTCACGGTGGATAAGATCGACAATTTGGACAAGCCTGCCGGCGAAATCACCGGCCTTCTGCACCGATGGAGCACAGGTGACCGCGCTGTAGAGGAGCGCCTGTTTAACCTTGTCGTACCTGATCTTCACAAGCTCGCTCAATACCTGATGCGTCGCGAACGCAAGGATCATTCCTTGCAAGCCACGGCATTGTTGAATGAAGCCTACATGCGGCTGGCGCAGGCGCGGCAACTGGATTGGCAGAATCGTAAGCACTTCTTCGCGGTGGCCGCGCGCGCCATGCGCCGCCTTTTGATTGATCATGCCCGGGGGCGCATTCCGGCTCAGAAAGTGGAATTGAATGAGTTGATGACCCTGCTGCCGGGACCTTCCAAACAGTTGGATGAAGCCATTGCGATTGACACGCTTCTTCATGAAATTGAGGGCACTCATGCGGAATGGTGCTCCATCATCGACTTGAAGTTTTTTCTGGGCTTCACAGATGAAGAAGCGGCTGAGGCGCTGGGGATGTCCCTCCGCAGTTTGCAGCGCCAATATGGAGACGCCCGGCGCTGGTTGTTTGAGAGACTTCAATCCAAGTAAATGGCCGACAACGCCGAATTTGACGAATGCCTGATTACGGTTGTGGAGACCGCGTTGGGGAAGCCGCGGAGTGAGCGCGTCGAATATCTACGCCTGGTTTGCGCCGGAAATGAAAGTCTTTACAAAGAAGTCAGGGAACGCGTGATGTGGTAAGAACGGATGGGCGAATTTATGGTTGAGCCGTTGCTCAATGAGCCCAATAATGAAAGTCGGCTGCGTAAATTGGTGTTCCGCAAGCGCCAACGATCTCCCGGCGAAGGTGGTCAGCGGTTCCAGTAGCGTAGGCCGCGCTGCTGATTGGTTGGAAGCTTTTCATCGTGCCGGGTCCCTTGAGTGGTTACGGCCCTCTACCAAATGGAATATGGAAATGATGAAAGAGCCACGAAGGAATTAAGGGAGGCGGTCCGAATCGGCCTCGCTAGCAGGGACGCGTGGCAGCCTTTGGCGATGGCGCAAATCGCCATGGGCAAACAGGATGCCGCGATGGGAATTAGCCGTGCAGCCTGCAAGCGAATCCGGAATCGTACGGGGTCTTTCTGTTCCGCATCTCTGCTGGACGGTCAACGGCTGGCGGAAGCGTTGAAAAACCGTGAAAATTTGTTAAAGAAACTTCCGCGCGCTCCGTCGAATGCCGTCCTAAAAAATCGTTATAAAGATCAGTGAAACCTCCAAATAAACCTTACGTCAGATGCCGTGTAAGGGAAGAAAATGAACTCAAAAAAACCTGTACCGATAGAAGAAATGGACGGCTAAGCCTATTGCTATATGTGTACGCACACGGTGGATGCGGTTGTCCTGGTTCAAGGGCTGCGCGCGGAGGTAAAGCCAGGCCAAGCCTGCCCCCGTTTGTAAGGCAAGTTTAGATGCGTGAGCGGTGCGTGAAATGAGCGGTGGCCGTGTAAATTTTTTATCGAAAACACACGTAGGGTGCAAACCGGACGGTGGTAGGATAGGATTTATAGTATGAAATCGAATTCCGTCCAGCCCATCCAAATCCTTGTGCCTCCGCCAATTGCGGACAACTCGAAGTGCAGCGTTTGCGGCGAACCACAGGCGCCGAATAGCGGGGAAGGTTTGTGCTGGGTGTGCCGGCGGCTTAAAATCAGCGCGTGGCGGGATTCGGATTTGCAGCAGCCTGGGCAGCAGGAATAATTAATCCCCGGCGCACGGCGCTTCTTCCAGTTCCGCGCGTCCCGGTAAACTAGAACTAAGTGGAAGAAGAATCCCTCAGCAAAGCATATGACAGTCGGCTAATGTGGCGGCTGCTTAGTTACTTGAAGCCCTATAAAGCTTCAGTGGCTCTTTCCTTGCTGTTGTTAACCGGTAATTCCCTTGCCGCAGTAGCTGGCCCGTGGCTTACTAAACTCGCCATTGACCGCTATTTGGTGAAAGCTCCCAATACTACTTGGGCTCCTCTTGAAAACTGGCTTTCCCCTTCACCCAACGAAGGCCTTTTGCAGATTACCTTCCTTTATTTCGCCGCCATCATCGTAACTTTTCTTTGCGAATTCGGGCAATCGGTCATCATGCAGAACACGGGGCAGTATGCGATGTTCGACCTACGCAAACAAGTAATGGGGCACCTGCAAAAGCTTGACCTGCACTATTACGATACGCATCCAATTGGCCGCATGTTGACGCGGGTAACCTCCGACATTGATGTATTGAATGAACTGTTCTCCTCTGGTTTGGTGACGCTGCTGGGCGATCTGCTGATGCTGGTGCTGGTGGCGGCTGCGATGTATCAATTGAACGGCACGATGACGTTGCTCCTGCTTGCCGTAGCGCCCTTTATGATTTACGCCACCGTGCGCTTCCGCAACGCGGTTACGGAAAGTTACCGCAGAATTCGCACGGCGGTGGCGCGTCTGAATGCTTACCTTTCCGAGCGGATTCAAGGCATCAGCGTGGTGCAGTTGTTTCAGCGCGAGGAGCGGTCCAAGGACGAATTTGAAGTGATCAACCTGCAGCACATGGAAGCTTACAAGGACTCCATTCACGCTTATGGCTGGTTTTATCCGATGGTGGAGTTCCTGGGAATGCTGGGTCTGGCGAGCTTGCTTGCCTGGGGCGGTTATCAGGTTTCGTTGGGTGCGTTGAGCCTTGGCGTGCTGGTGGCATTCTTCCAATATGGCATGCGGTTTTTCCGCCCGATTCAAGACCTGAGCGAAAAGTACAATATCCTACAGGGGGCCATGGCGGCAAGTGAACGCGTATTCCAATTGCTGGATACGCCCGTGCATATTGGGCCTCCAAACGCGCCTAAGCCTGTGCCGCAAGGCGATATTGAATTTGACCACGTATGGTTCGCCTACAGCAGTGAAAACTGGATTCTTGAAGATTTAAGTTTCAATATATCGCAAGGCGAATCGATTGCGATTGTTGGCCACACGGGGGCGGGCAAGACCACCATTATTCAGTTGCTGCTTCGCTTCTACGATGTGCAGCGGGGCGCGATCCGCATTGGCGGCGTGGACATCCGTGAGTTTGAACCGGCTGATCTGCGGCGTTACTTCGGAGTTGTGCTGCAGGATCCTTATCTGTTTACCGGCACTATCGGCGAGAACATTCGCTTGGGCTCTACAGAGATCGACGCGGACAGGATGCGCGAGGCCGCGGAGCGCGTCAATCTTTCCGCGTTTGTGGAGAGCTTGCCAGGGGGTTACGACGAGCCGGTGATTGAACGCGGCGCAAGTCTTTCCACCGGGCAGAAGCAGTTGATTGGTTTTGCGCGGGCGTTGGCTCACAATCCGCGGTTCTTGATTTTGGACGAAGCCACTTCCAGCGTGGACACCGAGACGGAGTTGAAGATCCGCGGCGCGCTGGCGGCATTGGTTGAGGGGCGGACGTCGATTTTAATAGCGCATCGATTGTCTACGGTGGAGCGGGCAGATCGGATTTTTGTGATGCACAAGGGAAAGTTGAGGGAAGCAGGATCGCATCAGCAGTTGTTGGCGATGCGGGGCATTTACTGGAAACTATTCCGGTTGCAATATAAGGATCAGGAGGTGGTGGCGGGATGAAGTTGTTGTTTGCCTCGCTGCTGTTCGGCCTCATTGTGTATGCGGGCTCCGACGAGCG
>JAYVXT010000820.1:0-10291 GCA_043785065.1 Bryobacterales bacterium | reverse complement strand
CCATGCGTATATTCATTTTTGCAATTGTTGCCGCCTCATCGGCTTTTTCAGCGGAGCCCTACTTCCCGCCACCAGATTCACAAGGCGGCTGGCGGACGCTGAAATCAGCCGCGGAGATTCGCAATAAAGCGGGCCTCGATAGCGACCGTTTGGATCAGGCTTTTCGCTACGCCCAATTGACCAGCCAGCACGGCGGCATTGTCGTGGTTCGGCATGGCTATCTGGTCTACGAAAAATACTTCGGCAAGGCGCACCGTGAATCGCATCCCGATATGGCGTCCATCGGCAAAGCCTACGCCAGCATAGCCGTTGGTATCGCCCTCGCCGAAAAGAAAGCCGCCATACCGGAAGGCTTGGAACAGAAGGTGTTCAATGCAACCTATCTGCCCGAAGCACTGCCGCTGTCCGATCCACGCAAGGCTGATATCAAGCTGGGCCACTTGCTTTCGATGAGTTCCGGCATGCGTGAATCCAACAGCCAGACATTTGTACGAGGCGTTGTTGTGCCTAACGAAGCCCCGCCGCGCCAACAGCCACCATTGGATCAAGACCAAACCGCGCTCAAGACACCCCTGTGGACAAGCCCCGGCGAAGGCTACACCTATTCCTCGCAATCCACCCACGTCGCTACCATCGTGCTGCGTCATTTAATTGGCATGGAGTTGCAGCAATACCTGGATGAGAACTTAGCAAAACCAATGGGCTATGGCGTGTGGGGTTATGCGCTTCATCGCAATGGAACCACGCTTCCGCACACGCCCGGCGGCGGTGGCATTGCCGTGCGCGCAACCGACGCCGTAAGGTTCGCTTACTTGCTGCTGCACAACGGACGTTGGGGTAAACAGCAACTTGTGCCCGCCGACTACATCGCCTTGTGCGCCAAACCCTCACCTTACAATTCGCACACGCCTTTCAGTCTAATGTTTGAAGTAAATCAGGACGGCCACGTAATCGGTGCGCCGAAGGATGCCTTCTTCAAATCGGGCGCCGGCGGGTCGGCAGTCTACGTTGTGCCGTCGCTTGATCTTGCGATCTACAAAATGGCCTCAAGCGATGCCCAACTCGCGCCGGAACTCACGGGCTTGCCAATCACCTATCCAGTAAATGGTTCACGCGACGGTTGGAAGCCCGGACCCCATACGCAATTTCACGATGGGCCGATCGGCGGGGATGACGGCGTCCGCAGGCTTCTGGAAATGGTTGTTGCCGCAGTCGTGAAGTAGCCACTGAGGTATCATCGGTTTATGGCCCTGACAATAGCTGAAGAAAATCTTCCCGCTTCTTTTTGGGTTGAGCAAATGAGTGACGAGGCGTTTCTCGAACTCTGCGCGCAATATCCCGATCACTCCATCGAGATGACTTCCGATGGAGAAGTGATTGTCATGCCACCCAACGTTTTTTGGACTGCAATGATTAGCGGTGAGATTGTTGCTCAACTCAGAAATTGGGCGGTGGCTGATGGCAGAGGGGTTGCATTGGATGCAGGTGGTTTTGTGCTGCCTACTGGAGCCCGTCGAGCGCCCGATGCAGCTTGGATATCCCGTAAGCAGTTGGGCGCGATTGATGCGGACAAAGTTGAGCTATGGTGGCGCGGTTGTCCTGAATTCGTGGTTGAGGTCCGCTCTCCTTATGACCGCACTCGAACAGTCCGGGCGAAGATGCTGGAATGGGTTGAGAACGGAGCGCAACTGGCTTGGCTAGTCGATCCAAAAACCAAAAGCATCGAGATTTTCACACCGCATAGCGAGCCTCAAACCATCAACGAAGCCACCGCGATTTCAGGTCAATCGCCGGTCGATGGTTTTGTTCTCGATCTCGGGCGAGTTTGGAACCCGATTACAAGCTGAAGTACTTGTCGATGGTTCCCCTCGACGGCTTCGGCGTAACTAGAGAAACAACCCAAACCAGCAGAGCGGAAATAATAGTCATTGGCACGACTGGAGAAAATCCAAACACCGCTGTTCCCCCTGGCGTACGCGCCAAAACATCCCAGCCATTCCACTGCATCACAACCGTTGGCGGCCCAGGCGCCGGGGCAGGGAATGCGCCTTGAAACATCGCCACGCCGATCACCGCAATTGCCACCCAAAGAGTGGAAGCGAGGGCGCCCCACTTCGTGCTGCCGCGCCAAAATAAAGCAGCCACAAGCAACGGACTTAATGCCGAATATCCGGCGAAAGCATATTGAATCGCCAAGTCGAAAATGTTGGCTTTCGCCATTAGGGCAATGGCATAGGCAACGGCCGTGATAAAGACAATGAACGCGCGCCCAACCACCACCGCGCTCTGCTCCCCGTAACGTTTTGTGCCTCCATAGTAGGCGAAGAAATCTTCGGTGAACATCGTCGACAGGGCCAAGATCTGCGAGTCGCTCGCCATCACCGCCGCCATGATCCCAGCGCCAAGCAGGCCCGCCAGCCACGCCGGAGCATAACGTTCCAGTAACAATAGCATTACATCATCGGCATTGGTTTTGTTGCGTAATTCATCACGCTCATCGGGGCTCATCGTTGCGCCCTTAGAGGCCAGTAACCCGCGTGCTTCCTGCTTGGCTTTGATTGCCGGAATGTCGCTCGACCGGTTCGCCGCCACGCCGAGGAACACGCACGGCAGCCAGATCAGCAGGATGCACATTGGATAAAGGATGACCGTCTTCTTGAACTGCGCCATGTGCTTTGCCGTCAAGCAGAAGATCGAAATATGAGGGAATGCAATGGCCGAAAGTGGATTGAATGTGTAGCTAAGAAAGAACAGCGGTGAAATGCGTTCCCGCGTCAGCAGCGGCACCGTCCGCACGTTGGAGGCCAGGGCATTGACCGTCTCGGTGAACCCACCCATCCCCGCGCCAATCACTATTACGGCAATCGTTCCGAAGCCCAAAAACAGGGTCGTCTGAAACGTATTCACCCAAGCCGTACCGCGCATGCCGCCGAAGAAAACGTAGCTCATTACCACGCATGCCACCACTAAACCGCCCAGCCAATAAGGCACTAATCCCCCGCTGATTACGTTCAGCGTGGTGCCCCCGCCGATCACGCCGATGATAATATACGGGACCAGCAACGCCGCCTGAAGCAGGAAGATCAACGTGCCGATGTGGCCGCACTCCCAACGGTCGCGGAAAATTTGCACCGGCGTAAAGTGACCGAACTTCTTGCCGATCGCCCAAAGCCTTGTGCCGATAAAAAGCAACAATAGGGGCACGATTAATGCCGAAGACGAGGCCATCAGCCCGAAGGTCACTATGCCGTTATTGAACGAAAACCCGCTGCTGCCCAGTATTGCGAATGCCGTCATGTGCGTGCCAAACAGGCTCAGCAGGAACACGTACGGGCCAAGTGACCGGCCCGCCAAAAAGTAATCCTCCGCCGCGCCGCCTGTTGGTTTCCGGCGGAACGCAAAGATGCCAATGTAGAGTACGGCCGCAAGATATACGGCCACGAAAATGGTTGGAATCAACGGTCGTTCTCCCCTTCCGGGTCAACCGATTGTTCCAAATGGCTAGGCCATGCAACTTGAAGGAGGAACCATAATAAAACGCTACAGCCCAGCGTGTACAAGGCGTGATACCAAAGCCCAACCGGGAGGAATCCAAATGCCAAAGGCTGAGCCGTGCGCCAATTCCAGAAGTCCTGGTGGAGAACGTAGAAGGCTAGTATTAAAACCGAAAGTCCGAATTTCTTCATTTCCTGATCGCGAACAAATGTTTTTCCCCTCGCAGGTAAATTCGTCCGTCAGCGATGGCGGCCGATGCGTACACCGGCTCACCAACCGTATTCACAGCCAGAATTTCGTGCTCGGGGCCAGCTTTGATGATATACGTATCGCCATCCTCGCTGGTAATCAGGATCTTCCCGGCCGCTGCAACGGGTGATCCGGAGAATGTCCCCGGCTTGGTCGGCCGCTTGCCTTCATACTTCACTTCACCCGACTTGGCATCGAAGCAGGTAAGCAGCCCTTTGTCGGACATGATGTAGTAGTAATCGCCCACCAGAATTGGCGACGGCACATAAGCCGTCCCTTTGTCGTAGGACCACACTGGCTTCGCCTCGCCCTGGCCCCCAAGCTTCACCGCGTAAGTGTACTTATCCGGATAGCCTGAGGCGACGAACGCCATGCCGTGGCCAATCACCGGAGTAGTAACCGCGTTGCCCTTCACTCCGGGTCCGCGCCAAAGTTCCTTGCCAGTCGCCGGATCATAAGCAACCACTGCTTGCATGGATGCGGTGATCAACTCCTGGTGGCCGTTTGCTTCGGCAATCACGGGCGTCGAAAAGCTAACGAACAGCTCCTTGCGCTCCGCCCGCCACACTTGCTTTCCTGTTCGTTTGTCGATGGCAACAAGGTGCGAACCCTTATACTCGCTATCGTCACATTGCAAAAAGAGGAGATTTCCGTTCATCACCGGTGATGCCCCAGGACCCAATCCAAGCGTTTGCACCTTGCCCGGTTGGTAACTCCACAGTTGCTTGCCACTAAAGTCGAAAGCATACAATCCTTCATTGCCGAAGTACGCATACACGGACTTGCCGTCAACGACCGGCGTGGGCGCCGCATAGCTGCCCTTCTTGTGCCGGTTGTCAAACGCCGTACCCTCATACGCAACTTTCCGCCAAACGATCTTGCCGCTATCCCGGTCCAAGGCGATCACCGACAACCGGTGCAGCTTGTTCGCCCCAACGCTGTCAGGATGCAGGAACACGCCGGCGCCAAGGTGATGAACTGGCGCCTTGTAGCCCACTGGCGCCTCACCTGCGTCCTCCTCCGCTGTCAGAAAGATGCGGTTGCCCCAAATCACGGGTTGCGAATTGCCACGCCCCGGCAGTTCTGTTTTCCACGCTATGTTCTTCGATTCGCTCCACTCGGTGGGTAGTGCGGCTTCCGCGGAAATGCCGTTTGCAGCCGGTCCGCGCCATTGCGGCCAGTTAGCGCCAAACGCGGACAATAATCCCAGACCAAACAAGACAACTTGAAAGAAAGTCATTGTTTCTATAATACCTGTAAGGCTTGCAATAATTTGGCCTTCGCACCTATGAATCCGACGCACAAGCCCCGCGCCAGAGTGGAAATTGAATACTGCACGCAATGCCGCTGGATGCTTCGCGCCGCATGGATGGCCCAGGAACTGTTGACAACCTTCGAGAACGAGATTGAGGAAGTGGCTTTGCGTCCCGGTTCAGGCGGCGTGTTCACGGTTCGCGCGGCTGGAGAATTGGTTTGGTCGCGCGCCGTGGAAGGCCGCTTCCCGGAGATCAAGGAGCTGAAGCAACGAGTTCGCGATAGGATTGCGCCCGAAAAAGCGCTAGGCCATTCCGACAACAAACAAGGTGGCGATGTTATTTAACAAGGGCAAGGAAGAACTCAAATTCCGGTTGCGCCGGGAAAGCTTGAACCTCAAGAATTACCTGAAACCTCCGCGAGCGCTGCCCGTGGTGATGCGCCCCATACTGCCGCCGGCGAAGGAGGTTGTGGAAGCTTTGCGCCAGTCAAGCATAGTGGCCGAGTGCCTTTACCACGGCTTCCGCCTTCGCCGCCGGATGCTGTTTCGCAAGCGGGAAGGATTGATCTTGCTCTGTGACTTAGTCGACGGCGACAGGAGCGTTGAGCATGAGGTAGAAAAAATTTGGTGATCGGGCGAAGCTGTCAAGTTGGCGCGGCCCGGTGTATTTCAAATTGGCGAGGCCACGAATTTACTGCTGCCAGGAAACACTGAGTTTTCGTTTGATGGTTGGCGGTCGCGTGAATTTGGCGCGAAGGAACGGATTCGTCAAATCGGGCGCGGCGCGTTTGCGGTTGTTCTACCGGCGGCGATCAGCCTATTTGGAAAGAAAGAGATTCGCTTCAACGTGGAAGGCGAGAACGCCGAGTTCCAATTTGAAGGCGTTCAATTCCGTCTTGGAAGCTAGTCGAGCAGATGGCCCATTTTTTCTTTCTTCGTGCGCAAATAGAGGCCTGTGTGCTTTTGCGGTTCAATAATGCAGGGCACGCGTTCGGTTACTTCGATGCCCGCCTTGGTGATGGCGTCGATCTTTTCCGGATTGTTGGACAGCAGTTTTAAACGAGTTACGCCCAAGGCTTTCAAGATGGCGGTGGGAAGTTGATAGTCGCGCAGGTCGGCCTCAAAGCCAAGCATATTATTGGCTTCCACGGTGTCCGCTCCGGCATCCTGTAACTGGTAGGCTTTCAGCTTGTTCATCAGCCCGATGCCGCGGCCTTCCTTGTGTTCGTAGATCAGCAAGCCTTGGCCGGCGGCGGCGATCATCTCCAGCGCCATTTCCAGTTGAGCGCGGCAATCGCAGCGGAGGCTGTGAAACACATCGCCGGTAAGACATTGCGAATGGATACGGACCAGCGGAGGCTCGCCGCCATCCACGCGGCCCATGGCCAGCACCACGCAGTCCTCACTCTTTTCGCCGTTACGGCCGACGAAACCATAAATGCGGAATTGGCCGAACAGAGTTGGAAAATTGGCTTCCGCCGCTTTTTCCAACGTGAAGACATCAGATTTTGTCATTTGAAGAATTAGGACCGAATGCAAAGCGCGAATTTAGAACGGTAGTGAAGCACCTTGAACCATTATAATATTCGCTAGCGGCTGATGCTCGAACAACACCTTGTCACATTGCTATTGAAGCTTGCGGTTTCGGCTTCCTTGGCGAGCATTTTACTCCGCTCCAGCATGTTTGCGCGGATGCTTTTGCGCGAGCAAAGAACGGTAAAACAGCGCTTGCAAATGGCTTTGGCTTTCGCGACGATCTTCGGCGCGGGCGTTGCCGCGCGCATTGCGACCAGCAACAACTACCAAGCGGCCGACCTCAGTTTGGAAGGTAGCCTGTTGGCGGGCGCCTTGGGCGGATACCTCACGGGACTAGCCGGAGGCGTGTTGATTTCCTTGCCGGCGATGTTTAATGGCGAGTACCTGACGATGGTGCTGCTGGCTGGTGTGGGCGTTCTGGGCGGCTTCATGCGGGACGTTGCCCCTAACTCCGATGAGATCTGGCGGTTTTCCCCATTTTTTGACGTCACCTTGTACCGGCTGGTGCGCCGCAAGGCGGAAAGGGGAAGCACGGTTTTTCAGCTTTTCATGGCCTTGACAATTTTGCTGGCGGAGTTTCTACGTTCCACGCTTGGCCTGGGCGCAACGCATCGGCTATTCAGCATTCAGGGAAAATGGCAGTCGAGCGATTGGGCTTCGACGCTGGCGCTTTACGTTTGCACGATGTTTTGCGTGGGTCTTCCGTTGAAGATTTGGAACAACACGCGTAACGAAATGAATCTCGAATTACAGAGCCGCCTGCTCAATGAAAGCCGGTTGCGGGCGTTGACCAGCCAGATCAACCCGCACTTCTTGTTTAACACCTTGAATTCAATTTCTTCCCTGGTTCGAACCAATCCGGAGCAAGCTCGTACTACAATCTTGAGGTTGTCTAGTATTTTGCGGCGGTTATTGAGAAAGAATGATAATGTGACGCCACTGCGTGACGAGCTTACTTTTATAGATGATTATCTTTCGATAGAGATGGTGAGATTTGGTGATAAGCTGCGTTTTATCAAGGAGATAGATCCTGATACACTGGACCGTCTGGTGCCTAGCATGCTGCTTCAGCCGATCGTGGAAAATTCGATTAAGCATGGCCTCGCCAAAAAAGTGGATGGCGGAACGATACGATTGCGAAGTAGGCTAGTGGATGGGAATTTAGAAATTGTAATTGAAGACGATGGCGTTGGCATTGAGGAATCGAAGCTTGAGAACCTCTTTGAGCAAGGCATTGGCGTGAATAATGTCAATGAGCGGTTGAAGGTTTTGTTTGGCGATGGATACAAAATGTACATCGATAGCCGTCCTGGGGAAGGCACCAGAACGCAGCTGGAAATACCAGACCTTTCCCAAAATTGGGCTGTAAGATCTTAAACTGTTGAAGTGACAACGAAGGAGCTCGCGTTTGAACCGAGTAGATTTTCCAACATTGGCTCTCAGAGCCGAGGTTTTTCCAAAGACTATTGCCGACCGCACGCGTAGGGTTTACGACAGAGTGTCGTTTATCTATCCCGCCTCGACTTTTTTCTTTCATTCAAAGGCGCATAAATATGTCATGGAGGAGTCGGGAATTCAGGACGGTTCCCGGGTCCTTGAAGTGGCCTGTGGATCGGGAGAAATGTTCCGCCGGTTGGTTCAAAAGAACCGGCACGGGCAAACAATTGGGGTAGACATCTCTCCGAACATGGCGGCCAAGACACAGCGGGAAGCGCGCCGGGATTTTCCGGGGCAAAAGACATACTGCCAAGCGGTGGACGCGCGGGCATTGCCGTTCCGCGATGAATCTTTTGATTCGGTAGTGGTCTGCTATCTACTGGAATTGCTTGGGCAGGAGGACGTTGTTTCGGTGCTTGAAGAACTGCATCGCGTATTGAAACCCAAGAGCAAGCTATCGTTGGTTCTGATTGGGCAGAATACTGAGCTGTTTAACCGCGCTTATCGCGTGGCTGGTTCGGTTGCTCCGGCGTTTTGGGGTCGGCAGGTTGAGCAAAGCGTTCCAGGTTTGATCCGGGAGTTGGATTTCCGGATTCTTAAGGATCGAGTATTGCGGCAGGGATTTTATCCGTCGCGTGTCTTGATTGCGCAGAAGTAGGGATGCCGGACCGTGGTCCGGCGTGACGGGATAAACCCCGTAACCAGTGTGCTTTGCCCTTGGTTGATTGGAGCTGGCTGCAACAACTTTCACCTAGGTCTCCAGATCTAGATGTGATTGGCGTTGCTGTCCCGAGCCCTGTCCGGAAGAATCCCCCGATTCCATCGGGGGATTATCTAGCTAGTCGAAGCGATTGTTAAAGCTCTGAAATGTCCAAACTCCCCAAAACTGACTAGATTATGCTTCGGGTTGACTCGTAGTTGTTCCGGGAAGCTTCACTGTTCCTCAACAGCGCGGCCTCGGGCCGGCCTACGTTACGAATCGGCCGCTTAATTCGTCGGCTTGGCCGGAAGCAAGCTTCAATATGAATTGGGCCGCTTGCTCCACCGGAATGTCTAAATGCTGCTCGACGAGATGGTCTAGCAGAGGCAGCCATTGCTTGGCTTCTTGGGACGCGCGGGTGGTTTCCAGTAGGTCCGTGCGAACAGTACCGGGTTCTATAGCGAACACTTTGATACCTTGCGCTTCCACTTCCTTGGCCAACACTTCGGAGAATCGGATCAAAGCGCATTTGCTGGTTACGTAGGCGGAGAAATAGGGAATGATAAGTGTTCCCGCCCCGCTGGCCACGTTGATGATGCGGCCTTGGGACATGAGGCTGAGGGCGGCCTTGCACATCGCAACTGGGGCCAATAGATTGACATCTAAGCAGCGACGCCAGTCTTCCAAGTTGGTTGTTGCAATCGGCCCAATTGGGCCGGCTTGGCCTGCGTTGTTCACTAGGATGTCGAGCCTTCCGAATCTTTCTTTGATGGCTTCCATGGCGTGATTGGGATCGCTTGTGACGTCGGCGGATATCACCAGGGCTTGGCGGCCTTGCTGTTGGACCAAGGCGGCCGTTTCCAATAATTGTTCCCTGGTGCGGGCGAGAAGCGCCACGTCCGCGCCGGCCTTGGCGAATGCGATTGCGGTGGCTCTACCTATGCCCCTACCCGCACCTGTAATTAGCGCAACCTTATTTTGAAGCAAGCGCCCTCCTTTTTGTATTGGCCAGCATGGCGTCCGGATCCTTGCGGAACAGAATGCGGCCGTCGGCGATTACGGTTTCGATCTTGCGCGTGTTGCGGATGTCGATCAATGGGTTTGCGTTCAGAAGTATGAGAGTTGGCGGATGCTGATTGCCGAAGGAGTCATCCACGTTGACCGTTGCGGCTGCAAGCGCGGCGCGCGGGGTGAGTCCGGAGCCGGCCAACAACTCTAGTTCTTCGTGAATGGAAAAGCCGGGAACGCAGAAGGGCGCGGGGGAATCGGTTCCCGCAAGGATGCGGACGCTTTTGCGGTTGAAGATCCGGAGAATCTCACGATGCTTGTCGAACCAGCGGCGTTCGAATGCGAGGTCGCGCAAGACGGCGAGCCCCGTCCTCCATTCCGTTAGCCAACCGCGCTCCATGTATTGCAAGTTTGTGTCGTTGAGAATGGATTGATCGAGAGTGTCGCCTCGCTGCTGAATCAGCGTTGGTGCAATCCGCGTTCCGGAGCGGACGAATGCTTCAGCGAGGGCCTCCGCCTTCTTGGGATCGAACGTTGCTAACACTTGAGGACGCGCCAGTCCTTGCCCCCTGACGAAAATTTCGCGATAGCCGGCTTCGTTCTTGGAGCAG
>JAYVXT010000819.1:0-3185 GCA_043785065.1 Bryobacterales bacterium | reverse complement strand
TCAACGAAAGCCAAGGCACGCGCTTCTGGAAGCGCCCGCACGTTGGCCGACGTATGTTTTTCCGTCACGCCTCGTCGGCCGTCGGCGGATATCTGCTGCTGCCTTCGCAACCGATGGGAACGCTTGCCTGCGCGGCGGTTCCACTGAAATCCACGGCCCGCAACTGTATTATGATTTTGATGTCCGGCGGCCCCAGCCACGTAGATACATTCGATTTAAAGGAAGGCGCATACACCCCCGCCGCGTTTCAGCCTACCAGTTATGGAGACGTCCGTTGGCCTCGGGGGTTGATGCCCAATTTGGCCGATAAACTCGGCTCTGTTGCCTTGGTGCGGTCGGTAAAATCCTGGGCGCTGGTGCACGTACTGGCGCGAACCTGGGTGCAAATTGGGCGTAACCCAGCTTCGGCCAATTCGCGTTTTGCGCCGCACATGGGTTCGGTAGTTTCGATGGAGTTAGCGGGGCAAAATCCCAATGCCACCTTGCCGGTGTTCATTTCTTTGAACACAACCAACGGGCCTGGCCCTGGATTCCTGGATTCCGATAATAGCCCGTTTTACATGAGCCCCGGCGGCGGGGGATTGCTCAATACAACGCACCGCGACGGCGCAGCCCGCTTCAATTCGCGCTTTGCCGCATTACAGAAAATGGATGCGGAACTAGCGGCGTCTAAAGAATTGGGCGCCACCGTTGACGAGAGCTTCACTTATACGGCAGCTGCAAAAAAGCTGATGTACAACAGCGACGTGGACCGTATATTCACCTTTGATCAAACAGAGAAAAACCGTTACGGCAATACTGGATTTGGCAACGCCTGCATTGCGGCCAGGAATATGTTGCGGGCAAAATCGGGCGCGCGTTTTATTCAGATTACTCACGGCGATTGGGATCAACATGAAAATATCTACACTCCCAACAGCGGACACTTTTCCGTCGCCAAGCAGTTCGATGCCGGTCTTGCGCCGCTAATCGGCGACTTGGACAAGGACGGGTTGCTGGAGGAAACTCTGGTGATCGCCATCGGGGAATTCGGGCGCGTGCCAGGACCCTTGAACTCCTCCGCGGGACGCGATCATTACGCGCAGCAAGCCGTTCTGATGGCCGGAGCCAAGATGCGCGGAGGCGCCATTATCGGATCGACCGACAAAGATGGCAAGGCCACGGCTGACCCTGGTTGGTCTCGTAAGCGCGACATCCGGCCCGAGGATTTAGAGGCAACTATCTATTCGGCGCTCGGCATAGACTACACCAAACGTCTGGACGACCCCAGCGGGCGTGGGTTCGAGTATGTGCCCTTTTCAGACCGGGACCAGTACGGGCCAGTTAACGAGCTTTGGGGATAGAGGCTAAAATTTGGCGGAAAGGCCCGCCTGAGTTTAGACCTCAGCCAACATCGGTTCAAGCAAGGACCTCTCCCCAGAAATCGTTTGCCCCAATTGCCGGTACGCGAGGATCATCTCTTTCAATGCATTTTAAAGCATTTCGCGGCAATCTTCAATGTCCGCACCTTCGGTAATCACTTCCGGCCATTCAACAATCTGGCCCATGTAGCCGCTGGGAATTTTTGTATACCTTGCAGTGAAAACTGTCGTCATTACAATTCCTAACCAAACCAAACGATACCGCGAACAGTTACGACATGGAGTCTAGTTCTAGGCTGGTAAGGTGGTTCTGGTTCTGGGCTGTAGCCCCAACACTGTTCACTTAGGTTCCTAGTGTGATTAGTGCTGCTGTCCAAACGGGCATCTTGAATTGAATAGCCCCCGATGGAAATCGGAGGATTGTTCGGAGCCCCAACAACGCACCAGGTTCGGAAGAGTCCCGATTCTCATCGGGGGCTAGTCGAAGGGTTCTAAGTGAACAGTGTTGGGGCTAGAAGTCCGTGGCCACCATCCGAGCATCACCTTGATGCCCGGCGCATGTAACAGGCGTCCTGGGTCAAAATTAGACAAAACCTAAAGAGATTGTTATCATTGAATTAGGAGTCGTCTAAAGAATGGCCAAACCCGCATATGCTTCTGGAGCTCAAGTCGAGCATCAGAAATTTGGGCTCGGCAGTGTTGTAAGCTGCACCGAAGAACAAATCGTAATCAAATTTGATGACCATGGTGAAAAGAAGTTTTTGAATTCCATAGCTTTAGGTCACCTCAAGAAGTCTGATCGCCAGCCTCCTGCCGAAAAGAAGCGAGCCAGCCGCAAGAAGGCTGTAGCGGCGGTGCCGGTCGAAGTAGCGGCGGCATCCTAATCAACAACCTACAATAATCCGGATCGGGTCCACCTCCCCCGGGTCCGATTCGGGCTAATTCAAGGTTAATCCCCGACCCCCAAGCGATGGGCGCTTGGGGGTCGTCATTTTTTGCCTCATCGTTTGAGCAGCCGAAAACTGGCTTCCGCAATGTCCTCCCCCCAAGATCAAATGCCGCCTGATCCGCCCGTGATGGCTTCCGCGTGCCGCTAATTTTCCGTATAAACTGCAGCGCCGCCGCACGCACTTCTTCCTCTGCCGCCGTTTGGGCGGGCTGTCTGAGAATCTTAATACTTCTGCACATTTCGTCCTCTATATTTATTACAATACGATGTCTGGCATGACGCTTGACGCCTGGAAAATTTCACAGCTGAATGATATCTTCAACCTTGTCGTTTGAATGGCGGTCTAAAAACCGTGTGCAACAATTTGAAACCGGCGTCTCCCTCCATAGTCATACATTTCATTCACGGGAATCGTTAGGCTTCATCCCTCGTGTCGCGAAACCCATTCCCGGTTTGCGAACCGCCATCCAACACCAGTGCGACCGCTACAAGCGTCTCAACGGCCAAGACCTTAATTTTAACCGTGGCTTTTGGACTCCGCCACTCTCCCCGCGCCAAGCTTTTAAAGTGGAGGCCAGGCAGTTAATGGATCGGCAGCTACGGCCGCTTGTCTCGCTCACCGATCACAATGAAATCGAAGCTTCGTCTACCCTGCAAGCGCTGGACGGAGTCAGTCCGATTTCGGTGGAATGGACCGTACCCTTGTCGGAAAGCTTCATCCATCTGGGGATTCACAACCTTCCGCCTAATAGGGCGCAAACGCTGCATGGGGCAATGCAACACTACCGAACCTCCCTCGACTTGGAATTCCTTGATGATGTGCTGAGAAGCCTCGATTCCATCCCGGAAGTCCTCATCGTATTCAATCACCCCAT
>JAYVXT010000818.1:0-10324 GCA_043785065.1 Bryobacterales bacterium | reverse complement strand
GGTTTTGCCTTTACTTTGCCTCAACCGCCGGATCGCCGGATTTCGATTCCAGCCGCTTTCAGATAACCGGAAGCGGTTTCCCGACGGATACCGGTTTCCTTCTCGATTCGAAGTAGCGCCCAGCCCAGTTGGCCCAGCGCAATCACTTCTTTCTTCTTTTCTTCGCTCAATACATTGCTCACTTTGACGGAGGTCTCCCTCTGTCAGCTTCAATGTCTTTGAGTGCGCGTTTCTATTGGCCGGTTTTAGGTGTCCCCCGAGGGTGGACCCTGCGGCAGTGGCTTTTCGGGCCGAAATAAAAGGAAATTAAATCTTAGCAAACCATTCCGGGTCAATAGAAACATGCTCGACCATCGAGTAGCTATACCTAACTTAAGGTCTTTTAAGAGATCGCAGAGCAGATCACCATCAATCAGATCGATTGCCGGAGCACCATCGCGTGTCGCTTCTTTCTTTGCCTCCGCCGTAAATGTTCCTGTAGTTTATCGGTGCGGCCCACCATCGCGCCACGAAAGTCCCTTATTGAGCTGGAAGAAACACTCCCTTTGTACTTCTTACATTGGAAATATACCTGGAATGAAAGGAGCGAGAGGCGCAAGACACCCACGCCATCAATGCCACCATCCTCACTTCTTCCCGAAACTTCAACTTTGACAAAACCGGATTCCCTCAGGATGCGTTGGGCAAGCCGCTCAAAAGCATCTGGCTTAATCTCATGAGTGAGCACGGCCAAAAGACGATCCTTCCAATTCTTCCCCTCCGGTTGAAGATCTTCCTGATCTTCACCACCTTTGGGCTTCTTATCTTTATCAAGCCTGTACTTCTTACGAACTTCAACTTGAATCTGCTTTACAGCTTCTGCAGTCAATAACTTACCTTTTTCGGTGATTGCCCAAAGGCCGTGGTAGGGGTTTTCAAGGGCCCCTGCTTTTCCCAGATAGGTCTTCGCCCATGCAAGGTTGTAAATAACTTTTGTCTGTCGCTCCGTGTGCATGATATTCTGTACGGTCTCGGGTATACATTCCAGTTCGATCACTTTTTCCAATAGTTCATCATGTGTTGCAGACCCGCCCAGCTTTTTCATTGCGAGTAGAGCGGGCCACATGAGTCCGTCAAACGTTGGCATCTTTGGTTCGGAGGGCAACAATCCGATTCTATTCTAGTTACTAATCAGTTTTCGAAAACCTGTCCGCATCCGTGATCCGTGATCCGTGCTACCTCGAACCTTCCGCACTTGCAGCCACACAGGGTGGTAGCAACATTAATGAGACATACTGTATCTGATCAACCGAGGCATTCTAACGCCAAGGTGAAACGCGGCCGCGCTGTAACACCGTTGCGAACCTGCGGCAAGAGATTCTACTTGCGGAGCGGTTTCGAGGGGAGCGGGATATCCACCTCTGCTGCCTGGCATCGCTGCGTCCACGCTGTCCGACAAGGGCACGACCAATGGGTCGCGGTGTACCGTGATCAAACAGACTTTTCACGAAACCAACATCGGCTCTGCACTGGCATCCGAGTTCCCTTGAACATCCAGGCGCCACGGACCTAACCGGGGATGCTTTCGACGATTCGTAACGGTTTTTTTAAAACGATGGACACAGCCGGTGTAATGGGACATGGGATAATCACGAGTTACACAAATCTTGAATCTGAATTGTTTTGTGTTTCGACGCTTTTTCCGTTACCTGAGCAGTCGGGCCAGGGCGCTCTCCGCAGACCAGGGGGTCCACCCCGCCGCAAACAGAAGTTTCTAAACTTTTGAAGTTGCTTTGAACTGGACACAGAGGTTTCAAAGTTCTGAAGATGCTTTTTGAATTCGACCGTAGAAATTACTTTGCTGATACTATAATTGTCCAATGCTCAATCGTAGACAATTCCTTGGCTCTGCCCTCGCCGCAATGGCCACACCGGCCGCGCACGCCGCGGACCCGCCTCCTAACATCGTCTTCATCTATGCGGACGACATGGGTTATGGGGACCTCGGCTGCTACGGTGGAAGCCTCAACACTCCCAACCTCGACCGCATGGCCAAAGAGGGAATGCGCTTCACGCACGCACTATCCGCCAACCCTGTCTGCTCTCCGTCGCGCGCCGCGTTGCTTACCGGGCGGTACCCAACACGCGTCATGGTGCCTCGTGTCTTCTTCCCATACGACACCACCGGACTTCCGGATTCCGAACAGACGCTGGCGCAGTTGCTCAAGACCAAGGGCTACAAGACCATGGCCGTCGGCAAGTGGCACCTTGGCCATCTACCGCAATTCCTGCCGACCAACCGCGGTTTCGATCACTACTACGGAATCCCCTATTCAAACGACATGTCCCCGCGATGGCTGATGGAAGATGACAAGGTGATCGAAGAGCAGGCTACGCTTGAAACCCTGACGCCACGCTACACGGCGCAAGCCGTGAAGTTCATCGAATCGGCCAAGGATGGCCCGTTCTACCTTTACTTCCCTCACACTTACCCGCACATCCCACTTGGGGCTTCGCCTAAGTTTAGAGGTAAATCGAAGAACGGTATTTATGGCGATGTGCTTGAGGAGCTCGACTGGAGCGTCGGCGAAGTGCTGGCCACTTTGAAGAAACATAACCTCGACCGGAATACGCTGGTGTTCTTCTCCTCCGACAATGGGCCGTGGCATCAAGGCAGTTCCGGCAAATTGCGCGGCCGCAAGGGGATGACTTGGGAGGGCGGTGTTCGCGAGCCATTCATCGCCCGTTGGCCCGGCAAAATTCCCGCGGGGAAGGTTTGTAGTGGGCTGACTTCGATGATGGATGTGTTCCCCACCGTCGCCAATCTGGTTGGCGTGCAACCCAAGAACACTTTGGATGGCATCAACATTTGGCCGATGCTTTCCGGGCAGAAGCCGGAACTGGAACGCGAGGCGCTGCTTTACTTTGACAACTGGAATCTGCAATGCATCCGGCTGGGCCGGTGGAAGTTGCACATGACGCGCTATAATTCCGTTACCTATTCCCCCGTGCCCGCGGCGGGGCGCAAGAATATGTGGTTGAAGACGGAAGAGCTTTATGATGTGGTTGCCGATCCGGACGAAAGCTACGACATTGCCGATAAGCATCCGGAAATCGTAAAGGATCTGCTGGCCCGCGCTGACCGTTTAATTGGGGACTTTCCCGAGGAAGCACGTAAAGCATACTCGGATGCGAAGAATGGTCCACGGAGTAAAGCTCCGGCGGGACAAGTGTCTAACTGATAAATAGGAGATTGCAATGCGCTATTCCTTACTATGCCTAAGCGCCGCCGGTTTTCTAATGGCGGCCGATAAGCCGGAAAAAGGATTCACTTCGCTGTTCGACGGCAAGAGCCTGAAGGGGTGGGTACTGATGAACGGCAAGGGTCCTGGCTATGTTGTGAAGGACGGAACGATACTTTGCCCGGAAGAAGGCGGCGGCAATCTGTTCACCGACAAAGAGTATGCCAACTTCATCCTGCGGTTTGACTTCAAATTCGAACCTGGAGCGAACAATGGCGTAGGCATCCGCGCTCCACTAGAAGGGGACGCGGCCTATGTTGGGATGGAACTGCAGATTCTGGATCACGATCACGAAAAGTATAAGGGCAAGATCAAACCAACGCAGCGGCATGGCGCGGTATACGACATGATTCCCCCGATAGCCGATGGCCTGAAGCCGGCCGGAGAATGGAATACGGAGGAAGTGATCGCCGAAGGGAAGAAGATTAAAGTAACGGTGAATGGCGTTCTGGTTACCGATGCGGACTTATCCACGGTGATCGATCCGGCGGTTTTGAAACGGCACCCGGGCCTTGCCAGAACGAAAGGGCATATTGGTTGGCTAGGTCATGGGTCCAATGTCCAATTCCGGAATGTGCGGATTAAGGAGTTGGGAAACTAAAGTTGATTGGACCGTTCGGCGGCAACTCTAAGTATGGCCTTGAAGTCGTCTAAGAATTTCAGTTTGTCGCCGCAAATGTTGCAGGTCAGAAGGTGGATTTCGATGCGTTCCTCATCGGCCAACCCTAATCTTCCCAATGAGTACAACTCAATTTCGTCCTCAGCGGGATGTTGTTGAAACTGGTAGAGGACTGGTCGCATTTTCGGGAGATCTTCCTGTCCTATAGTACTAACCTCCCTATAGTACTACCACTCGCTGCTGGTGCATAGCCCATGGTAGAAAGATTGAGCCGGACTTTTGCTTCCGGCCCAACATGATTGTTTGTTAGCGAAGCTTTTTGCGGTGCCCAAAAGCACCGAGGGCTAGCAAGCCGGAAGCGAGCATGAAGCAGCTGTTTGGTTCGGGGGCGGCGATTGAGCCTTGGAATGAGGTAGGGTCGCCCAGTTTGTTGGAGGTTGCGCGGATGGTGTATCCATTGGCGGGCGGGGCATTGGGGTTTTGGGGGGTTTGCAGTTTGTAGGTAATGCTGGGATCGCCGGTGTAACTGATGGTTTCAATCTGACTGCCGCAGGCGTTCGCGGCGCCAAAGCAAATGGTTGCGAAACCGTCGGAAATGCCGCCGGTGATGCCAAGCGCGCCGGTGAGAATTCCGCTGAAAATACCGGTGGAATTTGCATAGGGGCCAGTCTGATTAATGGTGATATTCAGCAGCAGGTTACTCAAGCTGGTGATGGCCGTGCCGGCGCCGCCGGTTACGAGGATGTCGCCGAAGTTGGCGGAAACCAGAGGGTTTGCGTTGACTGTTGTGGATGCCTGCCCTTCATACGTTAGCGTCAATCCGCCAACCGTAGCGATGTTGCCGGCCGCGGTGCAATTGGCCACCCCGTTGCAGTTAAAAGCTCCCGTGGTTCCGTAAGTAACTACTGTTGCGTTGGCGATGGAAATGGCGCCAAAGGCGAAAAGGGCCGCGGGCTTAAGGATTGAAAAGATGGATTTCATAAAGTATCCCTCCGGGGAAATTGCAATTAGAATTTGATAGGCACACGGGGCGGCAATTCCCCTTTTCAGATTGATTTGGGTTTTTTCGACTTCCGCCTATTCGGTGCAACCCTAATTTAAAGGGAATTCCGTGACGCTACAAGCCGTTGCGAGTCCTGTTTTTGAAGCTATCGGTAAGGGGATAAATTCGAGGAATATTCCAAGGACCTACGAACTATTCCATGCTGATCCGTGATGGAGAGGAATGACTTGCGGGTAGACCGGAGGTGTTAATAAAAGAAGCCAGGTTCGCTGGGAACCTGGCTTCTTTAACTGCTTCAGTGAATCAATCTTACAATTTGCGGCGGCGCAATAGTCCTAGGCCAACCAGGCCGGAGAACATCATCATATAGGTGGATGCTTCCGGGACGCCTGCGTCAGTTACCGAACCTTGGAACGAAGTAGGATCGAGGGGATTTCCAAAAGCCGTGGCGCGAATCGTGTACCCGTTGGTTGGAGGAGGATTCGTGTTTTGCGGAGTCTGGATTTTGTAAATAATCGTGCCCGCTACGCTGGTGTAGGTAATAGACTCAATAACGTTGGAGCAATTGTTGGCCACAAAACAAATTGTCGCAAAGCCTGAAGAGATTCCACCGCTGGTGACGGAAACAGTTCCGTTGGCGATTCCTGTCCAACTTTGCGGAACAGCCGGAATGAAAGGACCAGATTGAAGAACGCTGATGCTCAAGAGCAGATTTGTAAGATTCACACTCCCACCCGAAGGTCCAGTAACGGTGATCTCACCGAAATTGGCGGAAGAAACCGGACTCGCGTTCACATTCGTCACGGGCTGGTTGTTGTAAGTTACGGAGAAACCGCTGATGGTTGCAACGTTTCCGGCAGCTGAACAACTGGCGATGCCGTTGCAATTGAACGTTCCGCCGGTAGTGTAAGTGATCAATGCCGCATTCGCCGTGTCTGCGGTAAATATACCTAAGGCGACAACGCCAAAGGGTAATAGGGATTTGAGCAAATTGCTCATAAATAATTTTCCTCCAAGGATTTTAGATGCTCTCAGTGGCGCAAGTACACGCCTGCACAAATCGAGTGGGGGAAGAAACTCGCCGTGATTAACGCACTAAGCCGTCATGGACAGATTACATGAACTAATGTCTAAATTCAAGTTCTTTCATCTATGTATGTCCTTTAATTTCAGTGGCTTATAGTAACTACTGGTACTGGTACCAGACTGCGAGTTAGTAGTATTGGTACGATTATTACCGCTGATTACTTCCCTTCTACCGAGGTCATAGCTCAGTTGGTTTGTTGAGTTGTATGACCTCTTCGGGATACTATCTTCTTTAACTGATCATGTTGACGCGCCGTAACTTCCTATCAGCCTTGGCGGCTACTACGCCACAACCCGCCTACTGCGCCGCGCGGCGAGTCATCGACACACACACCCATTTCTACAATCCCGCGCGCAGCCAGGGGGTGCCATGGCCGCCCAAGACCGACTCCCTTCTTTATCGGACAGTGCTGCCGGATGAGTATGAACTACTCACGAAAGGACATGGGGTTATAGGGACGGTTGTGGTTGAGGCGAGCCCTTGGTTTGACGACAATCAATGGATCCTCGATCTGGCATTGGAATATCCCATCCTGTGCGGGCTGATCGGCCATCTGGAGCCGGGGGCGCCGGGATTTGCGTCCAAACTTGGCCAGTTGACGCAGAACCGCCTGTTTCGCGGCATCCGGCTCAATGAAAATGCGATTGCCAAGGGGTTGGCGGAGGCGGCGTTCGTCGGAGACATGCAGCGGCTGGCCGCGCGGGGATTGGTTCTTGATGCTATAGGGAGCGCTAAAATATTCGGCCCATTGGTGCGGCTGTCGGATAAAATACCCAAGCTGAAAATCTGCATTGATCACCTGCCGTTCGACCCGTTGGCCGATCCGAAGGAACAGGCGGGAGCGGCGTCGGCTATGGTGGAGCTGGGCCGGCGTCCGCATGTTTACGCGAAAGTTTCCGGCGTTTTACGAAGAGTGAACGATGCCGTTGCCAACCGCGCGGAGGCCTACCGGCCGCAATTGGACGAACTGTGGCGAATTTTTGGGCCAAAGCGTTTGGTATACGGAAGCAATTGGCCAGTGAGCAACCGGCTGGCGAGTTACGCCATGGTGATCGGAGTGGTCAGCGAGTATTTTGAAGGAAAGGGAAGCAGCGCGGCGCAAAATTTCTTTTACCGGAATTCGCAGGACTGCTATCAGTGGATCAAGCGGCGCTAAGGGTTACGGGCGAGCCTCAAAAGCTTCCTTGAGCCGCTTCCACGTGGCGGGTAGTTCTTCGATATGAACGCGCGTTTCTCCCACCACGGTCATGAAATTCGCATCGCCAAACCAGCGGGGAAGCAAGTGCATATGGATATGCCCGGCAACCCCGGCGCCGGCGCATTCCCCCAGATTCATTCCAAGGTTAATGCCTTGCGGGGTGTACACCGCGCGCAAGACGCCTTCGGCACGCCGCGCAAGCTGCATCAACTCCGTGAGGGCATCGGGTGGAGCTTGGGTCAGCGAATCGACATGGGCGTATGGGACAACCATCAAATGGCCGTTGGTATAAGGGTAAAGGTTCAAGACTACAAAATTGTGCTTGCCGCGAAACACGATAAGAGATTTTTCGTCATCTTTCCTGGCGGGAAGATCACAGAATACGCAGCCCGAGAGTGGAGCGGAACTATCTAAAGCTTCCTGCTTGGTAACATAGCGATAGCGCCACGGGCTCCATAGTTGATCCATGGAAGATGGGTGCGGCTAGGACGCTGCGACGGCGGGTTGCTCGTCGTTGACCAAGTCTTTCAACTCTTTGCTTGGTTTAAAGTACGGGATGCGCTTGGCGGGCACTTCCACGCGCTCGCCTGTTTTTGGATTCCGTCCGACTCGAGGCTGCCGTTGGCGGGTGCGGAAGCTCCCAAAGCCGCGGATCTCGATTTTATCGCCCGTCCGCAGGCTTCTTACCACGCTGTCAAAAATAGACTCCACAATGACTTCGGAGTCTTTTCTTGTCATTTCCACCACTCGCGAGACTTCTTCGATGAGATCTGCTTTTGTCATTGTTATTCCAGTTCCTTACCTTTCATTGCTTCTTCAATGGTAGAGGTTGCGGCCTCCGCCTGTTTTTGATAATCTTCCAGGCGGCTTCTCTCTTCGTCCTCGGAAATTGCCCGCAGACTGAGTCCTATCTTCTTTTCGGCCGGATTTAGCCGAATCACCTTAAATTCAAATTCTTCGTTTAAGGGCAGGCCAGTTTCGCCCCTACCGGCCAATTGCAATTCCGAGTTGTGGCACAAACCTTCCACGCCCGGGGCGACTTCAATGAAAACTCCAAAATTGGCCGAACGGCATACCCTGCCCTGGACAACATCCCCAATCCCATGGGATTGGAAAAACGACTCCCAGGCGTCGGGCTGCAGCTGTTTCACTCCAAGCGACAACCGGCGCGAGGGAGCATCGATATTAATAATAACAGCTTGAACCAACTGACCCTTTTTCAACAATTCCGAAGGGTGTTTAATCCGCTTCGTCCAGGATAAGTCGGAAATGTGGACAAGGCCGTCAATTCCCTCTTCAATTTCGATGAAAGCTCCGAAATCGGTCAACTTCCGCACGCGGCCTTCGACGACGCTGCCGACGGAGTAACGCATGGCAACCGTGGTCCAAGGATCGGCTTCGAGTTGTTTAATTCCGAGCGAAATACGGCGGTCTTTCGGCTTAATATCGAGCACAACGGCTTCAACGGTATCGCCGACATGCACCATTTTTCCGGGATGCTTCATGCGGCGCGACCAGGTCATTTCGGAAATATGAATCAGGCCTTCAACGCCGGCTTCGATTTCGACGAATGCTCCGTAATCGGTGATTGAAACGATGCGCCCGACTACTTTGTGGCCATGGGGAAATCTTTCAATAACGGTGGTCCACGGATCGGGAGCCATCTGTTTCAGGCCGAGAGAAATTCGTTCCTTGGTTGGATCGAACTTAAGAACCCGCAAGGTCAACTCTTCGCCAACGTGAATCACTTCCGAGGGATGGCCTACGCGGCCATAGCTCATGTCGCTTACGTGGAGCAATCCGTCGATGCCGCCGAGGTCAATAAAGGCGCCATAGTCAGTAAGATTCTTCACGACGCCGCGCACTTCCGAATCTTCCTGAATGTGTTCGAGGATGGTGGATTTGCGGTCGGAAATTTCAGTTTCAACCGCCATTTTGCGGGAGACCACCACATTGCCGCGCCGCCGGTTCAATTTGACGATGCGGACGGGAATGTCGGTGCCAATCAATGGTTCAAGGTTATAGACCGGGCGGACATCAATTTGCGAACCGGGGAGAAATGCTTCAACGCCAACGTCGACAATTAATCCGCCTTTGGTGCGGGACAAGCAACGGGCGGCGACGATGAGGTTTTCCTTGAGGGCTTGTTCGAGCGTGTCCCACGCGCGCAATCGCTGCGCCCGCTTGTGAGAAAGCACGGTGTAGCCTTCGGGGCTAGAGGCGTGGCGGTCAACCATCACTTCGATGACATCGCCGGCGTTTACGGCGGGGCGGCCATCGATAACCGCAAATTCTTCGAGGGGAACGACACCTTCGGATTTATAACCGAAGTCAACAATAGCGTCTTTGTCGGTCAGTTTGAGGACGGTTGCCATCAGCACTTCGCCGTCGGACGGAGGCGAAAAATTGCTGTAGTCGTCGAGCATCTGCTCGTAGGCGACATCCTCCACACCGAATTCGCTGGGGAATGATTCGGTGGACTCCGCCGCGCTGGAACCGTCCGGCGCGCCAGGAAGGGGGTGTTCCGGAATCCCTGGAATCGGGTGGTTCAGGTTGCTCGCCATGTTATGTTTCTCCACCATCCCTGGCCTAGTCTCGATAAAGCCAAGGAAAAAATTCCCCTAATCGCAAGAAGCCATTAGGGATCAGCTATTTCAGCAATATAGCTAAAGGGGAAGGGGAAGTCAACCGGGGGCCGACACCGGGAGCACAGTTGGGGCAAGCCGGGTGGCTGTTGATGCGGGTTAGGCTGAAGGTTAGGCTTCAAATTTCAGGGCTCTCGGAGGGGGAGGTTTTGTAGTCGTTCGCTAAGCCTTGTTTTGATCTCTCGATCCCTGAAAAACGGGAACCACAACAATTCCATTTCATCGCTTCTGATAGTAGATCTTGAATTTGTTCTGAGGGAAGAGCTTAGATCGATTTCCCACTTGTGGATGCCTGGCTAGAAGGATGAGAAGTCGGAGCGGTTCGGCAGTTTCTAAACTGGACTTCTTGAACTTTATCTTTACATATGGTGGCAATCTGCAATGAGTTCCCTGAGTGAAAGAAATAGGGGTTCGGTCAGCGGGCGCGAAAATCCGTGAAGTTGAAGTCGTAATTTGAACATGGGTGGGATCCTACTTGGAGACACACCATG
>JAYVXT010000817.1:0-3206 GCA_043785065.1 Bryobacterales bacterium | reverse complement strand
GGCTGCGCGCAATGTCCAAACCGATGCGCCCCATTTGACCGGTTGGCAGACCTTGCTCCAAGCGCTTCCAGGAAATCCCGCCATCGAGCGATTTATGGATCCCGCTCCCCGGGCCGCCATCGCGTAACCGCCAAGGCTGGCGTTGGGCATCATATGTCGCGGCAAAAATGATATCCGGATTCCGGGGATCCCTCACCATATCGATCCCGCCCGTCGTGTCGTTCACGTATAGCGTTTGCGTCCAATTGACGCCACCATCCGTTGAGCGGAAAATGCCTCTTGCCTGACTCGGCGAATAAAGCGGTCCAAGGGCAGCTACCAGGATTACTTCCGAATTAGAAGGATGAATGGCAATTCGGGCAATGTGCTGCGTATCCTCAAGCCCCATTCTCTTCCAGGTTTTGGCGCCGTCCACTGAGCGATAGATGCCGTTACCGTGATAGGCGCTCCTTGTGGCTGACGCATCGCCGGAGCCCAACCAAACAATATCCGCATTCGAGGGGGCAACCGCCAAAGCTCCAACCGAAGCAATTCCAATTGAATCACTGGCAGGTTCAAATGTGGTTCCGGCATTGACGGACTTCCACACACCGCCCGAGCGTGCCCCTACATAGAGTACCTTCTCGTGCGCGGACTGCGGCGAATCGGGAACAGCAACGTCCGACACCCATCCACCTGCACGAAATGGTCCGAGGTTTCTAAATTCGAGTGAATCTAGTAATTCCTGAAATTGAGCCAGTGACACTGCCTGCACCGCGAGGAAGAGCACTGTAAAGCGGACAATATTGATCAAGGTTACTCCTGGGAATCTTTACCAAAGGGCGTAAGCCGCAGCCTTCCTGTCGAAATACATCAGGTAAGGAAACTGCTCTGCAAATTCGTAGAATGGCCGGAGCTTCAGCCGCACGTGCCGCCCGTCCGGCCGTTGAATCCGGTAAGTGGAGGGCCCTTCGCCGGCGATCAGCCAGTGGTTGAGTTCGGCATCGGTCTTGGGAAGATCGAAGGCCGGGTCGTGGTAGTTATAATCCAACGCAAATACCACTGGTCCCTTAACAATCGCGATCCTGTCGGGATGTTGTTCATCGACAGGTTCCGTGCGGAATTCCAAAGGAATCCGTACTTTTACCTGATCTCCCTTCAACCATTTCCGCGAAAGAACCGCCCATTCGCCGGGCCGGCAAGCCACTCCGCTTTCAGCGCCGTTCAGGTGGATCGTCATGCCGTGCGACCAGCCTGGCACCCGAAATTTGATCGCGAAATCCACCCCGCCTTCCGATTCGATCTTTAATGTGCTTGAATCGGCCGCAGGATAGTCCGTCTGCTGCTTGATGGTCACTCCCTGCCAGGTTACTTCGGAAGGAACGTAGAGATTCACATATAGAGACGCCGCATCCCGGTAATAGATCAGATTGTGATAGTCGGCCATGTTTTGAATGTAGGTGGCCGAACAGCATGTGAAGTTTTCCCAATAGTCGACCTTCATGCCACCGCTAACCCTGTAATCGGAGTAGTAGAAATTTCTACCGCCCGGACGGAGAGGTAAAGACGCTCCGACGCCATTGTAAAACAGCCGCTCAATCCAATCCCCGTAACGAGCCATCCCCGTAAATTGCATCAGGTACCGCGACAATTTGAACCCAGCCCACGATCCACAGATGGTCTCGAATGAATCCGATCGGGTCTCAAGAGATTTGCCCAAAGCGCCGCCAGGGCTCATTAGCCTTTCGTTAGGACCATATCCGCCGGTAGCAAAACATTGAGTCTGTTGCAGGTAGTCGTAAGCATTGCGAAGAATTTGCAGGTACGAAGTTTGGCCTGTCACGGCGTATGCCATCGCGGCGCTGCTGAACGAACTCACATGGCTATACGCGTGAACTCCCTGCGCCTCTTTCGCCTTGGGCGAATTGGCGAACTTATTCCAATAGTTCGGGTAATGCCAGGTCTCGGCAAACGTTTTAAACTTCTCCGCACCAGTGAGTTGATAGGCGCGATATAAATTCTCAGCTAGCGTGTACCATTCCTGGGGCAAGCCGTAATACATGGTGTTATGACTCGGGACAACCTTCATGTGGTCATGTTCAAAACTGCGAATGGCAAAATCCGTGATCTTTTCCAACAGTCTCCCGGCGTCGGGGTGGCCAGCGTATCGCTTCATATCCACCACGCCACAAACCATTTTGTCGTAAGTGTAATGGCGCATCCGGCAATCGCCGTCGGACCCAATCGTCTTCGCCCAACCAGCCAGCAGCCGCGAGGCTTTCTCAACCAACTCTGTATCCGCGGTTGCGCTATAAAGCCGCGCCATCCCACTAAGCCATTGGCCGAACACCATGGAACTGTTATCCTTGCACCAGCCGCCCAGCGGCTTACCGGGTGAGGCTAGCGAAGCATCACGGCGAAATCCGTGCAGAATATCGTCATCGGCAATGTTGAGATAGAAATCGCGCGCCGCCAGCACTTGCGCCCGCCATCGGCTGCTTAGGAGCGTGACGTCCTTGTAATCGAATGCCTCAAGCACATTTCTTGCACTGGTTGGCGCGGGTGAGGCATTTGCCCCCCGGCTGGACAGCATTCCCGCCGCAACGGGAGCCGCCGCCAGCAGATCGCGACGAGAAAGAAGCCTATCCGTATTCATGCTAGAAGGTCTTTGACTACTCTGCCATGAACATCGGTCAGCCGGAAGTCCCTGCCGCTATATTTGTAAGTAAGCCTTTCGTGATCGAACCCGAGGCTATGGAGAATCGTTGCATGCAGGTCGTGGACATGCACCGGGTTTTCTACAATCTTAAAGCCGAAATCATCTGTTGTTCCGTAGATCTTTCCCTGCTTAATTCCACCGCCCGCCAGCAGTGTCGTAAAGCATTTCGTATTGTGATCTCTTCCAGCCTGAACAGCCGCGGCGCCTCTCGTATGCACAACTGGCGTCCGCCCGAATTCACTGCCCAGAATGACCAGCGTTTCATCCAGCAAGCCACGGGATTTCAAGTCTTCGATCAGGGCCACCACCGGGCCATCCCTATCCTTTGCCAATCGTTTATGGCCCATGGTAGCAAACTCCGTCTTGGGGACTTCGTAAGGCAGCGGCTTGCCATCAAATTTGTCCAGGGCGACTTTTCTATCGAATGAATCAATCTGAGAAAGGCCGCCATTTAGATATAGAAAAATGACATGCTTTGCCTTACCAGGAAAGTGCGGCTGCTTGGCCG
>JAYVXT010000816.1:0-10369 GCA_043785065.1 Bryobacterales bacterium | reverse complement strand
GCTGGCTCGTGTCCCTTCTTTCTTCCGGAATGGCCGGTGGTTCAGTTTGTGGAGTAACTCCCGGATGGCCACGTTGAGTTCTTCCAGCGAGAAGAACTTGCGATGCCGCAGCGCCGCCACGATCCAGCGTTGCGCCAGTTGGACGGCGCTTTCCACTTGGCTTTGTCCTTGGGCTTGCATGGCCGCGCCGGGACAATGCCGAAGCCGCATTCGAGCTCGAAGTTGTAGTAAGTGGCATTCAGATCCGGGTCATAGCGATGCGCCTTGGTGGCGGCTGTCTTGGTGTTGCCGGGCACTGCCAGTTGTGGAATGCCCTGGAAGTATTCGAACGCATGGACGTGGCCTTTGAGCTATGCCTCCATCTGCTGGCCGCGTGTGGCTTCGGCCCAAGTGTAGGAACTTGCCCCGAGCGCGGCCACGAACAAAGAGGCTTGCCAGGGTACGCCCGTGTGCCGGTCGTAGACCGGGATCGTCGGACTTGTCCGGCGCTCCCAGATTCCATCGGGGGCTAGTCGCGGGCCTAAGTGAACAGTGTTGACCAATCCGGATAGTAAAGACCCAGCAGCAAACCAATGATACGCGCCTGCAACAAATTAGCAACTTAGTTGTTAGTTAATTAGCGCGCCAATTGCTGGTGATTCAGCTCATATGAGATCATACAAACTGATTCCAAATGAAATTCCTTTTCCTCCTCTGTGCGTTGGGCGTGAGCTTGTCCGCTCAAGAGAACTACGAGATCCAAACCTACGGCTCCGACACCATGGAGAAGGGCAAAACGATGATTGAGTTGCACACCAACTTCGCGTTTGAAGGCCAAAAGAAAATCGTGGACGGCCAAAGGCCGACAAACCATGCCTTGCGGGAAACTCTCGAAATCACTCACGGCTTTAATGATTGGTTTGAAACTGGTTTCTATGTGTTCACTAGTTACAATCCCGGTTACGGCTATCAATGGGTGGGCGATCATATCCGGCCCCGCGTCCGGATACCGGAAGCATGGAAGTGGCCGGTCGGGTTAAGCCTCTCCGGCGAAATCGGATATCAGCGGGCCAGCTATTCGCCAGACACTTGGAACTTTGAGATAAGGCCAATTGTGGACAAAGATATCGGACGACTCTATATTGCGTTTAACCCCGCCGTGGGACGCGCGTTCCATGGCCCCGGCATTCGTAATGGATTCATCTTCTCTCCCAATGCCAAAGCCAGTGTAAAAACCATCAGGAAGGCTGCTATAGGATTGGAATACTACGGCGGGCTGGGACCGGTTGGCCGCTTTGATCCCTATGTGGAACAGGGGCATCAATTCATCCCCACCATCGATCTCGATTTTGGGGACAAGTGGGAATTCAACTTCGGCGTAGGCGTGGGAATTACACGAACCACCGAACACTTACTGGTAAAAATGATCATCGGACGCAAAGTCTCCTTCTTCTCGAAGACATAGGACATCGGATTTCTTCCGTCCGGACAATCAATGTTTGAGTAGACGTAAGTTGACCGCCGCCGGATCTCCGCTTTGAGCGTGTTCCTCAAGAAGCGCAAAGGGCTTGGTGGCAGGCCGCCAATATTGAGGGAACACGAAGCTCTCGCCGCGCGGGAGCTCTGTTTTGGTCGCGTACCTCAAACGACAGCTTTTCAAAACAGCTTGCATTCTGCCTTAAGACTTGATATGAACTCAAGCATCATTTCGCTGCGGATTTGGGATGAGGGGATTCAAATGGCCGGGGAGATCGGATGCACGTTCAAGAAAAAGCACGAAGCGCCGCCAGTGCAAGTTTGTCACAGCAAGCCTACGACACTTTGCGAGTTCAAATTTTGCGGGGTGACTTGCCGCTTGGCACTCCACTATCCCGTCGCAAGTTAGCGGTCCGGCTCAACATGAGTTTGCTGCCGGTGGGCGAAGCACTGCAGCGGCTTGAAGCCGAAGGTTTGGTGGAAAGCCGGGCGCGTGTCGGAACGCGCGTGCGCATTCCTACGGAAGAGGATGTAACGGGCCACTACGTTTTGCGCGAAGCGCTAGAGACGATGTCCGCCAGGCTTTACGCCGAACGGGCAACGGAAGCCGATAAGGCCGAAATGCTGGACTTCGCCGTGGAACTGGACAGGATGTACGAAAAGGTTTCCAAGTGCCGCGGTGAAGAGTTGGCGCAAAAGCTGTTTGAAGCCCATCAAACTCATTCCCAATTCCATATGCGATTGGCGCAACGCGCCCGCTGCCAAACGTTATGCGGCGCCATAGAACGAAATCAGACACTGGTGATCGCTTGGTTATTTTCCAGCCACACCCAGTTTTATCGCCTTCCGGAGCGTTGGCACATAGTCCTAATGGAGGCGCTAAACCAAGGCGATGCCAAACTAGCTGACCGCGCCATGCGCAAACATGTCAGGTTCGGCGTGGACCAGGTTTCCAAAAGGCTTGCGCGGTTGGATGTGCTGCTTAGCGATGCCGAACAAGGGTTCAGAGTTAGGGGTTAATGGCCGCTATCTACCCCAAAGCCTTACTCATTTCGAGCAACTTCAAAACCCTATTCCAATTCCGCGCCAGGCGTACTCAATGTCCTTTCGAGCAAAGTTACATTTAATTTGGATTGGCCGACGCCATCCGGATAATAGGTAAACAACTCGCGCCCTTCGATGAATAGCTCTTCGGGACAGACCTTGATCTCCCTCACTTTGCGGCGCACATCGTCGCCGGGGTCGGTGGCAAGGAAGTCACCAGCATTTTACTCGGTTCAATATCCAATCGCGCGGCGAAAGGATTGCGTTGGATGATTTCGTCAAGTTGCGAACTTGCCCGGACAACCACCCTTGGCTTGAACCCGAACCCCTTCTCGATGGCCGTCTCTATTTTCGCCACCAACTTTTTGGAATTTTTATTCTTGCTTATTAACCTGGAAACGGCAGTTGGATGTGTCTGGATCAGTACATCGCATTCTCCCCCAATCGGGTGTATCCTACACAGGCTAAATCTGTGGGAGGAAACTTTACAATGTTTGAAGATTTCAAAGAGTTCGCGGTCAAGGGAAACGTGCTCGACATGGCAGTCGCGTCATCATGGGCGCTTCGTTTGGGAAAATCGTCGGGACTTTCACCGACGGTATCATGATGCCACCCATCGGCAGGATATTGGGCGGCGTCGATTTTAACAACATCTTGATTAATCTTAGCGACAAGCCTGTAAGGACCTTGGCGGAGGCCAAAGCCGCCGGCATACCTGTAATGACAACGGGTATGCTGCTTACCGATATCCTCAACTTTCTAATTGTCGCCACAGCCCTGTACCTGTTAGTAAAAGCAGTGAACAAGATGAAGAAAGCAGCTCCGGCACCCATGACCGCAGGTCCGACAACGGATCAAACGCTGCTTGTGGAAATTCGCGATCTCTTGTCCAGCCGGGCTAAAGCCGCCGGAATTTAGTCCCCACGAGATAGTTGTCATTAAAAAAGAAATAATCCGGGCCTTGATAGGAGGCCCGGATGTCCTAGATTTTGGACTTGGTTCGAGGAAGCAGATAGCACACTACAGAAAATCCCGCCAACATCGCCTTACAGAGACGCTGAGACGGGCTTCTCTGATCTACCCTCAGGCAGAGCAAAGACTTTAACTTCTACGCGACGGTTTTGTTGCCGGCCCGTGCGGGTCTTGTTATCCGCGGCGGGAGCTTCCGTTCCTGCGCCAAGAACCTGGATTCTGCGTAGAGGAATATTATGAGTAATATTGAGGTAGCGCACTACGGCTTCGGCGCGTTGACGGCTCAGTGCCAAATTCAAATCGGTTGGGCCGGTTGTATCGGCAAATCCGCGAACCTCCAGGATGAATTTCGATTTCGTGGTCAGTGGCGCTACAAGAGCATCCAGCTGAGCTCTCGAATCCTTCGATAATTCAAAAACGTTCGAAGGGAACAATATGGCCGCTTCGTTCAGCTTCTGATAGTTGTCGAGGTTGGAATAGAGTTTGTCCAGCGAATCGTTAACATTCGCCGAAAGGCGGTCAGTCTTTGCAATGCCGTCGGTAGCTAAACCGTGAGCCGCATCGGCTTTAGTTTGCGCCATGCCTGCTGCATTCTTTGCGTCGCCGGCCAACTGATTAGCCGCTTTAGCTTGTCGATCCACGTCACTCACGCGCTCATCGGTCTTCGATGTTTGAGCGTGCAACTGGTCAATATCAGCGCTATTTTCCTTGGTCTTCTTTTCGTTTTCGCCAAGACGGCCTTCAATAGGAGCGATCTTCGCCATTACATGTTTCTTGGTTGCGCAACCGGTTGTGGACAAAGTCAACACTCCGGCGGAAAGAATTACGAGCAGTGTTTGATTCATAGTGGGCACCATTAACCTCGGCTTTAACATTTGCAATACAAATGCCAAACTGTGTCACTATAGAAATCAACACGTTACGGACTGGCTGTGGAAAACTTTCCGGTAAATCTTGCTTACGAAGTTGTAAAAACTCCCCGCAAAGGCGGGGGCATCTACTCTATTTTCATTTTGCTTTGCATGGTTGCTATTTCGGCGCTGAGGGCGGAGGATCCTTATGAACAGACCATAAAACCGTTCCTTGAAAACTATTGCGCGGCGTGCCACAACGAACAAGCGAAAGCAGGTGGATTGGATATAACGCCTCTACTGAAAATGCGGGCAACGCAAGCGTCAAAGGAAAAGAAGGAGTGGGAGAAGATTTACGAAAAAGTAAGTACGGGTGAGATGCCCAAGAAAGGGGCACTACTTCCAACGGGCGAAGAGATCGCTCCGGTGTTGGAGTGGATTGCAGTACAACTAAAACGCTAGCGCGGGATTTGTCCGGCGCCAGCATTCCAAGTTAGCGCAAACGCCGCTTCGGCGTGGCGAAATGCAGTTAAGAAACCACGAGTTGATTTGCCGAAGCGAGTCCGTTTTGCGCGTGTTCCTCTCAAGCGCAAAGGGCCCGGTGGCAGGGCCGCCAAATATTGGAGGAACATGCGAATTTTCTCGCCATCGGAGCCCCGTTTTGCGCGTGTTCCTTAAAAGCGCAAAGGCCGCTTCGGCGCGGCCCCAAATGTTGGAGGAATTCGCTAATTCCATTAGCCGAAGCGAGTCCGTTTTGCGCGAGTTCCTCAGAAGGGATCACTTATTGGCCGACTGTCATTGCGCCTAATTCTTGCTCCGCGCGATTCCAGTTTTCAAGCTCGGTTCCTTCCGGGCAGCCGCTCTCCAGCCAAATGTGATAAGCGCGAGAAGCCACGTCGGTGGATGCAATGGCTTGGGCCATTATTTCCGCCGATTTTACTGGCTTCCGCGAAGAAACGCGGGTGTGTCGAACAGTGGATACTCCCTTCACTGGCTTTTCAACCGATATTGAATCGATTGGGGAGGTTGAGGATTTAGTGCGGGCGCGGGGCTTTGTTACTTCCGGACTCACACTGATTTCTGGAGTAGATACACTTGTGGATTTAGATTTCTTGGTTAGCATTGCTTAAAACTCACTGTTCGCTTAGTCTATAAGCCCACTCGCAACGGGGTCGGCTGGGCGCTTCGTGATCAACTTTATAATACCACGAAATCGCCAATGCTCTTATACAATTTCATTCTAAAGGTGATATAGTTTCATTTATGTTTCGGGACAATCTATTTATATTGAATATTTCGCGTATGTTGACATTGGCCGCATCCGTTAGTATCTGCTTCGCTCAAACGTCCACCGGCACTATCAACGGAGTCATCCAGGATGCCTCCGGAGCGGTAGTAGCGGGAGCCAAAGTAAGGCTATTGGGTACCGATACTGGCGAAGTGGTTCGTGAGTTCATGACCAACCCCGATGGCGCTTTCGCCGCCCCGTTGCTGCGGCCCAGCAATTACACTATTGAAGTTAGCGCCGCGGGTTTCAAGAAACTTACCCGTTCGGGACTTACTCTACGCGTGGACGATGTGTTGAATTTGCACCTCGCCCTTGATATTGGCGCCATGACGGATACAGTCACAGTTACCGCTAGCGCTGAATTGTTGGAGCAAACCACAAACACAGTGGGCCAAACTATAGATAATCGAACAATGCAACAGTTGCCTCTAAATGGGCGCAATTATCTACAACTGGGCAATATCTCAGCGGGCACTGTGCCCAACACAAGAACGCGGGATTTATCCTTTTCGGCATACGGCAATCGTGGATTACAGAATGCTTTCCTATTAGATGGCGCCCGCAATCAGAATTACTTACGCGGACTCGATAATCGCGCCCGCGACGCCATGCGCCCTTCCCTCGAAGCAATTTCGGAATTTAAGGTACAAACCAGCAATTACTCCGCCGAGTATGGTGCTTCGGCCGGCGCGGTGATTACCGTGGTTACTAAGTCGGGCACGAATGAACTGCACGGTTCGGCATTTGAGTTTCTTCGTAACAACGCATTTGACGCTCGCGATTACTTTTTGCCCGCCACCTCGGCTAAACCCTTATTTGTGGAACATCAGTACGGCGGCTCGGTGGGTGGCAGGATTATCCGGAACCGTGCCTGGTGGCACACGGCTTACCAGCGGACACACATCAGCCAAGGGTCAACCGCCAGTGGTTCGGTGCCGCTCGCCTCGGAACGTAATGGCGTCTTCCTCACTCCAATTTTCGACCCGCAAACTACGCGCGCCAACCCCGCAGGCGGCGGATCGATTCGCGATGCCTTCCCAAACAATACCATCCCCGCAAGCCGCTTTGACAAGCTGGGCAAGAGCCTGGTGGATCGCTATCCCGACCCGCGGAGCACCGCCGCCACCAACTATTTCAACAGCCCGCTGCTTTCCACTCGTGCGCACAACGCAACCGTGCGCGGCGATATGAAGCTAAGCGACAAGGACACTTTATTCACGCGCTGGTCCCTCGATCAAGGCGCGTTTGGCGCGCTGCCATTGCTTCCGTTGGGCGCTCAAACCGGAGTTGTGCGCGATGTGCCGGCCCGCAGTTTTGGCGTTGGCTACACGCGCATCTTATCGCCCACGCTTATCAATGAAGCGCGCTTCGCTTACAACTATGTGGGATTGACGCAGGACGCGACTCAGCCGCTTGAAGACTTGATTCCCAATGCGCTCGCGCCATCCGTGAAGTCCGGCATGCCTTCGTTCAACGTCACCGGCTATGCCGGATTGGGTGCGCGGCCCGTCAATTTCGACAACGTTCCGGTTACGAAGAAGTCCAAGGTGTATAACTTTTCCGACAATGTCTCCATCGTGCATGGTAAGCAGACCACCAAGATCGGAGTCGACTTTCAATACATTGATGCGCCCACTTTCGCCACGCTGGACGGGCGCGGATCCTATGGCTTCACCGGCGTTTTTACGCAGAATCCACAGCGCCGGCCGGGCTCCGGTAGCGGCGTTGCCGACATCCTGCTAGGATTGCCGAATTCGATCACGACGGGAACGCCATCGGACGCCAATGAGCGTGCGCGCAATGTGTATTTCTATGCGCAGAACGATTGGAATATTACGTCGCGGCTGACGTTAAATGTGGGCATCCGCTACGAGCTTACCAAGCCGTTCTACGATGCCAATAACCGTTTGGCGAACTTGGTGCTCGATAGCGGCAGTCCGCTGTATGGGCAGTATGTGCTGGCCGGCGATCCGCGCTTGCCTCGTGCGCTGCAGGAAACCGACAAGAACAATTTCGCGCCGCGCGCTGGATTTGCTTATAGGGCTCCGGGCGCCATGGTGATTCGCGGCGGCTTCGGTATTTTCTTCGCCCAGGACGAAGGATTTGGCGTCAGCCAGCGCATGACCAATAATCCGCCATTTGTGGGTTTCGGCGGCTTTGCCTTAGTAAGTGATCAATTAAACATTTCCAGTACCATTCCGTTAAGCGTTGCATTGCCCGCGCGCCCCGCCGCGATTGATCCGAATACCTATAAGCTTGACCCGAAGAATACGGCGCAAATTCGCAGTTGGAGCACCCGGTTCACGCTGCCTTACGTCCAGCAATGGAACATCAACATGCAGAAGGAAATTACGAAAAATCTGGTATGGGAAGTGGGTTACGTCGGCAATCACGGCGTGAAGCTGTATGGCGCTTATGAAGGCAATCAGCCCTTGCCTGGTCCGGGCGCGGTCACCACTAGGAGGCCACTGGGCAATCTAACCTCGGGCAGCATCTTGAAGGTGGATCCTTGGGTGACCAGCAACTACCAGGGCCTTTCCACGCGGCTCGAACGCCGCTTCGCCGGTGGATTCAGTGTGCTCGGCGTGTACACTTTCGGCAAGTCGCTCGACATGCAAACGACGATTGATCTGTGCGATGGCTGCACGAATTCAAGCGGGTCGGGAGCGATTTCCGATGCTCGCAATCGACGGTTGAACTACGGATTGTCCGATCACCATACTGGGCAGCGCGGGGTAGTGAGTGGATTTTGGGATTTGCCGTTCGGGGCCGGAAAGAAGTACGTAACGTCGGGGCCGGCGTCGTATTTGTTGGGTGGCTGGGCGTTAAGCGGGATCACGACTTTGTCCGGCGGGCTTCCGTTTACTCTGAACCTGAATTTCGACAATGCGAATACGGGGACGACCAATTGGCCGAACCGAATCGCAAACGGCAAGTTGGATAACCCGGCGGTGGCAAAGTGGTTTGACACATCGGCGTTTGTATTTCCGACGCCATACGTGATCGGCAATGCCGGACGCAATATTTTGACTGGGCCTGGAATCGTGAGCACGGACGTTTCGTTGCAGCGGAATTTCCTTATAAAGCGGCGTGAAGGGATGCGCGTGGAGTTCAGGGCCGAGGGGTTCAATTTGTTCAACCATCCGCAATTGGGGACGCCGGCGTTGACGTTGGGGAACGCGCAATTTGGGTCGATTTCGAGTACGGCGCGGGCGAACCGGCAGCTTCAGTTTGGATTGAAGTTGTTGTTTTGAAATTTGGAAGCACCCCCTTGCCCATCGCGGCATCCGTAAGTCCACTTTAATCGATGCCCTGATGCTCCCTAACGATGGTTTCCAGTGTCTCTCTGTCTTTATTGCACGGATCACCATGTTGGCGGAAGACTCCGTTCACCAGTCCGAACTCCAAGGATTCAATTGGAATATCCGCTCCTTGAATGCCGAAAGGCGAAGCTTGCTTAGATCCCTGCCGGTTTTTTCCAACAAATACGCCTGATCCACCGACGCCGGAAAATCGCTTGAGCCATGGTACTTCTTTGAGCCTCCCCCCCTTGCCAACATGTTAACATCGGCTACTTCACAACACGCACAGGCTTGGCTCGCTTCGATTCATTCCAGTAAATTTTCACGTTCGCCGTTTTGCGGCCTCCGGCAATGATCTCCGGTAACCCATCGCCGTCCAGGTCCGCTACCACAAGATCTTCCGCCGCCATGCCGCCATCATCCACCATCGCTCGCGCGGACCAGTCGCCATTGGGCAGCCGCTTATAATAAGCCACCCCGAAGCTTTTGTCACGCCATCCAACAGCCAGTTCAGGAACGCCGTCACCATCGAAATCACCCCAGCCCAGCGCATGAGCTCCGGTTAAGGTTTCGTCCAAAACCTTCTTCGGCCATTGCGCCGCGCCGCCCGCCGCCGGTTCCTCATAAACAACGATACTGTTGCCGTGCCATGGTTGAACAGTGGCAATGGCCCGTTGTTTGGCATTCAGCCTTGCCAGCTTGATTTCGCCGGGATTGCCGACGGCGATCAGGCGCTTTTCCCACTTGCCCGCGCTGGATCTCTTGTGAACATAAACTCCTTCTTTGCTGGCTGTCAGGATTTGGTCTCTTCCCACTCCGTCAAAATCCGTGACGATTAAGTTGTGAACGATGTGGAGGGAATCATCGGCCACTTCCATCGGCCAGGGATCATGGATCGGATCTTTCGGAACGTGGAACACCAGAATCCGCGCGCCCTGCCCTTCCCAATCCGGGCCCTTGGTTCCTCTTCCTTGCAGCGGCATGACGATCAATTCTTTCCTGCCGTCGCCATCCACATCGCCCCAGCGCATGCGATGCAGCGTGGGCTCGTTGCCCAGTGGATGCATTTTCCAGGGGCCGGCGGGATTCTCTTTGTCCATGCCAATCCACTGCAGCGTTCCGGCGGATTGGGTGTTGGCGGCTTGCCAATCGGCGCCAATGGCGAAGTCCAGCTTGCCATCGCCATCAATGTCGTAAGCGGCAAAGCAGACATTGTCTTTCTTGGTGGCGCCATCCAATATGACATGTTTGGTCCAAGTGGGATTTTCAAACCAGACTACCTGCGTCGGACTGATGGCGACAATGTCGGGTTTGCCGTCGTTGTTGACATCCTCAACGGAGACGGCATAAACCACGCCGAAGTTGTTCTGGATTTCCTGGGGACGAAATTTGATTTGAGCGTACAGCGGCAGAACGGTGAGGAGGGCCAGAGTTAATCGCATATGGCCGCGATTGTA
>JAYVXT010000815.1:0-3212 GCA_043785065.1 Bryobacterales bacterium | reverse complement strand
CCCATATCAATTCCAAGCTCGAGGGAAGATGTGGCCACAAGTCCGCGTAACGTGCCCAGCTTGAGGCGATCCTCAATTTCTTTACGCTGCGCCACGGCCACGCTGCCATGATGAGCGCGAACCAAAGTTTCTCCGGCTAATTCGTTTACCGCGCCTGAAATTCGTTCAGCAAGCCGGCGGCTGTTGACGAAAATTAATGTCGACCGGTGTTCTCTCACCAACTGCAAGAGCTTGGGATGAATTGCGCTCCATATGGAAGGCCGGACCGGTCCTTTCGCCGCCGGCCCACTCGGCAGTGGATCAAGTTCGTCCAGCCGCGCCATATCTTCCACGGGTACTTCAACGCGCAGTTTGAATCTTTTCGGCTCTCCGGCATCCACGATGGTTACCGGGCGAAAACTATAGACAGCAGCGGGCGGCTCGGTCAGGAGTGCTTCCATACTTTCGCCAGACGGATCGGGTGGCTGTTCTTCGGGGCGAGTGCCGCTGGCACCCCCCAAATAATTGGCGACCTCTTGCAGCGGCCTCTGGGTAGCGGAAAGTCCAATCCGTTGCAGCGGTCCGTCGCAAAGCCGCGCAAGCCGTTCCAGCGAAAGCGCCAGATGAGCGCCACGTTTTGAAGAGACCACCGCGTGAATTTCGTCAATTACCACTGTTCGGACGGAGCGCAAAGCCTCGCGCGCATTGGAAGTCAGCAACAAATAAAGGGATTCGGGTGTGGTGATTAAAATATCCGTAGGATGCCGCGCAAACCTCGCGCGTTCTGCCGGTGGAGTGTCACCGCTGCGTATTGCCACGGTAACCTCATGATGTTTCTCTCCCAATCGTTCCGCAGCTTGGGAAATGCCGATCAGCGGCGAGCGCAAGTTGCGCTCCACATCAACGGCCAAAGCTTTGATCGGCGAAATATATAGCACCCGGCACCGGCGGGCGTCTTCCGGGACGGGCGCAAACATCAGTTCATTGATGCACCATAGAAATGCCGCCAGCGTTTTGCCGGTGCCCGTTGGCGCAAGAATTAAGGTGGATTCACCGCGGGCGATGGCTGGCCAGCCTAATCTCTGAGGCTGGGTAGGCGCGTCAAATACGGCGGAAAACCATTGGCGAACCGCGGGGTGAAAGAGCGTGAGATCCGAACCCTTCGCAGGATCCGCGCTGCGCTGGTTTTGCGTTGTCATTTTAGGACTACCAGTTAGATGCGGGGCGCAACGCCGCCGTCTCCCTTTACAGGACCGATCTCAAATTTCAACTATAGGATGGTTCTAACGGTCCGGATAAATACCAATATCCGCCAGATTTTGCAGAAACGATAGTGGACTCTCGTAAACGCGGTGGGCGCCAGCCGATTCCAACTCTTCTTTTGCGTACCCGCCCGATAATAACCCTATTCCTAAAGCTTTCATGCGACGCGCCGCAAGAAGATCCCACGGGCTGTCGCCGACTACCACCGATTCACTTAGTTTCACCCCAAGTTTTTCCGCAGCCAGAAAAAAAATATCTGGCGCGGGCTTGGCCTTTTTCACGTCATCGCCGGTAATAACCGGCGTGGAAGCCGGTATTTCCAGATTACTCAAAAGTTTCTCGACTTGATTCCGGTTTCCGCCGGAGGCTATCGCCCACCGAATTCCCCGTCGCGAAAGTCCTCGAAGCAAATCGTCTGAGCCTGGAAGGACTTGAATCTCCTTGATCTTTTTCTCAAAGGCCACAACCTGGCGCTTCTCTAATTTTTCAATCTGTGCCGTACTTGTTCTGTGCCCCATTTCTCGCAACAGCACTGGGACGAACAATTGCCCGCTCATGCCAATGCGCCGGTGTATCTTCCACACCGGAAGGTAAATGTGATTTTGAGCGAAGGCCTCCCGCCAAGACATAACATGCTGATAAACACTGTCGATCAGCGTGCCATCCAAATCAAAAAGAATAGCGGGATTGTTTGGGGCTAACATGTTGGGACCGGGCATGCTTATTGCTATAGTTCCTTCTTATACTTGTTCCATTGTTTTTCGACAGCCTTGGCCATTTCCTTTGCTCCGTCACGCAGCCAAGTCGCTTTTCTGCGACCGAGATCTTTTAAAACCGCCTTAATTGCCCGTTTGCTGCCTAAATGGATGTTCGCTGCTTCGCAGCCCATCGCTTGTATCAGGATTTCTTCGTCCCGCTTCCTTGGCAGCTCGGTAATATCGATCGGATTGGAGTCTGGCGATAGCCGCCGGAGCAGCCACGTGCCCGTGATTTTTTGGAAGGGGTCCCTTGATCGGACCGCACCATCAATAATTTGTTTATAGTGACTCTGACCTTGCCCTGGCCGGCCCTGTAACCAGACGCAAGCCGAAGGAACCATGGCTTTGGCCTCGCGCGCAATGCATCCGCCTTCCCATTCGGCAATCGCCACGAATCTCTGTTGCCCAAGGCTTCCCATTCCTGCTTTCCTGCGGACCATTTTGCATTTCGATTTTGCAGGCAACGATGCCTTAAGAATTTTCTTCGCCTCGGCGGGCAAATTGTTAGCGGTCGGAAGCTGATTTAACTTTTCCCAAAAGTCCGGAGCCGGATTTAGAGCCGCGATTCCGAATCGCTCCATATTTTGTTCAGCTTCCGCCAGCACCAGGGGATGCCCTCCCTTTTTGAGGCACTGCTGGTACCCGTCCAGTAAGGCTTCGCATCCGGCCTTAAACTTGAGGGTCAGTTGCTCTTGCTCGATCACCAATTTTATGCTGGCTGCGATGCGCACCAAATCGTTGGTGTACGCCAATGAATAAGCTTCGTCGAAGTCGTCGACACCCCAGCACATTCTTCCTTCCAGGTCTCGCCACGTTCCGAAACTCCCAACATGCATATCTCCGGACGCCAGAACTTTGGGCGCGCGAGAAAGGTCCGGGCAAATTTCAGGCCACATCTGAATCCAGTTATAGAATGTCCCACGTAAGAAATAGTAGACGTCCTTTCTCATTTTTTCGTGTTTCTCTGCCAGATCGGCGGCAATTATGGGCGTACAGCTCCGCATCCACGCTTCGTAGCTTTTGGTAGCTTCGCGGATATTCATCTCTTTCAACCCCTACCTCGAAAGTTTGTAAAACTATAAAAGATTTCTAAATATGAGGTGCATCAGGGGTTTTAGTTATCCGGCTAAGGCCGTACCCCCGGGCGAATTGCCATGTACGGCAGAAAGCGCTGTTTCGAGAGGCAGTGGAAAACTCGTCCCAAGTTTGGTT
>JAYVXT010000814.1:0-10379 GCA_043785065.1 Bryobacterales bacterium | reverse complement strand
GGACGCTGAGAAGTGACGAGAGAAGAGAATGCGGCGCGAATGCCGGCGGCCACGCCGGTTACTTCACGGATTGGCGTCAAGATTCCCTTGTGAACGGTGTTTACGGTGTTGTGGACTTTATTCAGCGTGTCGTCCAGAACGATCTCCGCTTTGGCCATGTGGATCTGGGCGCGGTTGCCGGCGTCGGTGAGTGCGGCATCCATACGGGCCATGTGCCCTTTGGCCGTGTTCAAAATATCGTTCGCGTTGGTGGTGAGTTCCAGAATGTTCTGGCGGGTGTCGTGGAGAGCTTTTTCAGAAGTCTTCAGCAGCGCCTCTGCTTTAGGCAAAAATTCATTGAACTTGGCATGCATGTCGATTGACTTTCGATAGATGCCGTAAAGGACCAGAGCCTGTACTGTCAAAGCAACGGCAATCATGACCACTGCCAGGGTTAAGAGAATCAGCAAACGGTTATCCATTGTTTTTGCTCGAGGCGCTACCAGTTACACAATCATCTTATTCCACAATCAGCTTATCCCAAACTATCGCCGGCTGTGGCTTCGCGGTAAGCTTGTTTGCCCGCTTCCACGGCGGCGGAAAGATGTTCCTTCTTTTGGGCGATCACATCTTTGCCGCGGTCCACAAGGTCGGCGGCAGTGTCTTTGAATTCAAAGGCGCGGCGCGTGACAAAATCGCGGCCTTCCTCGGTGCGCCGTTTCATCTGATCCAGGCTCTCATCAGCCTTGCTCTTCAGAAGTTGGCGGGTCTCCTCACCTGTTTTGGGGGCGAACAGAATTCCGGCGGCTACGCCAATACCCAAGCCAAGAAAGAAATAAGAAAGCCTTTTATCGTCGTCCATTTATTGTGCTCCTATGCCTTTCAGTGTAACGTATGGTTGCCTTTCTTCGTTCGCACTGCCAGAATTTTGTTACATGGCATTTGAACAGCCCCGCAAACAACCCCGGAAGCTAGCCCCGGAAGAACTTTACCAATATGCCGTTCGTCTGCTCGGCAAAAGGGACTATTCAAAGGCGGAGATGAAGACGAAACTGCAGAGTCGCGCGGCCGACCTGAGTGCAGTGGCAGGAGCCATGGCGCGGTTGGAGGAATTTTCGTTTGTAGATGACCGCCGCTTTGCGTCGACATTCGCCCAATATCGCAAGGAGAGTAGTGGATTTGGCAAAGCCCGTGTATTGCGGGATTTGGCGGTAAAGCAAGTGCCGGATGCCGTAGCGAAAGAGATGGCCGAGAAGGCTTACGAGGGGACCGACGAGGGGCAATTGGTGGCCGATTTTCTGGCGCGGAAGTTCCGGGGGAAGGATTTGAAGGTCTTTCTCGCGGAGGCGAAAAATTTACAATCGGCCTACCGGCGGCTGCGGACCGCGGGGTTTTCGTCGAATGTTTCCATTAAAATTTTGAAACGGTTCGCCGCAGGGGCTGAGGAGTTGGAATATTTGGAGACTACCGAGGATACTTCAGGCGCAGCGCCCAGCGATTAGGGGTTTGGCTGTCCTCAACAAAGAAGTAAGGAGGCATCAAGCTCAGAATGGAACGCCTGGCTTTTTAGAGTATGATGCCCCCCGGAAACTAAAACTTCTTCATGGATCCTACGAACACGTCAAGGTTAGTCGACGATATTTGCGGAAAATTACTGTAGGTAGTCGCCAATGTGCTAAATCTCAAACTTGTTGACAAATTCCGTTCCGGCAGACAAGTTGCATCTCGACCAAAGTATCTGGTTGCCGGCGGCAGCCTTGCTGAAGAGCGCAAGGAGCACAGGCAAGGCTCACCACCGCGTTTCTTCGCGAATTAGCCCCGCCAAGCGCTTCGCCACCACCACCTCCAAACCATTCGACATCTTCAAGAGCCAACGCTTGCTTGATAGTGGCGAAATGCGACGGATGTGATCCGTATTGATGATCGTCTTGCGATGCACGCGGCGGAAGCGCTGGTCGAGCCTTGCCTCCAACGCTTTCAGAGTATGTTCAGCGTAGTAGCGGACGCCGGCGGTCGTAATGACGAACACCGTCTCGCCATCGGCTTCGAACGCCACTACCTCGGCTGGATCCAGCAAGTGCATGTCCGATCCTTGCCTGCCGACAATGCGGCGAGCCGGGACTGGCCCGGATTTTTCCACTATAACCGGGCGGCTCCCTAGTAAAGGCCGGACTTTGGCGATGGCGGCGGCAATGCGTTCCTGCCGCACCGGTTTCAGTAAATAGTCCACCGCACCAGCGTCAAAGGCTTCCAAGGCATGCTGTTCAAATGCGGTTACGAAAATGATGAACGGCATCCGGTTCCCACGCAGTTTTCGCGCAACCGCCAAGCCTCCAAGCTCGGGCATTTGAAGATCCAGAAAGACCACATCGGGATTCAAAGTCTGAATCCTTTCAACCGCTTCCACGCCACTCCCCGCTTCCCCGGCGATCTCCACATCGGGGAACGATTCCAAATGTTCGCGAAGAATCTGGCGCGCGATGGGTTCATCGTCAACCAGCAAAACTCTCATCGAACCCCCTCGGCCGCCGGGACTCGCGCGGGGATGCGGAAAGAAACTTCCGTGCCCTGTTCATTGTGCCGGATGTGCAACCGCGATGCTGTCCCATAGCAAAGCTCCAAACGGCGCCGCACGTTCTCAAGGCCAACCCGTCCGCCTTCATTGTTTTCATTCGCACTAAATCCAGGGCCCGTATCGTGCACCGTCACGGCAAGCATTCCGTCTTTGATCGACGCGGTCAATTTAACCTTGCCGCCACGCTGCTGCGTGGCCACTCCATGCTTCACGGCATTTTCCACTAACGGTTCAATACTTAAGATTGGAATGCGCACAGCTAGTGCTTCCGGGTCAATCACGATTTCCGATTGTAACTTGTCCCCCAACCGCAGGCTTTCGATTTCCAGATAAGCTTTGATAATAGTAACTTCCTCTTCAAGCGCGATGTAACTTCGTTCTCCCCGCAGAAAGTAACGAAAAATATCAGCCAAGTTTAGAACAGTCTTACGCGCACCCGCAGCCTCTCTGGGAATCACGCCATATAGAGCATTCAACGCGTTGAACAAGAAATGGGGATGAATCTGCGACTGCAATGCCCGCAACTCGGCTTGGCTAATCAACTGGCGCTGCTCGGCGTCATGAAGCACTTCCAGCTGCTCGCTCGCCTCGGAAGCCAGCATCGCCAAGGCCGCCAAATCCTCGCTCAGATACGGGCGTCCGCCTTTGCGCCTTCCAAGCAGGATATAAGAATGGCGATTTCCGGCGGCCCCTCGCAATGGGGCAATCGCCTGCACGCCTAACTGCTCCAGTTGTTCTCTAACTTCGGGCAAGGCGGAAGAAAGAGTAGGTAACTGCGGCGAAAGCGAGGTTAGCTGATCCAACAAGCCGTCCGATGGTTCGCCGGTGTTACTTGCCCCGAAAAAGTCCGCCACGCGCCCACGCACCCAGCCAACATACGATGCTTCATTCGAGAGCCCAACCGGTCCCGCCTTCAGCAAACGCATCGCTTCTGCCACGTCTCCTTGGCGGAAAACAAGTTTGGTCAATAATTTCTGAAAGAATCCGCGAGTGACCGCGAACAGCACGAACACGAACGCGCCACTCATCACGTAAAGCCACTCGTCCACCCCTGGCTTAGGAACTTCCATCCTCGCCATAATCCGCGCGGCAACCGCGGCAAAAGCACAGGCAAGCAGCATATTGGCGAAAAAGCGGATCAACGCATCGGCCAGCACGAAGCGGTAGTCCTGTAGCAGCACGAACAGCGACAAAGGAATGCCGGCATGATGCAAAATCAGTTCCAGCGTCCAAGTCTGATTCACCTCACCGCTTTGAAAATGCACAAAAGACATGGCGAACAAGAACAGCGACATGGCGCCAACCAGCCGCGGCTCTCCGTGTCCTTGGCGCGCCGCGCCAGAAATCGCCGGCAAGGCGGTGGCCAGAATGGTCAACGCGCCAAAACCTATGGTGATCAAGATCAACGCCGGGCGATGAAGGTCCGGAAATTGGCCAAATAGCTCCACCATATGCGCCGCTATGGCTGCAATACTCAGTAAGTAGCCGACCCTTTTGATCCATGGGAAGTTACCCGCCAAAGATACATCCAACAATACTGCCGGCAGCAGACTCAACGCGGAAGTTGAGATAGCGATCAGCGGCCGCGCGTTCCAAAGCAGCACCGCCAGCGAAGCCAGGTTCCAGGTTAGGGCAAGCGCTGTGGCGGCAATGGCGCGGCGGCTGTCCGGCAGCCTTACTCCCCCGCGATCGCGCAGTAAAAGAAAAAGGAAAATGGCGAAAATCACCGCACCGGCCGAATGGCCCAAGGCATTCACCAATAGCGGTTCGTGGACTTCCAACGTCTCGCGCATAGTTAGCCTTGGATGAAATCCGCCAATCTTCCGCGGTCGATCTGATCGTTCAGCGCCTTACCGGACGTGATGGGCTGAAGCATGCCTCGAAGGTAATTCTAGCAGCCCGCACCGGCGCGTGACTCAATCAAACACAACGGTCTTTCCCGAATATTGAAGAATGCGGCTCTCCAAATGCCCTTGCACCGCCCTCGACAACACCCGGCATTCAAGGTCGCGCCCCATTCGCACCAGATCCGGAATTTGATCCCGATGCGACACCCGCGCCACATCCTGCTCAATAATTGGACCCTCGTCGAGCTCCCCGGTCACATAGTGGCTGGTTGCGCCAATCAATTTCACACCGCGCTGATGCGCCGCATGATATGGCTTCGCCCCGGTGAACGCGGGCAGGAAAGAATGGTGGACATTGATGATCCGCTGCGGGTACCGCCTTACGAACTCCGGCGAAAGCACCTGCATGTACCGCGCCAGCACAATCAACTCCACGCCATGGTATATGAGCAGCGCGGCTTGCGCCCGCTCCATCGCATCTTTTCCCATCGACGCGGGAATGTGATGAAACGGAACCTTGTAAAACTCCGCCAACTCTTGAGCCTTCGCATGATTGCTGATGATGAACGGGATATGGCAATTCAAATCACCAATCTGATAGCGGAACAACAAATCGACGAGGCAATGCAGATGCTGCGATACGAAAATGGCCATGACGGGCCGATGCTCCGAATAGGCGATACGCCAATCCAACCCGAACCCTTCGGCAAGCGGCGTGAAGTGCTGGCGGAACTCATCATCGCTCAAGTTGAAGTCGGTCAAATCCCATTCCACGCGCATGAAGAACAACTTCAAGTCGTGATCCTGATGCTGATCGGCGTGCAAGATATTCGCCTCGTGTTGGAACAGGAAATTCGAGACCGCCGCGACCACGCCTTTTTGATCGGGGCAATATATGAGTAGAGTGGCCGAATGGGACAGGGGAAAGTTCCTCCATTAAATCCTCATCGATTCAATAGTCAAATCCAATAGGCCGATTGGGCTACTTCGTACTAGATTTTGAGTTCCAAAGTTTGGTGGATCCACCTGCGCAATCGCACGCATTATTTGGCGTCCCGGCTGCTCTACGCGAATTCAACCATAAACCTGGAAATGGCAGTTGGATGCTGCTCTAGAATTTGTTCAAGCATCCGGCCAGCCCCCGATGATAACCGGGGGATCTGTCACTAGCCTTGGTTAAACAACAAATTAGCGAATGACGAGTATCGCGGAATCCCCCGATTGCCATCGGTGGCTGGTGCGTGGTTGTGTCACCCAAATGGTGAAATACGCTATTCCTGTCAACTCAAGCGCCGTTTTCAGGTTAATCTAGCCGCTTGTGGAAGCGCATCGCACTGCCGAACAACACCACGCAGCCAATGGCGAAGAGCGCCAACAGCTGGGGGGCCAGCGCTTCAACTCCCAACCCCTTAAGGAAAATTCCTCGTAGAATTTCGATGAAGTAACGCATGGGGTTGAACAGTGTCAGGTACTGCACCGGCAGCGGCATGTTGCGGATCGGAAAACTGAAACCGCTTAACATGAACGCCGGCGTAAAGAAGAAGAAGGAACTCATCAGCGCTTGTTGTTGTGTTTGCGAAATGGTGCTGAGGAATAAGCCGGATCCAAGGGTGGTCATCAAGTAAATCAAAGTGGCGAACACAAGCGTGCTGATGTGGCCGCGGAAGGGAATATGGAACACAAGCAGCGCCACGGTGGTCACAAGCGTCATCTGCACGGCGCCGATGCAGACGAAAGGCAGCGTTTTTCCTAGCATCAGTTCAATGGGGCGAATGGGAGTCACCATCAACTGTTCCATGGTGCCGATTTCGCGCTCCCGCACAATGGCCATTGCAGTAAGAATGAGCGTCATCATCGTGATGATGTTCATGATCACGCCGGGGACGAAGAAGTTGCGGCTTAGCAGGTCGGGGTTGAACCACACTCGTGGAACGGCAATGGCTCCAAGAGGCGGGGGCGCAGGCCGCAGCCGTTGTCCATAGATTTGGATTACCTGCACGCAGTAACCCATGAGGATGGAAGCAGTGTTGGAATTGGCGCCATCCACCAGCACTTGTACGCTGGCTGTGTGTCCTTTGTGAATCTCGCGCGCAAAGCCGGGCAGCACTTTTACCACCGCTTGCACGTCGCTATGATCCAGCAATTTCCGTACTTCGGCATCGCTTTCGGGCATATACTTCACGATGAATTGATTAGAGCCTTGGAACTGGCTGAGCAATTCACGGCTCTCGGTGGTGCGATCCATGTCCATCCAGGCAATGGGTGAGTTGACGATGTCCAGATTAACCGCGAAGCCGAACAGCATGAGCTGCGTGACGGGCGGAACCACCAGGAAGATACGCATGCGTTTTTCGCGCAGCGTTTGCCGGAATTCCTTGCGAATGATGACTAAGATTCTTTCCCACATAGGTTATGCTATTTTCGGTTTCATCTTACTAACAGCGAGCGCGAACACAATGGCGGCGTAGACAGTCAGCCAAACCACTTCCAGCCACATCACCTCCAAGCCCACTCCCTTAAGGAAAATGCCTTTCATAATGGAGACATAATACTTGGCCGGCACAATGCTTGTGATCCATCGGATCACAGTCGGCATGTTTTCCACGGCATAAATAAAGCCCGAAAGTAGAAAGGCCGGCAGAAAGCTGCTTAGTAACCCCACTTGGTAGGCGATTAGCTGCGACTTAGTGGCGGCGGAGACGAAGATTCCCCAGGAAAGCGCACCGAAGAGAAAGATGAAACTGGAAAGCGCCAGAGAGAACAGGCTGCCCTTTAATGGCACGTCGAACAAGTACACACCGGCAAGAATCGACATCACGGTATCCGCCGCGCCCAGCACAAAGAACGCGCCCAATTTGCCAAGCAGTAATTCCGTGGGACGGATGGGTGTGGATAGTAACTGCTCCATCGTTCCGTTTTCCCATTCGCGCGCGATGCACAGCGAGGTGAGCAGCGCGGCAATAATCATGAGGATCACCGGAATCAAGCCGGGCACAATGAAGTTACGCGACTTTAAATCATTGTTGTACCAGACGCGGACTTGCGGTTCCACAAGTGGTTTGGGCCGGGCGCCGCTGCGCTGGTTGATGCGTTGCCCTACTCGATCATTCGAGTAGGTGGCGATAACCGTCTGCACATAAGCCATGGCGATCGAAGCCGTATTGGAATCGCTTCCATCCAGAAGCACTTGTACAGGGGCTTGCCGGCCACCTTCCAGCAATCGCGAAAAATCGGGTGGAATGACGATGCCCACCGTGACCTTATTCGTATTAATTCCCTTTTCGATGGACGCATACCCGCCGCTGCTAGCCTTTATGCCGAAGTAGCCCGAACCCGTGAATCGCTGCACTAAATCGCGGCTGGTTGCGGAGTTGTCCTGGTCGAAGATCATCGTGGGAATGTGATCCACGTCAAGCGACAACGCATAGCCAAATAGCATCAGCATCAAGAGCGGAATAAGCAAAGCCATACCCAAGCTGCGTGGGTCGCGGACGATGTGCAGAAACTCTTTGCGGAAGACGGCTCGAATGCGGCGCAGGCTCATGTTGCTTGCGCCTCCTGCTTTTCGATTTCGTTTATGAACACATCTTCCATACTCTTCACGCCCAGCTCCTGCTTAAGCGCGCGCGGCGTGTTCATGGCGATCACCTTGCCCTTGTACATCAAGGCCACCCGATGGCAATATTCGGCCTCATCCATGTAATGGGTGGTGACGAAGATCGTTTGGCCGCCGGCGGAAAGATCGTAGATCAAGTCCCAAAACGAACGGCGGGCAATGGGGTCCACGCCGCTGGTGGGTTCGTCCAGAAATAGAATTGGCGGTTCATGCAGAATGGCGCAACCCAGCGCCAGGCGCTGCTTCCAGCCACCGGGAAGGTCCGCCGTCAGGTCGCCACGGCGCTGTTGCAAGTTGGCCATGTTCACTGCGAATTGCTTTCGTTCTTCGCGCTTTTCACGAGGCACGCCATAGATACCCGCGAAGAAGTTTAAATTCTCTTCCACCGTTAGATCCCCGTAGAGCGAAAACTTTTGCGACATGTAGCCGATGGATCGCTTCACTTGCTCGGGCTGCGTGGCGACGTCGAAACCGCTGACGGTAGCTTTTCCGGAAGTTGGCCCAAGCAGGCCGCAAAGTATGCGGATGGTGGTGGATTTGCCGGCCCCGTTCGGCCCAAGAAAGCCGAATATCTCCCCTTTGGCGACACGCACCGAAACGTTATCCACGGCAATGAAATCACCGAAGCGCTTACAGAGACTGTCGATCACGACGGCATCGTCTTCAGGCATGTTGCTCCTTTTCGGAAACGACAGCGACAAACACATCTTCAAGCGATGGCTCTATGAGGCGCGCGGGCAACCAATCGGAAAGAGTAACTTCAGCGGTTGTGTGAACATGCAATGTCGCGCCCGATGGTTTCACTCCCAACACGCCCGGGCGCGTTTCCAAGTCACGACGGGTGGCGCGCATGTCTAATGCCTCCACTTCCCAGAACCGCCCGGTCATGGCGGCTTTCAATTCAGCGGGAGTGCCGCAGCGAATCAGCTTGCCTTCATGCATCAGTCCGACGCGGCCGCAGCGTTCCGCTTCGTCCAAGTAAGCGGTGGAAACTACCAGCGTCATGCCTTCGCGCACCAAGTCTTCCAGGATCAACCAAAAGTCGCGCCGGGAGACGGGGTCCACACCGTTGGTCGGTTCGTCCAACAGAAGCACGGCGGGTTTATTCAGCAAGGCGCACATTAACGCCAGTTTCTGTTTCATGCCACCGGAGAGCTTGCCGGCGGCGCGTTCACGGAAGGGAGCCATGCGTGTCATGGCCAGCAGCTTTTGCTTTAGCGGCTCAAGAAGTGAGCGGGCGATGCCGAACAGGTCGGCATAGAAATCGATGTTTTCCTCAACGGTCAAATCGGTATACAGGCCGAAGCGTTGGGCCATGTAACCGATCTGGTCGCGCAGTTGCGTTGTCTGTTTCACGGGGTCGAAACCGGCAACCATTGTGGAGCCTTCCGTTGGGTCAACCAAACCGCACAGGATGCGCAACGTGGTGGTTTTGCCGGCGCCATCCGGTCCAACCAAACCAAACACTTCGCCCTTCGCGATGGAAAGATTCAAATTGCTCACGGCGGTAACTGCGCCGAAGCGTTTTGTAAGTTCGGCAATTTCGATGGCGGCCGGCACTTAGTTTCCACTCAAATCAATGACCGCATCCACGGGCATGTTCAACTTCAATTCCTGGCCTTTATTATCGACCGTGATTTTCACGCGGTATACCTGCTTGACGCGTTCTTCTTGCGTCTGAATCTGCTTGGGCGTGAATTCGGCTTGCGAAGAGATGTAAGTAATTTGGCCCTCGTAATTCTTGTCTTTGAAGCTATCGGTTCGCAGCTTCACTTTTTGACCGATCTTGACCCGGCCAATTTGCGTTTCCGGCACGTAGCCGCGCAGCCAGGGATGCTCGATATCGGCAATGGTCACCACGGTCGCACCGGCCGCCGCCACCTCGCCGGCCTCCAGCGATTTCACTAACACAACGCCATCAATGGGGGATGTAGCGATAGTGTCATTCAACTGGGAATCATATACTGCCACGCTTGCGTTTGCGCGTTTCATTTCCGCTTGGCGGGCTCCCATTTCCTGCTGCTTGCGTTTCAACTCTTCAGCATTGGCCATGGTCAAGTTCAGGGTCGCCTTGGCGCGCTCCAGTTGGGCGCGGGCCAGATCGATGTCCTGTTTGCGGGGGCCTTCCTCAACTAGTGACACGCGCTGTTCGGCCGAACGCAGCGTGGCTGCCGCGGACAGCAGATTGGTATTCGCCACGTCGTATTGGGCGCGAGAAATATCTTCGTTCTTGAACAGACGCTCGGCGCGCTCCTGATCGTTTTTGGCTTGTTGATAGCGGGCGCGAGCATCTTCCAGTACTGCATTAGCCTGGCTCTTTTCCTGCTTGCGGGAGCCAGCGAGTAAGTTGTTCAACTGCGCC
>JAYVXT010000813.1:0-29123 GCA_043785065.1 Bryobacterales bacterium | reverse complement strand
GAGGTTGATATTCGCGGCCTGTGAGCAAAGGAAAAAAGCTTTGACCGGTTACACCAACGGGAGGCTTACTGCCGCCGGCATCCATGAACGTAGCTGCCAAATCTTCGCCCGAGACCAGAGTTTTGGTGACGCCCGGCTTGATCTTACCTGGCCAGCGGGCCATAAGCGGCACGTTCAGGCCCGGGTCATACAGCGATCCCTTACCGTGAGGGAAAGCCATGCCGTTGTCGCCCATGAAAATCACAAGGGTGTTGGCTTCATGGCCAGCCTTTACAAGAATGCTCATCAGTTCGCCAAAGGTGCGGTCGGCCCGTTCGATCTCGCCGCAGTAGCGCGCCAGATCCCCGCGAACGCCGGGGAGGTCCGGCAGTTGCGGCGGCAATTTGATTTTGGCAGGATCCACTTTGCCCGCGTCGATGTCCCAAGGGTGATGCGGATCGTTGAAGTTAATCCAGAAAAACCATGGCTTCCCTTTGGGAGCTTTCCCCAGGAATTCGGTGAACAAAGCCGGAGTTTGTGTTTGGTTGGAGACATTGAGAAAGTCCACCCGCTTCTTCCAGGTTCTCATCTGATGTTTTTCGTAAGCCTGGGCCGTGGCGGGCGAAGGATTCACCACGCCGTCCAAATGGAAATAGCGGCCGCAAACGCCAGTGTAATAGCCTCTTGCGCGAAGTACTTCGGGTGCGGTGGGTATGTCGGCGGGCAGCGGTGAACTGAAGCGGCCCATTCTTGCGGCAACTGGGGAACGCCCCGTCATTAAAGCAGTCCGCGAAGGAACGCATTGCGGAGCAGCCGTAAACGCCCGTTCGAATACCAGCCCTTCGCGTCCGAAACTATCGAGGTTCGGGGTGGACATCCAACTGGCGCCGTAGATCCCAAGGTAGGGATAACTATGATCGTCGGAAAGGATAAAAAGGATATTAGGCTGATTGTTGCTCTGCGCCATGGCTACCGGCGAGGCGGCCAATGCGGCCAAGGCAGTTCTTCGTCCAATTAGCATGCTACCGATTGTTCCACAGAAAGCAATGGGGTTCAACACCTCAAACATAAAATGGCTTGGTGGCTATACTAAATCAATGAGCCGCTGTTTGAAGGGTGACTTTTAACTTGCCGGCGATCCAGGAAATCAATTGAATCAGCCAAGCGAAACGAAGTTCGTACTGGGCCATTCCAGTGAAGTTGTCCGCGCGTTCAACCGGCGTTTGATTTTAAACTTAACGCGGACGCGCCAACCTTTATCAAGAGCGGATTTGTCCAGGCTGAGTGGGCTGCAGCGCAGCACCATTTCGTTGATTGTTGAGGAATTAATTCTGGAACGGTGGCTTCTTGAAGGCCCCCTCGCGAAGCTGCCTAGAGGGCGTCATCCAACGTCATTGCGCTTAAATGAAGACCGCGTCATTATTGGCGCCGATATACGGCCGGCGCAAATCACGATGGGCGTTGGCGACGTAAACGGCAATTTCCTCACCATTGAATCCATTCCCACGCCGAAGGATCCTCACGCCGCCATTCAGCAGCTTGTGGATTGGATCCGTCGTCAGACGGCGGCATTCGCCGGCGAAAAAATGGTGGAAGGCATTGGTATTACTCTTCCCGGAAGAGCAGGCTTGGGAAATCGTGAGTTGATGTTCGCTCCGAATATGCATTGGCCAGCGGTTGATCTGCGCACCCCAATTGCCGAAGCCACCGGTTACGATGTTGTGCTGGAGAATGCCGCTAACGCTTGCGTGCTTTCCTCGATCTGGTTTTCAAGCAACACGCCTTCGCGCAATCTGGTGGTGGTCACGGTATCGGAAGGTATCGGCGCGGGCCTATATCTCAATGGCCAACTGGCGCGGGGAGCCAACGGGATGGCCGGCGAATTTGGGCACGTTCCTGTTGATCCCGGCGGCGCGGAACAGTGTTCCTGCGGCCGGCGCGGCTGCTGGGAAATGTACGGCTCCAACCGGGCGGCGCTTCGTTACTATGCGCAACTCATGGGGCCGGGCCAACCCGATGGCGCCTTTTCCGAATTGCTGGCGAAGGCCGATGCAGGGGATGCGAAGGCAATTCAGGCAATCGGCGAAATGGCCAAGTGGCTTGCGTTTGGGATGCGAATGATCGTCGGCGGGCTTGCTCCGGATCGCATCAACGTCATCGGCGAGTTGACCAGATCCTGGAGCCGCTTTGGCCCGCTGATTGACGCTGCTGTTTTAGAACAGACTTCACAGGGCGGAGTTGCGCCGCTGGTGATCCCGATTCAAGAAGATGGATTGGCGCGTCTGCGCGGCACGATTGCGCTGGTGCTGCAGAAAGACTTTGCGGAACCGGCGGTTTGAAAGGCACACAATCAAAGCTGTAACTTAATTCCGATTTGCATCACGCGGGCAGGCTTGGCGCTATTAATCTGTCCGAATGCGGCGCTGCCGAACACAGCCCCTGGCAGTCCTAAATTAGTGTGATTCGGTGCGTTGAGGAATTCACCCCGGAATTGCACGGTGGCTCGTTCTCGAATTTTGAAATTGCGCAAGATCGATCCGTCCACGTTCACCGTGCCCGGGCCGCGCATATTGTCCCGCGCCCCGTTGCCGAAAGTATAAGGCGCCGGTTGCGCAAACGCGGTGATATCGAACCAACGCTTTACGACCTGCTGACCCGCCGGCGGATTTGGATCGCGTAAGACATCGGCGCGCTGGTTGCCCGCTGAAAATGCATTGGTGTTGTTGGTGTTGGTGGTCACCGTGAAGGGCGCGCCGCTTTGCGCCACCACCACCGCGCCAAGCGTCCAGCCGCCGATCAGAGTGCCTGTGAGCCCGCTGTTGAAGTATCGCTTGCCTCTTCCAAGCGGCAGTTCGTAAACGGAACTAATGGTGATCCGGTGGCGAATATCGTTGGCCGAAGGACCCCAATCCGCGCGGCGATCATAGGCGTTGGAATACGTGCCGCCGTCCGCTCCCACCGTGGCGCCGCCTTCAAAGCTGTTGTCAAGAAAGGTGGCGCGGGTGTAGCTGGCGTTTAAGTTCAGGCCCTTGGTGAAGCGCTTTGAAACACGCACGTATCCGGCGAAGTATCGGGAATCGCCAATAGAAGGACTCAAAATCGTCACGTTGGTGAATTGGGGAAAGGGGCGGTCCACTTGCGAGGAATGCGCCGACGAAAGCACACTTGGAAGAATTTGATTGATCGGCAAATTCGTGTTTGGAAGTTTATGGCCGATGTTCGAGAGGCCTGTGATCTCCATAATCATGGAACCGGAAAGTTGGTATTGCAACCCGAGGCTGGATTGTTGGGAATAGCCTGTTCTGCGGGAAGGATCGAAGAAGGTGACTGCCGTGGTTGTCGCTTTACCAAATGGCGAGGCGCCGTAACTATCGTTTCGCACCGGAGAGATGAAGGTGTTGGGCACCCCATCCTTTAGGAAGAACGGCGCGGTGATTCCATTGTCGGGCGTCGCATAGCTGGTGTTGATGCCATAGCCGAGATTGGCCGATGAGGGCTGGCCACTATCGAACGGGTGCGAGAATAGCACGCCATATCCGCCGCGGAACACCAGATGTTTCGAAAATTCAGGACGCCATGCAAAGCCGAAGCGCGGGCCGAAGTTGTTCATATCGGCGTTCCAGGGCGAAGTGCGGAATCCGTTCTCGCCCATGAATTTCACCACGCCCGGCGTGCCGCTTACGGGATTAATTTGGTTTAGATCGAAGCCATTCATGCGGTTGTTGATATCAATCATGGGCGTATCCATTTCCCAGCGCAGGCCGATGTTTAAGGTAAGATTCTTGGCAATGGTGTAATCGTCTTGCGCGAAGGCGGCGTTGTACCAACTATGGCGGTCCGTGATGTCGGTTTGAGATTGGGAGAAGGCGGTGGGGAAGCCAACTAACATGCTGCCCAGGCCATTCCCGGTGGCCGCCACATTAGGTTGCCCGGTTGGTTGCGTGGCGAATGTAAACTGTCCGGATGCGGTGGCGAGATTTGTTTCATAGTTGGTGGATTTTCTGGTTTCGAACCCGAACCGGAAGGAATGTTTACCTTTGATCCAGGAAAGGCTTTCCACAAATTGCAGGTTCTTGATGGGGAACTGGCGGCGTTCCTGCGCTGTGGCGCCAATAGCGCTAAATCCCGCTGGAGCGAATTGGGGAAAAGCATTGTCGGTGACGCCTTTCAACCCCAACAGTTCCACGATGTGCTGCCCAACTCCATTGGTCCGCGCATGGGCCACGCGATATCCATAGTTGAACCGGAATTCGTTGATCAACGATGGATTGAAAATGTGAATCTCGTTGGCGTAGATATATTTCTGGCTGGCATCAGTAGTGGCGACCGGGTCGGCCAAGTCGCCGTTACCGTAAACTCCATGCACCAAGGGCAAATCGTTATTGGACATAAAACGAGCGGTGAGCCGGTCCTGTTCGCGGAAAACGTGATCCACCTTGCCCAAATAGAATCCGCTATTGGTCCAGGTGATGCCATTGGCGCGGAAGTTGTTGTTGCCGGTAATGCTATCGGGGGCGCGGTTCGGCAATGGCCAAAAAGGAAGGGCTTTCAAGGCCACCGGATCCAGGCGCGCTGTTGGAATCACGTTGCCTGCAAACGGAGTTCGCGTGGTCTTACCGGCGGAGGTGATGGTGGTCGCCGGGTCATAAATAAGAATCACCGCTCCTGCCGCATTTACGGTTTGGGCGAAGTTGCCTTGCCGTTGTTCAAGCGTTGGCACGGTTAGCGGGGTAGTGCTTCCCACTCCTAATTTGCGGCCCTCATACCCGAAGAAAAAGAAGGTGCGGTTATGCCTAATGGGACCTCCCACGGTTGCGCCAAACACGTTGTAGCGCAGCTTGGGGCTGGTTTTCACTCCATTGAGAATGGGTGCAAAAAAGCCTGGCGCATCAAAGACATCGTTGCGCAGAAACTCATAGGCGCTGCCGTGAAAAGCATTCGTGCCCGACTTGGTAGTTTGAATAATCACTCCCCCGTTTGAGGCGCCGAACTCCGCTGAGTAACTGTTTGAAAGGATCTTCACTTCCTGAATGGTTTCCGCCGGTGGATCAGTGTCAAGCTGGCCGACCCCCAGGCGCATGTTCTGGGCCGAACCTCCGTCAATCCAAACCATTTGCGATTGGGTTCGGCCGCCGGCCAGACTGAAGTTGGGTTTGCCGCCCGTATCATAGTTAACCATCACGGCGCCGGCGACAAGGTTTACAAGATTCATGGTGCGCCGGTCGCCCAGCGGAAGATCGGCTACTTCCGCGGCTTCGATGGTTTGTGTGACGACCGATGTTTTATCTTCAAGAGCGGTTGCGCTGGCGCTAACGTTCACGGTTTCGGAAACCGAACCAAGATCCAATTTCACTGTCATGCCCAAAGTTTCAGCGGTTTGCAGAACGACGCCGTTTTGCTGGTAGCGGCGAAAGCCGGGATGCTCCACGGAGACCGAGTAGGAGCCTATTTCGAGATTCTGAATGACGAAAATGCCGGAGGTGTTGGTAATTGCCAGGGTGGCTATGTTGGTTTCCGTGTTGGTTGCTGTCACCTTCGCGCCAGTGATGGCCGCGCCGGCGGAATCTCCAACCTCGCCGCTGATGGAGGCGCGCTGAGCGGTCAATGTTCCGGCGAGCAGTAGATAAAGAAAAATATTGCGCGTCATGATTGGCTCCCCTGAAAAGCGTTCAGTACTTCAGTGTTTTGATTCTATACGAATAATTACGCTTGCGCTTTTGCAAGGAACCTTGGATGTGTAGCATGCGGCTTGTTTACTGCATGGGCAATTGCCACTGTTGCTGAGTGGAAGACTATTGTTACGACAACTTCGGTATTAGTGGCCTTCGGAGTATCGGTACTTGTGGGCGTGGTGTTCGGTAAATATCCTGGCCCGATTGTTCCGGGACAGAAAAAAGAATCAAAGTCCGCCTATCGCTTCTTGAATCGAAGCAAATTTCTTAGCTGAAGAGCAAGTCGACGAAACCACGACAGGGGCTCATCCGGCTCAAGAAATGCCACCGCCACGGCAGGACCGCCCGGGGGTGTGCGACGCATTGATGTACCGGGTTGAGGGATCATGCCAATATTACATCAAGCGAAGTTTCACCGAAAGGCCCCCTGCGGCGATGCCTTACAATAGATAACACCATGGAGCTTGATCCAAACATCTACGGTCCGGCGGCCAGCGGTCTGCTGCTACGCGCCGGCTACCCGCTACGCCGTATGCCGTTGGTAATCGGCGATTGTTCCGCCCCAGACGTGCGTGCTCAACTGAAGAATAAGAAGTCTTCGGACATCTTCCCCGATGCGGCCCACCCGGAAGCAGCGCTTAGTGGGTTGTATCTATATATAGGTTGTTTTGAACAATCCCACTCGATCGCGCAGGATATCAAGGACGCCGAAGGCAGTTACTGGCATGCTATCCTTCATCGCCAGGAACCCGACCCCTTCAATGCAGGCTACTGGTTCAACCGCGTTGGTCGCCACCCACTGTTCCCAGCGCTTGCTGAACAAGCCTAAACGCTGGGATATGCAACGCAAGGCGAGTGGGATCCGGTTGCTTTCATTCGTTACGCCGAAGAAGCCGCCAATCGCGCTATTGCGGTCGAAGTGCAGCATGCCGAGTGGCAATTGTTATTCCATCATTGCGCTCAACCGAAATCGTAAACTGGGTAATCGTACACCCCTTGCCTCTCACCTTCAAATGTGATCTGCTATACAGAATCTAAAAACTCACTGAGGTTTATCTATGACTAAAATTCTGATCCCTCTCATTTTGCTTGCCTCCGCGTTGTTGGCGCAATCAACAGGAACTGCTACCCTCGTAGGCAATGTTACCGACCCTACTGGCGCCATCGTTGCCGGAGCCAAGGTAACCATACTCAACACGGGCAACGGCTTCCTTTCAGAATCCACCACCAAGGGTGACGGATCCTACTACGTTCCCTATTTGAACCCCGGGGCCTACCGGCTCACCATTGAAACCGCGGGCTTCAAGAAGTATGTACAGGACGGCATCACGTTGCGCACCAACGAATCGCCGCGCATAGATGTCACGATGGAAATCGGCACGCTGTCGGACACAATCAACGTCAAAGCCTCCACGCCCTTGCTTGAAACGGAAACATCGTCCACCGGCCAAATTATGGATGGCGAAACGGTAGTGAAGTTACCGGTGATGCAGAAGGGCATCAAACGCATGACTCTCTACATGCCCGGCGTCAATGTGATCAACGGACTGCATGGCGTTGGCCAGCGGGAACGGTCGATGGGTGTAACTCTCGATGGCGTCAGTGGCAAGGAGCCGGTCCGTGGCGCGGTCAATGACGACCAGCGCATTATGACCGGCACCTTGGACATGATTCAGGAATTCAAGATGTGGAACACTGGGCTTCCGGCGGAATTCGGCCACTCCGGCGGCGGCGTGCTGTCGGCCACTTATAAGAGCGGAACCAATTCTTTTCATGGATCAATGGAAGATCGTTACTTGAATGGGAATCTGGTTCACCGCCAATACTTCGATCAGTTGAAACGTTGCGACGTGGGTCTGCCTTGCAACCCATGGAGCTATCACGAAATGTCGGCCACGGTCGGTGGCCCCATTTCCATACCGAAAATCTACAATGGCCGCGACAAGACGTTCTTCTTTTTTGGCTTCCAACGCCATCACGAAAAAGTTTCCGAAACCGCCTTCACCAACGTGCCGACGCCACAAATGTTGAACGGCGATTTCAGCTTCGGAGGTAAGGGTTTTCAACTCTACGACCCTGCCTCTACGCGTCAGGACGCGACCGGAAAGTGGGTCCGCGATCCCTTCCCTGGCAACATTTTGCCGGTCTCTCAAATCGATCCGGTGGTGAAGAAATTTCTATCGTTCAATCCGTGGACGGCGGCCAACCGGCCCGGCACGGTAACGCCCAGCGGAGTTACTCAAAATCTGGTGTTGCCAACCAAGGGCCGCTATTACTTCACTCGCTTCGATACGAAGGTTGACCATCAGTTCAGCACGAATCACCGCATCTTCAGCCGCGTGTCGCGCATGCGCAATCGCGCGCCCGGCCGCTATTCCACCGACATCGCCTGGCAGGATTACGACCCGGTGTTGGTGCAGCCCAACGATTTCACTAACGTTGTGGTTTCCGATACGAACACCTTCACGCCGACCTTGATCAACGAGTTTCGCCTGGGCTATAACCGCAGGCGCGAAACAAAAGATCCATCCACCTACGGAACCGGAGTAGCCGCGCTGTTAGGCATGCCAAACGTGGATCCCGCCACGTTCCCCAAGTTCAACACCAGCTTCAATGGCGGTCCAGGCGGACGTTTTCAGAATGTTTCCGAAGATTTCACGATGCAGGAAAACATCACCAAAGTGCGTGGCAAGAACACCATGAAGTTTGGATACGAAGTGGTTCGCACGCGCTACAACGCGCTGAGCGAGGCGTTACCTTCGGGCAATTATAGCTTCGGCGGAACGGAGTTGCCGTTCACACCGAACACCGGCAACACCTTCGCCAGTTTTCTATTGGGCAACGTTTCCAGCGCCCAGTTCACCCGCAACCAAGGCACTTGGCTGCCGCGTTGGTGGGGCCATGCTTTCTATGCGCAAACCGATTACCGGCCAATGAAAAATTTGACGTTGAACCTGGGCGTGCGCTGGTCTTACGAATCGCCGTTCTCGACAAAATACGGGCAGCAATCGCAGTTTGACCCCACTGCCGTTGATCCCAACTCTGGTTTGAAAGGCGCTATTGTTCACGGCGGCGGCCAATTGGCCAGGAAGGACTTGAATAACTTCCAACCTCGCGTTGGCATGGCTTATAACTTTAAGCACAACCTGGTATTCCGATCCGGCTTCACTCTGATCTCCAGCGACTTGATGACGAACGATGTGAGCCAGAACTTTGAAGAGTATCTAGCCACGGCCAACGTGCAAGCCCCAACAGGCGACCCTCGCACGGTATTCAAACTCTCACAGGGTCCTCCAGCCGTGAAATTCATCGCGAGCGCCGACGGCAGCGTACCTTATGTTGGAACCAACTACGGCAGCCGCAATGCTACCAGGTACGACCCGAACATGCGGACGCCTTACGTGATGAGCTGGTCCGGCGGGTTGCAATGGCAATTCAAATCCACCTGGCTGCTGGACGCCAGCTATCAGGGATCGGCCGGGGTGAAATTGATGAACGCCTGGAACATTAATGTACGTCCCATCGACTGGTTTCCCAAGGACACGCCAACGCTGGATACGATTCGCATCAACTTCCAGAACTACAAACCTTACACGCAATTCAACAATGTGAATTTGGTTAGTAACTTCGGCCACAACACCTATCACGCCGGGACACTTCGCATTGAGAAACGCTACGCCGGGGGATTCACGATGAACTCGTTCTACACGTGGTCCAAGACGCTGAATAATGCCGATGATGACGGCAACGCCAGTGGCATTACGTATTTCAACCGCAGCCTGGAAAAGGGCCGCGCCAATTACGACGTGCATCATCGCTGGGTAACTGCCATGACTTACGAATTGCCGTTCGGCAAGGGCCGCAGGTATATGAACAGAGGGGGCTTGAAGAGCACGTTGCTGGGCGGATGGGAGGTAGTTTGGATTCAAACCTTCCAAAGCGGCCCTCCGTTTACGGTCACCTTCGGCGGCAGTCCTTCGGTCTACCTTCCTGGGGTTGGCAACCGTCCGAACCAAATTCTGCCGGACGACCAAGTGAAATTGGAGCATGTGGATATCGGTCCCAACCGCTTCCCCTTCGCCGCCCAAACGCGCTACTTAAACATCAACGGCTTCGCCTATCCAGCGGCGTACACAATTGGCTCGCTGGGCAGGAATACGCTGGAGGCTCCGGGCATCATTTGGTCGCAAGCCTCGGTGCAAAAATCATGGCTTATTCGCGAACGCTTGAAATTTACGCTTCGCGCCGATGCCAACAATCCTTACAAATATCACAACTTCAATCCGCCGAATTCGACATACAACAAAACCGATCCGTCCAGTTTCGGCACTTTCACCGGGACGCGCGGAAGTTTTTCGGATATAGGGACGGGCCGGTGGCACATGATCATGGTGTTCCGGTTGGAATGGTAAGTTAGAAGCGCCGAATATTGAAGGAACACGAAAAGTAGCTCGCCACCGGAGTTCCGTTTTGCGCGTGTTCCTTAGAGAAAAAAAAGCCCGGAGCCGTATGAAGGGCGCCGGGCAATTAGGTTTTACCACTGGAAGGAAGGCAAAAAACAAAAACGATTTGAAAAGTTACTTCTTGCGGCGAGCCAGAGCCAGGCCGATGAGACTCAATCCCATCAGGCCCATTGTTGCCGGTTCGGGAACCGCGGAAGGGGCGAAGGTGCTGACCGCACCTATGGAGCCGTCGATGACGTTGGTTGTACCGGTGGTAAAGTTCATGGCGTTGGTTTTGATGACTAGAATTCTGCTGGCTTCGCCTTGGTTGATTTTATCGGCTTCGGCTGCTTTATCGAATGAAAAGCCAATGGTTCCGCCGGAAGCAGAACGGTCCGCTGCGCCGGGGGCTTGGACGCCGGCATCGAAGTTCACATTCACTCCGCCAAACATATTGCCTGCAACGCCATCAATATCGGTGGTGCGGTAGCCGACATCGGTTAGAAAGCCCAGAAAACTTATGTTGGTGATGCGGGCAACGGATTCAAGGGAGCCGGCTGAGTTGGAGAACTGGTAGTAGAAATCGAGCGTCCCAGCGGCGTTGCGGTAAACGGCTGAAGTCAACGTGCCGGCGTAAGTGGCGGTGGTAATGCCTGTGGAGACACCAGCCAGAAAGAGACCAGGTGTATTGGAAAAGACGTCGAGGCTTCCTGGGCAGGCCGCCGTGCTCTGACCGATACAGTTACCGGATGTCAATGAATTGGCGAATGCGCCGATTGAGGAAAGCAGGATCAAACCGGCGATCGGAAAGGAAAGGGCAAAAGTATTTAAGCGCATTTCGGAGATCCTTGTTTTGAGAAGCCAGGTTTTGCCCGGCTTGTTGGATCGATTCTCTCCGCCAGAAGCTCGGGCGCCAATGAGCCTTTGGTATACGTACCATATCTTTGGCGAGGGCGAGGATAGAGATCCGGAGGGGAAGTTTTGGGGCGATTTGGTACGTCTAGTAGAGCCAGGGCACTACTAACCAGTACTGAGGAGCGCTTCAACAAGGAAAAAGGAGAGGGCTGAAGCCTAGTACACCCTCCGAAAATAAGTTTAAAGAAGTGGATTCTTTATTTAGCGCCGGAATTGATTAGCCTCAGGCCCCCATTAATTGCCGGGCGCTGACCACAACCAGAGCGATGGTCATAATAATCATAACGGCCACGGCGGTCCAGGCGACGACGTTGTAAGCGCGTGAGGCCACGTACTCGTGCATGATTGCTTTCTTGTTCACAATGAGGATCATGTACACAAGCACAAACGGCAGCAGCACTCCATTCACAACCTGGCTGAAGAGGATCATCTTGATTAGTGGGAAATCGGGAATCAGCACTACGCCCGCTCCGATGACGATGAGCAGCGTGAACAGCCAGTAAAAGATAGGCGCTTCATTCCACTTCTTATTTACGCCGCTTTCAAAACCGAGGCCTTCGCAAACAGTATAGGCGGTGGATAGCGGCTGAATGCAGGCGGCGAAGAGGGATGCGTTGAGCAGGCCGGCGCAGAACATGAGATACGCATACGGACCGAAGGGCTTCAAGGCAAGTGCGGCGTCGGTGGAATCCGTGATGTCCCTTGGTTTGACGCTCCAGATTGCACCGGCGCAGGCCACGATGATGAAAAACGCGATGACCGACATGACTATGCAGCCGACGATGACTTCCACGCGCGACTTGGCGTATTCCTTGGGCCCGATGCCTTTTTCCACGATGGCAGCCTGTAGGTAGAACTGCATCCATGGGGCGACGGAGGTTCCGACCATGCCGATGATCAGGGTTATGTAATCGGGATCCAGCATCAGCACGGGTTTCACACTGTAGAGCGCGGCCTCTTTCCAATCGGGTTTCACCAGAATGCCGGAGGCGATGTAGCAGATATAGAGCACCGTGGCGAGAAGGAAAATTTTCTCAACACTGGCATAGGTGCCCTTGACGATTAGCAGCCATACGATGAGAGCGCCGATGGGGACGGAAATGTAGCGGCTAACGTGGAACAGTTCGAGGGAACTGGCGACGCCCGCGAAGTTGGCCATGACGTTCATGGAATTCACGACGACAAGCGCAGCCATCATGAAGAACGTCGTGCGGAGGCCGAACTCTTCCCGGATTAAATCGGACAGGCCTTTGCCGGTAACGGCGCCCATGCGGGAGGACATTTCCTGCGCCACGATAAGCAGCAGCGTGATTGGCATCAGGGTCCAAAGCGGGAGATAACCGTACTTTGCGCCTGCTTGCGAATAAGTCAGAATACCACCGGCATCGTTGTCCACCACCGCTGTGATGAAGCCCGGGCCAATGACTGAGAAAAAGACTGCAATGTGGTATTTGAGCCTCTTAAACACTAAGCGTTCCTCAACACGGTAATGATGTCATCGGCCGTGATCACGCCGGCCAACTTGCCGAAGCGGTCCACAACGGGGAGCGCAAGCAAGTTGTATTTGTCGAAGGTTTCCGTGACCTTGTCCTGGTGTTCGGAGATATCAACTTTAATGAGCCTTTCCACCTTCATGGTTTCCAGAAGGTCGTCCGGCGAGGCGGTAAACAGACGCGCCACTGGGACAGCCCCGACGAGGCGATCTTCAGAATCAACCAATAATATGGTATGCAGAGATTCGGTGATCTCTTCGTTTTCGCGCATGGCGAGGACGGCATCGGTAACGGTTGCTTGCGGCGATAGGGCAAGGTATTCGGTGCTCATCATGCCGCCGGCGGTATCATCTTCGTGTTCGAGTAACTCGCGGACTTCTTCTTTGTCGTCGGAGTGCATCTCTTCAAGGATTTCGTCGCTGGTTTCCTGCTCGAGTTCAGCCAGCACATCGGCGGCTTCGTCAGGCGACATTTCTTCGATGATCTCGGCGGCTTTTCCGGTTTCGAGCGATTCAATGATGCTGGCCTGGATGCCGGGTGAAACTTCGCTTAACGCTTCGGCCGCGACTTCGCTATCGATGGTTTCGAAGATGGCTTCGCGATCCTCGGGGCTCAGTTCCTCAACGATGTCGGCAAGGTCAGCCGGGTGCATTTTTTCAAGCATGCTATGGGTGATGTTGAGGCGAAGACGGCGCTGCGGATCGGCTTCGACGATGTTACAGAATTCCCAGCGAATCGAATTCGGAGGGATGTGAACCATGACTTTGCGCGTAAAGCGGGGCGGAACCACGCCTTGGACTATGCGGCGGAAGATGCTACGCAGGCCGACATCCACTTCAAGCATGCGCAGTTCATCGCGGCCATCGACCTGCACGATTTCAAAAGTAATGTCGGTGACGCGAACGACTTTGCGTCCGTGAACGTCAATGATTTGCTGATCGAGCAAATCGCGGCCTAGGCGGAGCATGTAATCGTCACGGTGATAGGGAACTAATTTTTCGTCTTGAAGTTGGATGCCGTCCAGAGAAATGGACCGGATCTGGTCGTAACGAATGGTGAGCCAGGCCCAACCGCCGCCAAGCAGGTAGCGGTCGACCCGAATGGCGTCGACTAGTGGGACAAGCGCGGCGTCTCTAACCGTGCCAAGACGGCGGCCCTTAAGGTCATAAACCTTGAGCCCCAACAGTTCCGTAAAGAACAGTACGTTGTCCGCCATCGTGGAGGTCCAGTGTCCATATAAGTGAGAATCTTGCGCTGGTTGAGCGTTTAATTTCCGGCCCTTTCCAACTATGCCGCATTGAGGCGTGAGGCGCAACTTAATCGGCGATTTTTCTAAAAAAGAAATGGAGGCGGTGTAAGAAAGTTCCGGGCTAGTGGACTGTAATGGGTAGAAGCAAAGTTGGAGGACATTGGACCGCACTGAACAAGACGCGTTATATGAGGAAGCTCGATCCTCCTGGGGAGCCGCCTTGCAGCGGCTCGCACGCGGGTATGAGCTTGATCCGGAACGTCGTCGTGATCTGGTCCAGGAAATGCACATTCAGCTTTGGCGGAGCTTGGCGTCGTTTGATCGCCGATGCAGCCTGCGGACCTGGGTATATCGAGTCTCCAACAACGTTGGGGCGACTCATATTGTCGAGCAGCGGAGGGCGGCGCGGTTGTTGGATCTCGAATCGCTGGAGCCTGACATGATCATCGCTATTAACCAGGCGGACGCTCAGTATTGCGCGGGTCAAAGTTCTAGAACTGATCCATCGTTTGAAACCCATAGATCGCCAGATCATGCTGCTCTATCTGGAGGGCGAAACTGCGGGATCCATTGCGGAGGTAGGCGGACTCTCGTCGTCGAATGTCGCTACAAAAATTCATCGCATCAAAAAACTGCTCAAAACAGCAATATTTGGAGGGAATAAATGCAGGAAAATGAATGCCCGCGGAATCCGGTGACTCCCGAAAGCGTGTGGCAGTCTATCAACGAAGGAGTAATAACAATGACGACCGACGAGCTTTGTAACAAGGTCCGCGAGCTTGAAACACGTAGGCGCCGAGTGCGATGGATAGCAGTGTTGCTGGCGATGGCTTGCGGCATCGGCTTCGTTCATAGCGTCACGACCATCGAACAGGAATGGATCAGGCTTGGGTGGGGGCTTGGCTCTATGACGCGATTGGCGTCCTTGCATGGACGATGGACCGGCGCTGGCCCGACCGCATGGCGGAAGAGAATTGTGTAGTTTTCTTGCGACGCGAATATAACGCCAGGCGCGACAGATTTCTGGGACTTCGCCGGGATATGATGCTGGTGATTCTCCCCGCCATTCTTGCCTCGTGGTGGGGCGGGGAACCCGCAGCCACGGCTAGGAACTTGGGCATACGTTTGCTGCTCTCTGCGCTGACTTTGGCCTTCATCTGGCAGGGGTACGGAAAGGAGGCAGAGAAGGTAAAGCGAGACATTGAAGAATTGCCACAGCCTGCTTGCGATGCGAAAATAGTACAGGGGTAGCTGTGGATTGTCGGAGGCGCGCATCGGCTGAAATTCTTCGCGACGTACGCCGAGGTCTCGATCCAGTTGACGGTCTCAGTTACGGTTATAGCCCCTGGCGCAATCGCCGACAGCGAGGAGGACTTTAATAGAAACCGCCGATCCAAAGCCGGATTCGAGCTACATGTCTTCCTATATGTTGCGCGCCTGATGAAGTTCCGACGGCTGCTTTCCTTTGACGTAAGCTATTGGCTTAGAGTAGCCTAACTAAAGACGTAACCATCATCGAGTATTTCCGAGCGATGACAGCGACCGAGCACGGTTTGCAGTCTGCCGGACCCAGCAAGGGCAAGCTTGGGGCAGGGTGCACCGTGGCCCGACAAAGGACGGAGTATTTGGCAATTGAGAACGAACCGCTTTATGTCGCCGCACTTGATGCGCGTCGAGACCCAAGCAACCCTGAGACGCATGCATTCGTTGAGCCTTTTACAACTATGACGCACTCGGAATAAAGGACTGCTCTGGAATCTACTCAAGCAGCATGAAGGCGGCTTTGGCCCCAGGACTTCGCCTGAGAGCTTATCTGGCCCTTGAACGCGCAATGGTTGACCTCGACGAAGCCGGGGACCCAGCCGGAGACGAGTTGCGAGATCGCATGGATCCGATATGGCTCAAGCTCTCCGAGGAGGACCGCGCTGCACTTGATCTCCGAGTCGGTGATCCTTTAACCACGCTTTCCAGTCGTTCCATGGACTCCTCAACCACGTCGAAATCGAGCCGGCGTGGGTGGAAACCTGAATGATTGTTTGCAAGTCTCCAGCCTATTCTTCCTAACCGCCTGCGTCCTTCAAAAATCGGAAAAAGCTCCACTGCCATCCGAATCTCCTCCACCGAAGTGGATATCGGGCACGCCTGTTTGCGCGCTTGGCGGTATTAAGTGTGGCGATAACTGACCCAATACGAGGGACCCAGCGTTCATCCAGTGCTTGTCTCGACCCGAGAGGCGAGCAGCCGTAAAGCCCCGCCGAATGCCGCCCGGCCCGGAGGCAAGCCAGCGCTGGATGAAGAGCGCAATGCCAAAATCGGCGATTCATGTTACAGCTTCACTTCTTGACCGACTTCGATTGCACCGCCGGCAAGGACCTCGCAATTCAGGGCGAGTTTCCCGTCGAACCGTTTCACAATATCGCGCAACACCGCCGGGTCGTACTCGATGGTATCCGGATCGAAAGTCGTCATAATGCATCGGCCACGAAGGTCGTGGATGCCCACCACAACATTGCCGATGGTCAGTTGCTTGCCTTGCCAAGTGCGCTCGGCGAGGCCTTCGACACCGCCTACGACGATATTGGGCCGCAGCCGGCGCCGGTCACGGCCAAATGCGGCGATTGCGCCGTCGGTTGCGACAAGGAGGGGGAGAATGTCGAAGCGATCTCTACTATCGCCGCTATCGTCCTTCGCGAGTTGTGCTCCCGGCCCAACGATAGCGCGTACCTCGGCCAGCACCTTTTCGTTTGTCCACGGCTTGCCATCGACCAGCAACTCACCGTGCTTGTCGAGCGTCGCGTGGAGCCCGAGCAAGTCAGGGAAGGTTCTCGATGTGACGGTATGACCGCGCGCATCCCGCACCTGAATGACGCGATCCCCATCAATGCCGGAGGTCGTCAAATTGGCATTCCGCAGCAGTTCACCCGCCATCGACTTCACGGGATACCGCCAGATTTCCGCTAAGTACATACTGTTCTCCTTCGGGCATCCATCTAAAAGATCCGGCGCTCCGCCACGGAAATCGGTGCATCGTTAATGCTGGCGATCCGGCGTCGCATCAGCCCTTCTTCATCGAACTCCCAGAGCTCGTTCCCATAGGAGCGATACCACTGGCCTTGCTCGTCGCGCCATTCGTATTCGAAGGTCACAGCGATGCGGTTATCGGCAAAAGTCCAAAGGGTCTTCTTCAGGCGATAGTCCATTTCCTTGGCCCATTTGCGACAGAGGAAAGCCTTGATCTCATCGCGGCCGCGTAGGAACTCGGAACGGTTGCGCCATTCCGAGTCGATGCTGTAGGCCAGCGCAACGCGCTCCGGATCGCGGGAATTCCAGGCGTCTTCCGCCATTTGGACCTTCTTCGCCGCAGTCTCCTGCGTGAACGGCGGCTTAACCGGTTGCGGGGTGATCATGTCTGTCGGCTCCTTAGTGCGCGGCGGCCTGAAGGCTGACTCCGACATTCGGAAAATCACCGTCAGTGCGGGCCACGTGATTGAAATAGTTGGTGAAGATGTTGATGGCGACATTGGCGACGACTTCAGTAACTTCGCCATCCGTGAATCCGGCGGCGTTGACGTCCGTGAGCGCTTGGTCGGAGACTTTGCCGCGCTGCACTACCAGCGTTTGAGCGAACTTCAATCCGGCGTTGCGCTTGGCATCCTGTGCATGGGCCTCACGGCTGGCCAGGATTTCTTCGGGCTTCAATCCCACCATCTTACCAATGGCCGAATGCGCCGACAGGCAGTATTCACAGGAATTCGCCTGTGCTACGGTGAGCGCAATCTGTTCGCGGAACTTTGCGTCGAGCGTTCCGGCGCTTAACGCCGCACCGAAGTGCAGATAGGCTTCGAGTGCCGCCGGCGCCGAAGCCAGGGTCTTCATTAGATTGGGCGTCATGCCCAGTTTGGCTTGTACTCCATCTAGAAGCTGCTTTGCTTTCCCTGTCGCTTCGGCCGGGTTGACTGCTGTAATTCTTTGCATGGTTTGATTTCCTTTTAACACCGCCCTTGGGCGACTGTCCCCTTGTATTGCAGGTCTCTAGCCAATCCCAATGTCGTCTAAGTATCTGTAAATACAGAGCCTTTTGATAGGTTTGTAATTGTGAAATCTCACGATAAATGAAATGTCACGATAAATTCATGAAATTTCCAGTTATCCTTACACTATGAACCTGGAACCACTTCCCTCCATCATCCTGGCGATGGCTGAGCAGCGATCCCTGCATGCAGTCCTGAAGACGATCATTGACGCCGTCGCCCGCCAACCCGGAGTCGCGCTCGCTCGGCTTTGGTTGCGTGACGCTGACCAGCATTGCCCGGTTTGCGCGGAAGGTGAGTGGAATCCCGACCCGGCGTTGCACCTCAGGGCAAGCGCCGGCGCCTCCGTTTCATCAGCGTCGGATTGGTCGCGCATCAACGGAACTTTCCATCGCATCCCGTTGTCGTCAAGCCACCTGAAGATCGCCCACATCGCGACCACCGGCGGGTCCATTCTGATTCAGCGGCTGGCGGAAGATCAACGATGGGTGCGCCATCCGGAGTGGGCCAAGACGGAAGGACTGGTGAGCTTTACAGGTCATGCTCTGGTATTTCGAGGCGAAGTGATGGGGGTACTCGCCGTTTTCCGGCGCACGGAAGCAGACGAGGATTGCTTTGCCTGGTTGCGTACCATAGCAAACGCCGCCGCAGTCGCAATTGCCAATGCCAGATCCTTTGAGGAAAACGAATCGTTGCGCAGGCAGCTCGAACAGGAGCGCGACTACCTTCGAGAGGAGGTGGAGGCCACCGGATCGTTCGGGGACATTCTTGGGCGAAGCCCGGCACTCGACCGGGTGCTGAGACAAGTGGAGATGGTGGCGGCCACGGATGCGAACGTGCTTGTTTTGGGAGAGAGTGGTTCGGGTAAAGAGTTGATTGCCCGGGCCATTCATCAGCGGAGTCCTCGCTCCCACAAACCGATGGTGAAGGTGAATTGTGGGTCCATCCCTCGCGAGCTTTTTGAAAGCGAGTTCTTCGGCCACGTGCGCGGATCGTTCACCGGGGCGGTTCGTGACCGCGTTGGCCGGTTCCAGCTTGCCGACGGTGGCACGTTGTTCTTGGATGAGGTCGGCGAGATTCCGCTAGAGCTTCAATCCAAGCTCCTTCGCGTGTTGCAGGAAGGTGAGTTTGAGCGAGTGGGCGACGAAGCCACGAGACGGGTCAATGTACGGGTTGTCGCCGCGACCAATCGCGACCTCAAGAAAGAGGTAAGCGAAGGCCGCTTTCGCCTGGATCTTTACTATCGGCTGGGCGTGTTTCCGATGGAGGTTCCGCCCCTGCGGGATCGCCGCGAAGACATTCCGGATCTCATCGCCCACTTCGTTCGCCAGGCGTGCGTCAGGTTCCATGTGGCGCCTCCCATCGTTCCTCAACGTGAAGTGGACCGTGCGCAGAAATACGAGTGGCCGGGAAACGTCCGCGAGTTACAGAATGTCCTCGAAAGAGCCGTCATCGTCTCACACGGCGGGAAGTTAACGCTCGATCTTCCGGAAACGAACAGACCGAACAAGCAACTCGTACGCGCGGCTTCGAATGATCCGATGTCTGAAAGTGTCGTAATCCCGGAAACAGAATGGCGAAATCGAGAAAGAGCCAACGTACTGGCAGCTTTGCGGCAAGCCAAGTTTCGGGTCTCCGGCAGAGGTGGCGCTGCCGAACTGCTTGGCATCAATCCCGCAACATTGGCATCACGAATCAAGGCTCTGGGGATCAGCAAGAAGGAACTCAGGCGAATACCTAGCTAGCAAGGACAACTTCCATGACGCTGGAATCAATCCAGGCGGGTTCGACCTCTTGTTCTTACCGGAGCGGAGCGTAAAGCAAAGCATTTTCAAGTGGCAGGAGGCACTGACATGCAACGACTGGGCCCCCGATGGAAATCGTGGGATTCCTCCCGATTCCCATCGGGGGCTAGTCGAAATGCCCGTTTGGACAGCAGCGCTAATCATACTAGGAACCTATAGTGAGCAGTGTTGCAAAGGGTTCTACACAATTACGCAAGGATTAGAAAGCTCGCCAAATTCGGGAACGCTAATCGTGCACACATCGCCCGGAGCTAATGCCGAAACCTCGGTCACAATGATGCCCGTGCCGGTCAACAATACCGACCCGGCGGGAACCGGGTTCGACTTCATCAAATACTCAATCAGCAATTCAATCTTACGGCCAAGCTTCGCCGTGGAAGTTTTTCCTTCAAACGTAGTCACCGCGCCACGCTTAACGGTAAGGCTCATTTCGAGGTTATAGGGATCCTTCAATTCATCGGCCGTAATAATCACCGGACCCAACGCGCAGCATGCCGTATAAACCTTCGATTGCGGCAGGTAGAGCGGGTTTTCCTTTTCGATATCCCAAGCCGAAACGTCATTCGCCAGCGTATAGCCGACCACCGAACCTTTGCTGCCCAGCACGACGCCTAGCTCCGGCTCGGGGGCGGTGAACTTCGAATCGGATCGAATGCCTATCTCCTTGTCTGGCCCAACACAAACTCGCGCGGTGCCTTTGAAAAACACCTCGGGCCGATGTGCTTTGTCGAACACATAAGCATAGAAACCTTCGCGCGTGCCATGTTCGGCATCGCGGAAACTGGCGGACATTTCGTAGGTGCAGCCGCAGGCCCACACTTCCACCGGCTTGATGGGAATGATGGGGCTGGCTTGCAACCTTTGCTGGCTGGCCATGGTGGAGGCAAGCTGCGCCAGCGTGGTGTGCTCCACTTCGCTGCGCACAATCAAATCAAGCAGCGTGTGGCCAGGGACGGGACGGGCGTGGCCGCTTTCAAAAACGGCTGCCGTGATTTCATTATTCCAACGGATCTGTCCAATTCGCATTTAATATCCTGAATATTAATACTTAAGATAAACGGTCTTGTAATCGCTATAGAAATCCATCGCCGCCGGACCTTGTTCCTTAGGACCAAAGCTGGAATCCTTGGTTCCGCCGAACGGCAGTTGATATTCCACGCCGGCGCTAGGCAGGTTGATGGTCAACAAACCGGCTTCCATGCCGTAGATAAATTCGAACACCCGTGATAGGTTCGAGGTTTGAATGGACGCCGAAAGACCGAACGGAATGTTATTGGCGATACGCATGCACTCCGCGAAATCCTTGGCCTTCATAATGGCCAGCACCGGGCCGAACACTTCTTCCTGGGCCAGCGTATGCTCTTCTTTCACATCGGCGAACACGGTGGGCTCCACAAAATAGCCTTTGTCGTAAGCTCCGCCGGTTAAGCGATTGCCTCCGCACAAAGGCGCGCCGTGCTGCTTTTTGGCGGTCTCAATATAGCGGAGATTGGTTTCCATTTGACCTTGGTCCACGGCTGGTCCAATGTCGATACCCGCTTCCATGCCATTGCCCACTTTCAGTTTCTTGGTGCGCTCCACCACGGCGGCGACAAACTTATCGTAAATCGCTTCTTCCACGATGACGCGGCTAGTGGCCGTACACTTTTGTCCGGTGGAGAACATGGCTGCGTTCACCACGTTTTCGACGGCCGAGGCGAAGTCGCAATCCGCCAGTACGATGGTTGGATTCTTGCCTCCCATCTCCAGTTGAATGCGCAAGCGGCGCTGCGATGCTTTGGCGTGCAGATGTTCGCCAACACTGCATGATCCGGTGAACGAAATGGCTTTCAAGTGCTTTGAGCCAACCATCGCATCGCCTAATGTTGCGCCCGATCCGGCTACGAAATTCACGACGCCTTTAGGGATGCCGGCTTCATGACAAGCTTCGATGATGCGCCAGGCGCTAAGCGGCGAAACGCTTGCGGGCTTGATCACCACGGTATTTCCGCACACTAGGGCCGGGGCCAGTTTCCAGGCCGGAATGGCGATAGGGAAGTTCCATGGTGTGATGAGGCCCACTACGCCGATCGGTTTGCGGATGGCGAACATGTGGACGCGATCGCGTTCGGATGGAACCAAGTGGCCGGGCAGACGGGAGCCTTCGCTGCCGAAATATCTGAAGATGTTGATAGCGCGCCGCACTTCGCCTTTGGCTTCAGGCAGCGTCTTGCCTTCCTCGCGCGTCATTTCGGCGGCGATGGATTCGAACTTCTTATCCAGAATGTCGGCTACCTTAAATAGCAGCGCGCCGCGGGAAGGGCCAGGCATGTTTGACCAGGCAGGGAAGGCCGCATGGGCGGCGTCCATGGCCGAATTCATATTGGCCGCGGAGCCTTTCACGAAGAGGCCAACCACTTCATCGGTATTGGCGGGGTTGCGATTCTCGAAGGTAGGTCCATCGACCCATTCACCATTAATATAATTACGGAACGTTTCGCTCATGATGTCCTTATAATGTTTGAAAGAAAGAAGCCCGCTTCGCGTTTTGCGGCTGGCGGGCCAAGGGTTTAAAAAATAACCTTATTTGTTGGAGAAATCCACTTTCGGCACTGTGCGGCCGGCAGCGTCTGTCTTAAAGTAAGCTTCTTCGCGGGTGAACCCAAAAATACCGGCGGCGATATTATTGGGAAACAGTGCGATGTCGGTATTGTAAGTCTGCACGGCCTTGTTGTATTTCTGGCGTTCGATGCTGATGCGATTTTCCGCGCCGGCCAATTCGTCCATTACTTGGCGGAACTGTACATTTGATTTCAGTTCGGGATAATTCTCCTGCACCACAAGAAGCCGGCTAAGCGCGCCACCCAACTGATCGTTTGCATTGATTTTTTCGGCCGGCGTTCTGGCTCCAGCCATGGCCGCGCGAGCGTTGGCGATTGCGCCGAACACGTCCTTTTCCTGGTTGGCGAAACCTTTCGCGGTTGAGACCAAATTCGGGATCAGGTCCGCGCGTCTTTGCATGACTACATCCACTTGCGCGAAGGCCTCGGCTATGGATTCTTTCTCCGTCACCATGGTGTTGCGAGCCCCCATTACCTGGCCGCCAACCATGAACACCAACAAAGCAATTACAGCCAGTGCGATCAATCCAAATTTCATAAACAGTGCTCCTCGTTATTCTTTAAATCCCTACTACTCTAGCAAACCGCATTTGCGGAAGGCTCATTCGCCCAAGCGGTCTACCTTGTCCACTAAAATCTCAATCTGTTTTAAATACCGTTCAAACAGTTGCTTTGCCGCCATGGGCAGCTTCTTGGTTAAGCCTTCGCGCAGATCCATTAGTGTTAGGAAGGGCTCGGGGTCGATGCCAAATTGAAGCTTCATCTGTTCAATGGCGGGCCGTTTACGCCATTCCACGGGGTGGCCGGCCACGGTCAAAGCATGGCGCGCCAGCACCAGAAAGGTTGCCGAGGAATCCACCATCAGCCGGCCCAAAAGATCGTCATCATCCCAAACGCCCGCAGCCTTCTGACGAAGCCGCAGCAGTTTTGAGCGCAGTTCGTGCTCGATTTGAGTGCGGTAATTGGCGTCTGATACGACTAGCTGCGCAATCACGTCCTGGCCCGCGAGAACTTTACGATTGGCCTGCATATCGTGAAATTCAATCGGGAATGAGTCGGTGGAGCGCCGCACTTCTTCAAGGCTCATCAACAGCGGAGCGGGATTGCCTTTTTCGCGCCAAAAACGGAAGATGCCTCCGGCCACGCTCAGTTCAGCCGGGGTTAATTGTGTTAGCACGCAAAGAACATTGAGGTCGGAATAGTCTTTTACGTAATCGCCATCGGCCCCGGAGCCGTATAGAATCACGGAAACCACCTTGGAGCCATAGGCTTTGTTGATTTTCTCAAGCAGTTGTACGAGCGTTTTGTCCATAGCTTCCAATCAGCCTCTTACCAGTCTCGTGAGGCTCCGCCGCCGCCGGAATCGCCGCCGCCGAAGCCGCCAAATCCACCACCATCAGAACCGCCGAACCCGCCGCCACTTCCCCATCCACCGCGTCTGCCGCCACCGCCGCTCATCATCATATTAATGATGCTGAAAATCATCCAGCCACCGCCACCGCCGCCAGATGCGAACAGAATCAACAGGAAGATCACCCCGAGAATGATGAGTGGAAAGGGGATGCCACCGCCTGAGGGGCGTTTGCGCGAGCCCTGAGGCGATTGGATCGTAACGCCTTTGGATTCGGCAATGCGCTGGCCGACAGTGGTTATTCCGGAAATAATTGCGTCGGAAAAGTGATTTTCCTTGAGCGCGGGGCGCATGGCGTCCAGCACACGGCCAGTGTATCCGTCGGGCAGGATTGGTTCCAGGCCATAACCAACCTCCAGCCGCATTTTGTGATCTTTCACCGCCAGCAGCAGCAGGGCGCCTTCGTTCGACTTCTTAGACCCGATTTTCCAGGTGCGATATAAAAGGTTGGCGACGTCTTCAACCGGTTCGCCCTCAAGGGTATCGATGGTTACAACAGCCAGTTGCGCGCCGGTGGATTGTTCCACGGCGGTACAGTAGCGCTCCACTTTGGCTTTGGTTTCCGGGTCAAGCACTCGCGCAAAGTCACTGACGTAGCCCTCCGGCTTTAGAGCGGAGAAGTCGAACGGGAACGCGATGGTGGACAGCGTAACGAAAGCCGCCACCCTCGCCACTTGGCGGAATTGTGTCAAACCATGATTCTACTAAATTAAAGGAGTGATGAGGGTCAAAATTGGATTTGGCGGAACATTCAGCAAAATTGTGTGCTCGATATGAGCCCCGATAGTCTAAGTGAGGATTACTGATCAATGACGTACGGCGTGAGGTTTGACCGATCAACACAAGTCTGTTCGCCGGAACAATCCGAGCAATGAGGATCCAAATTGATGTGGACGGGATAGGGAAGGATAAGGATGGTTGATTCCTCATCTCGCAATGGTGGAAACGCGAAGGTCGAAAGCGCTACCCCAAATCCAAACGCCTGCTCATCCTGGCCGACACCGGAGGCAGCAACTCGGCCACGCGCGGAGCTTGGAAGGATCAAATCCAGCAACGGCTCTTTGATGAACTCGGACTCTCGGTCACCGTTGCCCACTATCCCGCCGGAGCCTCCAAATACAATCCTGTCGAACGCCGTCTGTTCAGCCAAATCTCGAAAAACTGGGCCGCCGAACCGCTCACCACTTACGAAACAATCCTTAACCTCATCCGCAACACCGTCACTACCACCGGGCTCAAAGTCCGCGCCTACTTGGATCGCCACGACTACCCTCTGAAGCTCAAACCCTCCGCCGCAAGACTGAGACAACTTCAGATCACCAGAGCCAGAGTGCTTCCGAAGTGGAACTACACCATCGCACCGTCCAATGTGAAATAGTTCTTGCGCGGCTCCTAAGTCCTCGTCTAGTGAATTTTCCTGGAGCATCCCTTTGCGCCTTCTGGCCCTTCGAGGAAAACAAAGTCCTGTTCAACAGCTAATAAGCGTTCAACGCGCTGATAACCACCTTGTTTGGCCCCAACTCGCCGCCGGTCATCGCGTTGATATCCACAATAGATATGGATTTGATGGCGGCGGGATCAAGCGTCGCCGGACCGGCAGGGGAGTTTTCGTCATGGTCGAAATCGCTGAAATTCAGCGCCACACGCATCGCCTCGTCTCCGGCTTTTAAGGGAATCGTTGTCGCATAACGGGGGCCACTTCCACCTCCTCGCATCTTTAATTCGATCGAGACGGCAATCACCGCATCGTTCTCGGATGCCAGGTGAAATGACACGCCTTTCGTCTTCGCCAAATTCGTTTGGCTTAATCGGCGTGTCAGCAGTGCAATCTTCGATTCGGCTCGTTGGTAAATAACTTCCATTGTCTTGTCCTTGAGGCTTAGCTTCATGCCTCCGAGCGTCATCCATTGCAGGAAGCCCCGGTCAAAACCGTCAATCAGAGTGGTTTTCGCCGGTATCGCATTCTGATACGATGGGCTGCTCAGCACCTCGAAATCGTCGATTAAAAGGGTGTGCGCGCCGCTGGCTTCGGCGATCATCAAATTGTTTCCACCATTTTGCCGAAGTGCATTGCTGAAATAGCCGAGATCGAGAATGCCGATGCCTTCCAATTGATCCAGGTCCAGATTGCCGTCGGGGTCCACGGGATCTTTGGGACCATCACCGACGGCGAAGTCGGATGGCGTGAATTCGATCAGTTGCCATTGGCCGGCGGGAGCCCAGAACCAGGCAGTGTAATCGCCACCCGGTTTGTGTTCGGCCAATAAAACCGCGACGGATGTGTCGTGATCCGACTTGGCCCAGAAGCGAATGCGCTTCATCGGCTCAAGCGAAACGGTGACAGGCAAGATGGCGGCGGCGAATGGCTTGCTGAGATCGTAAGTGAATTCCAGCGCGCCCTTACCTCGTTTGGCTGCGCCGGCTTTGGTGGTGAAGCCGGTTGTGGCGGTGGAACCCATGGCGATCCAGCCTTCGGCGTCGTTATCGAAGCTGTGGCTAAGCAGGACATCGGGAGGCTGACCGAGGAGGGTGGCGGCTGTGGCGCAAAGCAGGAAGGAATGAAGCAACTTCATACCTTATAGTACGGCTGTTGACCGAGGCGAGTTCAGAGAGGCTTTCATGGTTTGCGGCAACGCTTCGGTATCATTGAAAGCATGCTTCGCGGGAACAGAGCGCTGGTGTTGGCTGTGGCCGTTTACATTGCATCGGCTGGGGCGCTGGCTCTTCAGCAACGCGGGCTGCAATACGATGAAGCGCTGATGGTCCTCGGCACTGTGCAGATGCGCAATTCGCCAGAGATTTTGCCCCTGCCGCAAGACGCCGATACCTGGCAATGCCTGCGTGGGCGCTGCTTTCCGCTAATGACCATGAGCTACGTCGGGGCCTTCAAAGAGTACCTGACGCTGCCGCCGATGATGCTGTTTGGCTCGACTCCGGCGGTGGTGCGATTGACGTCCATCCTATGGGCCAGCCTGGCAGTTTGGGGCGTTGGCCGATTCGCTGGACGATGGGCGGCGTTGCTTCTAGCGATCAGCCCGAGCTTTGCCGATCAGACTGCGTTCGATAACGGCGCGGTGGTTGGAACGATGGGGGCGCTGGGCTTGATGGGAACCGCAGCAGCGCGGTACTTGAAGCGGCCAACGGGGATGTGCGCCTTCGCGATTGGCGCGGCTGCCGGCCTCGGGTTTTGGTGCCGGGCTAATTTCCTTTGGATTTTGATCGGCATGTTGGTTGGATGGGCTCCAGAAATTTACCGTTGGACGCGGCGGCAGCCCTGGCATGGCGCCGCGCTGATTGCCGGGGCGGGAGTGGGGTCGCTGCCGTTTTGGATCTATCAATTTCTTTCGCACTGGGGGACGCTCGCGGCAGCCGGCATGTTTCGCGCCGAGGGCACTTGGGCGCATTTGCTGGCGGCCCGCGCGTCGATGTTTGGGCGTGTGTTGTTGTCGGACTCCGAGCATCGGGCTATTTGGAATGGGCCGGTTGTGCCGGAATGGCAAATCCTATTGCTGGGCGCGGCGCTTGTGTTGGCGCTGGTTGCTTGTTTTGCCGGTGAGCCCAGAGCGCGCGGGTGCGGCGTGGCGCTAGTGGTTTCTTGCGCGTTCCTATTCACCTCCAAGCTGCCGGTTGGGGAGCATCACTTCATCGGGACATTGCCGCTAGTGGCGGCGGTTTGTGCGTTTGGCGGCTTTGAGATCTCGCGGCGTTTGCCCGCGGGCCGGTATGCAGTGTTCGCGGCGGGCGCCGTGTACGCAGGGCTTGCGGTGTATTGGCAGGGGTCGGCGATTGCCGGCATTCGTGCGACGGGCGGAGTGGGGCAGTGGTCGGACGCGATTGTCGATGTGCGCGATTACCTGCAAGCAAAGCAAAGTGGCAAGCCCGTTACAATTCTCGATTGGGGGTTGCAGAATAATCTTTTCGTACTGGCGGATACGCGCTTGAAGACGCGCGAGGAACTGGAGAATCCGGACCTTTCGCAAGGCAGATTGTTCTTGATGAATGGGCCGGAGAACACGCATTACAAGCAGCCTAGAGAGAAGTTTCTGGCGGCGGTGAAGGCAAGCGGCGTCCACATAATTCCAAGAGTTTTCCGCGAGCGCGGCGGACAAGTTTTCGCGGAATTGTGGGACTTGAATTCCAAGAACTCCGGCGCGCAATTTAACGCTACTGATCCGTTACCGGGGGGATCGAGCGGGTTTCATGAGGTGGAAGATGGCGGGTGGCGATGGACGAAGGGCATATTCACCATTACACTTGTGAGGCCGGATTTTGAGGCTGAAGGTGTCTTGGAATTAAACATTGCTGAGGCATCTATCGCAAGACTAGGGCCACTGACGCTGAGCGTGGTTGTGGACGGGAAGATTGTGGGTAAACAGCAATATAGCGAAGCGGGGAGACAGAGATTGGTTTGGCGCATGGAGCCAATTGCCGGTGGCGCGGGAGAGCGTCCTGTAACGATGCGGTTTGAGCTGGATCGATATTTCAAACCTGGCGAAGTAGATCAGCGTGAGTTGGGAGTGATCGTGAAGTCCATGGCGGTGTATCCGGCGTCCGCCCGTCTAACACTGTAGAACGTATAATGGGGCGATGTTTTCCCTTCCACGCAGCATCCGCATTCCGTTGCTGGTTACCTGCGCGGGGGGACTGGCGATGCTTCCAGGGCAAGAGTATTGGCCGCAATCCCAACCCAAGGGTGAATACTATTTCGTGCGGATGGAATACAAGGACAGTCCCAATATCCGGCGCCGCTTTTCGCGTGGTTGGTGGCGGCAGGATTGGCCGGAAGCGGACGTCCATTTCACGCAAGGCGTGCGGCGGCTGACATGCCTTGATACTGGCGATGGGCGGCACACGCCGTTGACCGACGATCGGATTTTCGATCATCCCTGGATGTACGCCACGCAATGCGCTTATTGGGATTTAAGTGATCCGGAGATCAGCCGTCTGCGTGAGTACTTACTGCGCGGCGGGTTTTTGGTGATGGACGATTTTTATGGCGAGGAGTGGGAAGTCTTTCGCCGCGACATGAACCGGCTGTTTCCGGGCCGGCTGATTCTGGATATTGCCGATGACGATGCGGTAATGCACGTGGTGTACGACATCAAGAAGCGGGTGTTCATTCCGGGGCTGCGCCATTTGCGGCGGGGGCCGGGCGGGCTTGTTGGCGTTTCGCCGCAAGCGACGAACCCAACCTGGCGCGGCATTTATGACGACCATGGGCGGATGATGGTGGCGATCAACTTCAATATGGATGTGGGCGATGCCTGGGAGCATGCCGATTTGCCGGAATATCCGGAGGAGATGACGACGCTGGCCTACCGCTTTGGGATCAACGATATTTTGTATGCGAATACGCGGTGAGGGAAATTGCAGTACCGCCAAAGCAGGATGTGACATGAAAGCCCGGCGCCGCGTGACGCCGGGATCGTTACTCTACCTCTTGCGGCGAATAATGCCAAGCGCCGATACAGCCGCGCTCATCAAGCCGAAGGCGCCGGGTTCCGGAGTTAGAGTAAGGAATCCGCG
>JAYVXT010000812.1:0-3216 GCA_043785065.1 Bryobacterales bacterium | reverse complement strand
TGCATACCGTAGATGGAGCAACTTGAAGAGAAGACCACATTGCGTGGACCGCAGTCCAGTAGAGCATTTAGAAACTCAATGAAATCCGTAACATTATTGCGGAAATACTTGTGCGGGTTGCTGGTGGATACGCCCACGTAGGCGCGGCCCGCGAAGAGTATTGCGGCCGCGCAATTGTGTTCGGCTTGAATGCGGCGCACCAGCGCGTAATCGACGATGGATTCTTCGTAAAAAGGTCCGAATTGAACTGCATCCCGATTCCCGGTGCAAAGGTTGTCCAGCACAACAGGTATCATGCCCGCTTTAGATAAAACTTTAGCCGTATGGCTGCCAATATAACCGGCTCCACCGGCTACTAAAACGGATATTGGAGAAGTTTGCAAGGACACTTCTACCATACTAACCCAGCGCTGTTGCGGCTACCGGACGCCCGTTTTCTGTAGAGCTTTCACTAACTCTTGGAGATACGTCGGCGTCAGAAATTTTGCCTTGCGAATCGAGCGTCCTTCAATCCGTAGGTGATGATCTTAAATTGAGAAAAGTCTTGAAGGGCTTCCGGAAGTAGCTTTGCTCTTTGTGTATTCGTTGCGATCAGGATTAAACGAATCATTGAACTGAGCGTGAGTTTAAAGCCAAGATCCCCGATTGATTTCATCCCTGGCGTGTGATAGAAATACTGCATTCATCGGATTATGAGGTTAGCTTAATGGACACACTTAGAATTGTGGTTATTCTCTCTATTGCAGCAATTTCAGTTTTCGCACAGAGTGAACGAGGAAGTATTACAGGGCTCATCACCGATCCCACCGGAGCAGCTATCGCAGGCGCGGAGCTTTCGGTGATCAATCGCGACACCAACGCCGTTGCCAAAACCACGAGTACATCCACTGGCGAATTCACGCTCCCTAATCTGCCTCCAGGCAATTACCGCGTCGATATCACGGCGGCTGGATTCAAACGCTTCTTCCGCCAGAATATTATAGTTTCAACCTCAACTAGCGCCCGTGTCGATGCCCAGTTGCAAATCGGTCAAGTAAGCGAACAGATCGAAGTCACCGCCTCCGCCGCTGCTGTTCAAACTGATGACGCCAAAGTTTCCACGCAAGTGGAAAGCAAGATGGTGGACGAACTGCCATTGCAAGTAGCCGGAAGCATGCGCAGTCCGTTCAATCTGGTGGCCGTTGTTCCCGAAGCCCAAGGCTCCGGCCAGTCTCTTTCACTGGGTGGGGGACAAGTTGCCGCGTGGGATGCCACGCTCGATGGGCATAGTGTTGGCACCAACCGTTCCGGCGACACGGCCGAAGCCGCATTGAATACTCCTTCGTTGGAATCGCTAACGGAGTTCAGCGTGGATACCAATGGCTTCAAGGCCGAATATGGCCAGGCGGCCGGGGGCGTGATTACCTTCGCCTCGAAGTCGGGAACGAATAAATTCCATGGCTCAGCCTACGACTTTGTGCGCAACGATTATTTCGACGCCCGCGGCTTCTTCGCCAAGACAAAAAACGTCTACCGCCAGAACGATTTCGGCTTCAGCGTGTCGGGCCCCATTTGGATTCCCAAGCTTTACAATGGCCGCAACAGGACGTTCTTCTTCGTATCTTATGAAGGGTTCCGCAATCGTGTTGGCAACTCCGGTAGCTCTTTAACTGTACCCACACCGGAAATGTACAAGGGTGATTTCAGTTATTGGGTCGACTCTTCAAGGAAGTTAATTCCTGTATACGATCCCGCTACCGCCAAGGCTGTTGGTTCCGCAACGATGCGGGATGTTTTCCCCGGCAATCAAATTCCGCTCAGCCGGTTTTCCTCCACCGCATCCAACATCCTGAATCTCGTGAAAGCGGTATTTCCGAATCGGGGTGCGGCTCCCGGGAGTCGCGAGTATGTCACCAATAATTACCTGGTAGCTGGTGGCAGCTTGATTTCACCCACCGATAAATGGAGCGCCAAGGGCGATCAACTTTTCGGTTCCAAGCATCGCGTAAGCTTCCTCTGGAACTCAACCAAATATCGCAACAAACCAGGGAACGATGGCGTCCCCGGTTTGCCCGAACCTTTGTGGAACGGTCAAATTGCCGCATGGGATACGGCCGCCTATCGGGCCACCCACGATTGGACCATCAGCTCGCGCATGATCAACCACCTATCATTTTCAGCCAATACTTTCACTAAGAACAGCTACTCGATCAATGTGGACAAGAACTGGAAGGACAAGGTTTGTATCAAGAATGTGATTGATTGCAACCAGAACTTTCCCACTATCAACTTCACTGAGTTCACCGGCTGGGGCTCATCTTCATTTAACGGCACCGACCAACCAGGCTGGGGCTTGAAGAACGACTTTAGTTACCTGCGCGGGTCGCACACGTTCAAGTTCGGCTTCCAACATCAAAACCAGAATGCGAACGGATTCGGCCAGCAGGATATCGCCGGCCGCGCTGATTTCAACTTCCTTTCGACGAACGCGCCTGGCAGCGCGGTATTTCCCGCTAGTGGCGGAAGTTCGTTCGCTTCCTTCCTGTTGGGCGATGCCTATCTCGGACGCACGGAAACAATTCGCCAGGTCACTCAGAAGTATCCTTACTTCGGATTCTACGGCCAAGACGATTGGCGCATCACTCGCAAATTGACCGTTAACCTTGGGCTTCGTTATGACTTCACGCAGCCTCCCACTAACTTGAAAGATGAATACTCCGACTTCAATCCCACCAAGCCGAATCCCGTCGCCGATGGACGTCTTGGCGCATTGTGGTTTGCCGGCTTCGGAACGGGCCGCGAAAATACTCGCAGCCTGGTGCCAGGTTGGTATGGCGGCATCGGACCCCGCATTGGTTTGGCTTATGCCTTTAACAGCAAGACGACAATTCGCGCCGGTTATGGACGCAGTTTTTCACGAATTACGGCCGTTCAGGGTAGTGGTCATTTCTCTGGGTTTATTGGCCAATACCAGTTTGACAACGCTAACCAGGGTTTGACTCCAACTTTCAAATTGGATGCCGGATTACCAGCCTACAAGTTACCGCCATCCATAGATCCTTCATTTTCCAACGGCAACACTGTGGACTACTGGAACGGGCAGGACGCCACGCGAGCTCCCGAGGCCAATTCCTGGACGTTCAACTTACAACGTCAGCTAACGAACAACATTGTGCTGGAGGCGGGGTATAATGCATCGGCCGGCGCGCACTTGCAATCGGGCCTGTTAAATCTGAA
>JAYVXT010000811.1:0-3217 GCA_043785065.1 Bryobacterales bacterium | reverse complement strand
GACCGAGATGCGCGAGAACGCGGATGGAAGGCTTGCCCGCGTTACGAAAGGACTCGACGATGCGATAGTACTGGATGCCGTGAGACTGGTAGGGCTGAAGCGAAGCCATCACTTACGTATATACCATACATCATCATGCCTTGTCTATGTAACTATTCACTAGCAGTGTTGGCGGTACTTACTACCTTATTTCCGTATATACTGATTTGAACGAGCCAAGCCCATTGCTTTCAGTCCTTTCCGTTCCTTGTCGACTCCGGACGTAGTAAACTCCCGCTAGGAGTCTTTCCGCCTGTTTGGCGATGCCGTAAAATGATCAAATGCGGTTTCTTACGCTCGACCTTACTATTGCCTGTTTCTGTCTGGCGCAACCTTCTGAAATATGAAGATACTATGGCTATGCACGATTGGGCTAGAAAAGAAATGGGCAGGGTTCGGCTCATCGCGGAAAAGCAATAGTCATTTCTTGCGGGCCCGCCAAAACGTGCGATTTCCAGGAGGCGTAAAGTAATCCTTGAAAAAAGGAGAAGCGTCCCAGGTTTTGATTTGATCGAAGCCTGCATCCTTGAGCGCTGCGCGAATTTCAGCGGCGCTCCAACATACTTCTTCGATGCGTTCGCTATACCTCTTCCACACCTTGCCGGTACGGACAAACCATTCCACGATGCACGACGCCTTGTCCGAACCGGGCGTATGGCTGCCCTGCATCACCAGGGCTACTGGATCCTTTTCGATGAACCATGTCTTTGACCAAATGTTAAAGAAGGCCGCCCGGTTATTGACGTCGAAAACGAAATGGCCGCCGGGGGTGAGGGCTTTGGCCGCGGCGCGCAGAACTCGGGGCAGGTCCGGCTTTCTGGGGACGTGATTCAAGGCATCATACTCACAGGTGATTAGGTCCACGGCTTGCGGCAGATGGAACGTCCTCATGTCGGCTGCGATCACTTCAATTTTCAATTTCGCGGCTTTGGCCTTGCTTCGGGTGATGCGGCACATGTCCGGTGAAAGATCGACTGCGAAGGTGCAAATTCCCTTGCGCGCCAGTTCTAAGGCAAAGCTGCCTGTCCCGCAGCATAAGTCGCAGGCCGATTCCACTGTAGAAAGCAACGGGTTGACGATCACTTTGCGAGCCGCGGTGTAGGAGCGGCGCGCTTCAAAAAGGTGGTCGTAATATTTTGCAAGGTATCGATAGGTGTCGCTGGGCATTAGAGCAATCTTTACAAACTTTTTCGCAATTTGCTAACGGAGTCATCCATAATATTACGGAACTAGGGGGAAGGAGTTTATGAACATGAATCGCCGAGCGTTCGGGATGCTGCTGGGATCCACCGGTTGGTTGCAAGCGGCCGATCCTTGGAAAGAGAAGAAGGCTGCGGAGTTTACGCCGGAGGATATGCAGAAGCTGGCGTCGAAATCTCCGTGGTCTAAGGAGGCTACAGATTCGATGCAAATGCCGAGCGGCGGGCCTAGCGGAGGCGGAGGAGGTGGCATGGGCGGGGGTGGTGGTGGAATGTCTAGCAGTGGTGGAGGCAGCCGCGGAGGTGGTGGCGGTAAAGGCGCCAGTGGAATGGGAGGCGGCGGAGCGATGGGGGGAGGAATGCCGCAGATTAAAGTTACCGTCCGTTGGGAGAGCGCTCAAGTGATCATTGATGCATCGAAACGGCAACGATCAAAAGAGGCGCAAACGTACTACATTTTGAGCGCAACCGGTCTGCCGATGATGGGGCAGGGAAGGGGCCAGGGTGAGCCAGAAAAGAAAACCTCGCCCTCGCCGGAAGAGCGGCGGAATGCCATAGTCGCCAGAATGAAAGAGAGCACTATGCTGGAGCGGAAGGGCAAAGACGCTATCTACCCTGAACGCGTTGAAATACTTGAAGGGAATAATGCGCGCCTATTTGTGTTTCTATTTCCGAAGGAAGGGCAAGCAATCACGGTGGGGGACAAGGAGGTTGTTTTCCACTCGAAGCTGGGGGCTATGGATTTAAAAGCGAAGTTTTCCTTAAAGGAAATGATGAACGAGGGGAAGTTGGAGCTTTAGGGGATTTTAGCGGAGAGGAAAGAAAGGAATGCGGCGCACGAAGGAATTTCGTGCGCCGCAAATTTCTTATGGTTAGGCGCTGCTTAAATCTTCAAACAGTTCAAGTGCCGAAGCTTCGCTTATTTCCGGACCTGAGCCGGCGGGACGATCACCCAATCCGGTCTTCCGTTGTGCGCGTTGGGCTTCTTTATCGCGCTGTTTGTCCTGCCTCGCCATTTCCTTTTGCCGCTTCTTGAGTGACGTGCCTGGGCGTCCAGCCATGTTGCCTCCAATTGATGTACTGCTGTCTAAACACACGTAGAGCAGGGCACTCATTTTCAGAATGAAATGCTCTACGTGCTATAAGATGTTGATGCGCGAAACTACCAGCGGGGTTCGCGGCGCGAAGATCCACCACCGGAACCACCACCACGATTGCCGCCAAAACCGCCGCCGCCGCCGCCGGAACCACCACGGCCGCCGCCGCCACCACCACCAAAGCCACGACCCCCGCCGCCGCCGCCCGCTGTTTTGGGACGCGCTTCATTGACGTTCAGGGCCCGGCCGCCAAGGTTGGCGCCGTTCAAGGCAGAGATGGCGCGATCCGCTTCGTCAGCGTTGGCCATTTCCACAAATGCGAAACCGCGGGAACGGCCGGTGTCGCGATCGGTCATAATGCTCACACGGTCAACTGTCCCGTGGGCTTCAAAGAGGGCACGCAAGGAGTCTTCGGTGGCGCCGAAATCAAGGTTGCCTACAAAAATGTTTTTCAAAATACTCTCCTAAATACAGCTACGAACTAATTAGCCACTCGAATCAGACAGGAAGAAGCAACAGGCATTCGGCTTGAAACATCCCCGGCCATCAAGGAACGGACATCTTATCATAGCTTGAAAGGCCTTACTGCCGCTGAGTCATTATTTGCAGTTTGATTTGTCAAGTTACTATTTCGTTGATGGTATAGTAACTTGTTCCTAATAGTTTTCAAGATTCGCGGTATTTTGGTTGGAAATTTGGTTGCTATCTGGCGTTGCTTCAGGGTTTGAGATAGACTAAAAGTTTACCGCCCAAGGGGCGCGTAGCTCAGCTGGTTAGAGCGCCTGCTTCACACGCAGGAGGTCCGCGGTTCGAGTCCGTGCGCGCCCACCATTCGTTACAAAGCACTTACTTGATTTGGCTCCACACTGTTTGATCTGCGAT
>JAYVXT010000810.1:0-3220 GCA_043785065.1 Bryobacterales bacterium | reverse complement strand
GAACTCGGGGTTGGTCTGCGATTGGCCACTAATACGGCTGGCAGCGGACTCGGTCCCTGGTACCTCGCGAAGGCCAAAGCCCTTTCAGTGGGGCTTTCAAATACGTACTTCAAATCGCTCGGACTTCCGACGTTGATCGATGGGTGTTAGCGCAACCGACTCGAACCGTCGTGTACGGACCCGTACGCACGGTGGTGTGGCAGGGGTTGGCGGGTGACCGCCGCCCCTATGCCGATCACTGTGGTGGAGAATCCGCTCGGCTGTTACGACGAAAACCCCTTTTCCACTAGGGACGCCATGGTCAAGAGCATTTTATTGGTGTTCGATCCGGCGCCGTTTGGAGTTTGAGGCACAAGCATCTGGCTAGTCGATGATAATAGGGGGATCCGCCACTAGCCTAGATTTGGAAACACAACAAATTAGCGAATGATGAGTACGACGCGGAATTCCTCGATTACCATCGGGGGCTGGAAGGGGGCGGACGCGCCCCCTTCTTTTTTGTGTGCAGCCGTTCAAGGCTTCACGCGCTTGTATTCGCTGAGACTCCTCGCGTTTGTCTTCGCTGGGGTTGCGCCCCGAGATTTATCGCCTTCGGGCCAGGAGAAAAGCCTAGCCGCGCCTGCGCTTCGCTTAGGCGACCTACAGGCAGTTATTTTAAGCGGCTTCGCTCAGTTGCACTTCCCCGCCGTTCTCTCTAATGGCAGAAATGACGATCCCGCGAATTTCCTGCAAGAAGGCAGTTGAAGGCGAGGTCATAACTACTGTATCTGGCAAAGGCGCCGCCTTCCCGGAACTTTCTTGAATTGCTGGGCCGGGGGGCTCAATGGGTTCAGCCGGTGGGTTGCCTCAGCCAGCGGGAACCGTTTTGGCAAGCAGCGTATGTTGGTCTGGCAACCACTCGAACGGCGCGGATGCCGGCCCAACGCCTGCGTTCTCCGTGGACGCATTCACCGCAACTGGCAGCTTGCGGGCTCGTCCCGTGGCGACATCCACAACCCAAAGCTCGGTTGTATTGCTGGCCGCATTAGCAAAAGCGATTGTCTTTCCATCCGCCGACCAGCGGGGTGTGGTGATTTTGGCGTTCGAAGGCAGTGCGACACGAATTTCCGGGCCACCGTCTAGAGGCTTGATGGCAAGGGCCGTGATGTAACTGGTTAAGTGCCTGCCGTTGGTGGCCGCATCTATACGGTACCCAGCCAGCCGCAACATGGGCTTGGCGATATCGGCAATGGTTGGATTGTTGGTAACTGTTTCAAGTAGCAGATGAGTGCGCTTGGGGCTGACGGAGATCGTGGGCGAACCCGGCGCGTTCAATACATCAAGAATGGCTTGGGGCGGTTTTTGATAGGAACCGGCAAAAAGGAGTGAAAGCGAAAACGTCACCAGAAAAAAGCGATTCATAGCGTGAGGATAGCACTTGAACGCATCTGTTTCCAGTATAATTCAGTGCAGTTGGGAGTGGCCCTTGCGGCCCCTCCATGCTTTCAATCATGAGGACGTTTATGCTTACTCGCTTTGCTTTTTCACTTATAATGATCGGCGCGCTATTCGCACAGGATCCACGAGGGCGCATCACTGGACGTGTTACCGACCCCACAGGGGCCGTTGTCCCGAATACGGAAATTTCCGCCACCAACCGCGACACCGGCGTTAAGCTGACGGCGGCGGCGAATGGAACCGGAACCTACGACATCCTATATATCCAGCCAGGCATCTACGATATCAATGCCACCGCAAATGGGTTTAAGGTATTCAATCGGCCAGCCGTCGAGGTCAACGTGGCCAGCCGCCTATCGGTGGATATTGTTCTTCAAATCGGTAATCTTTCGGAGTCGGTTACCGTAAGCAGCCAAACATCGCAACTGGAAACTTCAACGGCCAGCGTCGGCCGAGTTGTGGATAGTAAGCGTATTCTTGACTTACCGCTGCCGGGTGGAAACGCCCTTTCGCTCTCGCGTTTGGCGCCTGGGATCGTCAGTCTGGCGGCCGCGAATCATCCCAGCTTGGGGCCTGCTACGGAAGTACTCTCGTCGTTGTCCGCGAACGGCGTTCGCGGCGGCAACATTGAATTCAGTGTGGATGGAACACCTGCCATGTGGGGCACTAACGCAGCCTATGCGCCGCCGGCCGACCTCATCGCGGAATTCAAAGTGCAGACTACCAGCTACGATGCCAGTATTGGTCGCGCTCCGGGAGGTAACGTAAATGTGGTGTTGCGATCCGGCACGAACAAGATGCGTTCCACGCTTTACTTTTTTCACAACAACCAGCACATGCAAGGCTTGGATTTGTTTCAACGGCAGACATTGTACAACGCGGCCACCGGTCCTGTGACCGATCAAAAAATTAAGCTTACTAATCCACTGAACGTGCTAAACCGCTTCGGCGCCACTTTTTCCGGTCCTGTGGTGTTACCTAAAGTTTACGATGGCCACAACAAGACCTTTTGGATTTACTCATTCGAAGGCTTAACGCGTCCTGGAGTGGAGCGCGGCACGCCCTTCTATACGGTTCCCACCGTGGCCGAACGGGGAGGTAATTTTTCCGCACTCTTACCCCTGGGCGCAACTTATCAACTTTACGATCCGAATACGACAACGGCTGCGGCAAATGGCCGGTTCCAACGGTTGCCGCTTGCGGGGAACATTGTGCCCGTTTCGCGGCTCGACAAAACTGCTTTGGGGTTGCGGGAATTTTGGCCTCTTCCCAACTATGAAGGCACGGCGGATGGCCGGCAGAATTTCCAATTTCTTCAAACATCGTGGAATTACTACAAATCGCACTCCGCCAAGATGGACCACAATTTCAATGAGAAGCATCGCGTGTTTGGCCGCTACAACCAGTGGTATAACCAATTCACATCGGGGCGTTTGTTTCCCAACGACGCCTTGGGAACAGATCGCTATCGCAGAAATTATGGCGCCGTAATCGACGACATTTTTGTGATCACTCCCTCTTTACTAAACGATTTCCGCTTGGGATTCACTCGCTTTGAACAAAGCTTCTATCCTTTAGCGCAAGGCTTTGATTTGGCGAAGATCGGATTTGCTCCGCAACTTGTGAATGCCATTTCCGCCGACGCACGCACCTTTCCAAACATTAACATTGCCGGATACCAGGCGCTTGGCACGGCAACTTTTTCGCGCAGCTTTTCCAATTACGGAACCCTCACCGACGACCTCTCCTGGAACCGTGGCAATCACTCTGTGAAGTTCGGTGG
>JAYVXT010000809.1:0-3225 GCA_043785065.1 Bryobacterales bacterium | reverse complement strand
GCTCTTGAGCGGTCCAATTAGTGCCCCTGACCGAATGGGGTTGGCAGGTAACACCCGAGGAGATTGCTTCATGGGTTATCCACGACGACCCTGACGTGCTGGTGATCAATAAACCAGGGCTGGTGGTTTGCCATCCCTCCAAGCATGGCCCTTGGTCCAGCCTGATCGGCGCCTGCCGCGAATACCTCGGTGTGGAGCGGCTCCACATGCCCTCGCGCCTTGATCGAGAAACTAGCGGTGTGGTTGTGTTCGCCAAGAACACCGAAGCCGCATCCTCCATGCAAAGGGCTATCCAAGTGAGGAAGGTAGCCAAATCGTACTTCGCCATTCTGAAGGGCGAATTGAACCATGCTGTTGAAGTGGATCAGCCGATTGGCCAGCACGCCACGGCCGAAGTGTTTATGCGTCGGGCGATTGTGGCGGAAGGCCAAGCGGCGCAAACTCGCTTCGAGCCAATTCATTGCGCTAATGGATACACAATTGCGCGGGTGCATCCACAGACGGGAAGAATGCACCAGATCAGGGTGCATGCCGAATGGTTGGGGCACCCAATTGTGGGCGACAAGATTTACGGCGGCGACGAAACCATTTTCCTTCGCTTCATCACAGCCGGACTGACGCCCGAATTAGGCAAAGAATTGGAACTGCGAAGACACGCGTTGCACGCCTCAAGACTTGCATTCGATTTGCCTAGCGGACTGCGGGTGTTTGATGCCCCATTCCCCGCCGACTTGACGGAGTTTTGCGCGCAGCATCACTTGCGGCTGCCGTAAGCCATTTATCCCCGCGCAACTAAGCTGGCAATCTTGTCGCCCATCTCCCACGTCTTTAAAGATCCGCCCAGATCAGGGCAGCGGTTGGCCCGATCAGTAAACAAAGTTTCCACCGCCTGGTAAATCCAACGGGCAGCCTTCTTCGTTTCGGGCAATTCATACCACTCCAGCATCATGGCCGCTGAGAGAATCGTAGCGGCGGGGTTGGCAATTCCCTTCCCCGCAATGTCGGGCGCGGATCCGTGCGATGGCTGGAATATGGCATGCGTGTCGCCGATGTCACCGGAGGGAGCCATGCCCATCCCTCCAACAATTCCCGCCGCCATGTCTGACAGAATATCGCCGAACATATTCTCCGTCACCAGCACATCGTAAGACGTCGGCCGGCTCAACAAATAGAGAGTGACCGCATCCACATAAACGCGGTCTGTCTCAACGTCGGGAAACTCTTTGGCCACCCCGTCGAAAATGCTGCGGAAGTAGCTCATAGTTGGCAGTACGTTGGCCTTATCTACCAGCGTCACCTTTTTGCGGCGCGCACTCGCCAGTTTGAAAGACCTTCGAAACAGGCGTTCAGAGCCTGCACGCGTGATTAGCAGAGTGTCGCGGACTTCAGGACCGTTCAAGTCGAAGGTCTGTTTGCGGGAAGCGAAAAGACCCTCGCAATTTTCACGCACAATCGCGAAATCAATGGCTCCAGGTGTACGAAGTGGGGAGTCCAGTGGATGATACAGTTTGATGGGACGCAGTCCGAAATAGGTATCCAGCTTATCGCGTAAGTCGATTTGCGGAACCATCTCGTTGCCATTGGGCCAGCGAATTCCAGGCAGACCCATAGCCCCTAGCAGGATCACTTCATGCTTTCGAATTTCTTCAAAGGTGGCCTCGGGAAGGGGGTCGCCGCTCTTAAGGAATTCACCGGCGCCGACGGAATATTCGGTGAAAGCGAACTTGTAGCCGCTCATCCGCGCTTCGGCGGCTCGTAGGACTTTCACGGCCTCTGCAATTACATCAGGACCAATGCCATCGCCTGGCAGCAGAGCTACATCTAAAATTCTTGTTTCGGACACCGTTCCATTGTCGCAAAAGATGCGGCATGGCACGGTGCCCGCGAAACAAAAAAACTACTTGATTTTAGCGGCTGCGGCCACGCCCGCCGCGGCAACTACGCCGTCTTCTTTGGATTGCGCGCCACTCACTCCAATCGCCCCGACGATTTGATCACCGGCCATGATGAGCACGCCGCCCTCAATCGGAATTGACCCGGGCAACTTCAACAGCGCTTGCCGCCCACCCACTAATCCATCCTCAAACGCCTTCGTTGGACGCTTGAAATTGATCGCGGACTTCGCCTTGGCCTGCGCTACTTCGATGCTGCCGAGCTGGGTGCCATCCATCTTTTCGAGGTAGACCAGATTTCCGCCATCATCGACAACAACAATCACCATCGTCCAGTTATTCTTACGCGCTTCGGCTTCCGCGGCCGATGCGATTTCCTTGGCAGCCGCCAAGGTCATTGCTTTCTTAGTAGTAAACTGTGCAAACATGGGCATAATCCCCAACAAAGCCAACATCATCATGGTTCCGAAACGCATTCAAAAATCTCCTCTCCAAGTAAGAATTGTGTAGGCAATGACTCTTCACGAAGCCATGCCGGACTACGATGTACGAGAGTACCATCAAACCGTAATCAACGCATCTAGGGAAGAGGTTTATCGAACCATGAAGACTATGGATTTCCGCGCCTCGGAAATCGTACGGGCGCTGCTCTGGATTCGCTCCGGCGGGCGTGAGGCCAAGTCCGTCACGCTCGAAACTTTTTGGAAGCGTGGATTTCTCTTGCTATCCGACGTTCCCAACAAGGAAGTACTGCTTGCCTGGTGGGTCGTTTCTGGACGCCCACTGGTTGCCTTCAGGAGATTCCACCCAACCAGTTCATTTCCTTCAAAGACCCGAGTTATGCAAAATCAGCGTTCAACTTCTTAATCCATGACCACCCATCGGGAACCTTGCTCACCACGGAGACGTGCGTAAAATGCTTCCGCAATCGGGAGCACATTTTCTTCCGTTGCTACTGGACAGTAATCAGGCCCTTCAGTGGACTGATCCGTAAAGAGATGCTGCGTCAGATCAAAACAGCTTGCGAGTCGCAAAACATCAAAACGTAAAACGCATTTGAATTTCCAGACGACGGTTGTTGGCAGCCTCTGAAAATCCAGTGCCACCAGGAACGCCCGCCCCTGCCCCTTGGTTCGCCCGCCCAAACAAGGGCGACGTAATGTTTCCGTTGATCGGCCCAGGATTATTGTGATTCAACAAGTTTCTGATAGAAAGTTGCAGCACCACGCTATAACGCTTTCCAACAGAGCCTGGACCGCTGGATGCCCCGGAACTAAATACGCCGCCAGTTTGCCGCTGACCGTCGCCGGGCAATCGAGTCGTCTGCGGGCCA
>JAYVXT010000808.1:0-3230 GCA_043785065.1 Bryobacterales bacterium | reverse complement strand
GCCAGTGCGTCGTCCCATGCTAGCTTCACGGTGGTGCCAAGTGGCCGTGTAGTTCGGGTACTCGAAAATAGCATCTTGCGTATCGGGAGTTTCGCCATCGTCTTCAAGAGCGAAGCGGCCACCGCTGGAAGATACCGCCTTGGGCCCAAGCACGTTCATGTACCACTGCATGATGTCAATGGAATGAGCGCCCAGGTTGGTCATCTGCCCGCCTGAGTAATCCCAGAACCAGCGGAAATGGTAGATGCCACGATGGGGGCTAAAGGGGCGCTGAGGGGCGGGGCCAAGCCACATGTCGTAATTGAAATCGGAGGGAGTGGAGGCGGCGGGCGGCACGCCGAATCCTGGCATGATGTTGCGCGCCGATTGCATTTTCACGCTGACCACCTTGCCGATGGCCCCATCCTCGATCAGTTGCTTCGCTTTTTTGTAATGCAGGCCGCTGCGCTGCTGGGTGCCGGTTTGCACAACGCGATTGTACTTGCGGGCAGCCTTGGTCATCCAACGGCCTTCGGCCACGAACACAGTAAGAGGTTTTTCCACGTAGACGTCCTTGCCGGCGGCGCAGGCCATGATGGTTAACAGCGCGTGCCAGTGATCGGGCGTGGAGACGACTACGGCCTGGATATCCTTGTCGTCGAGCATGCGGCGGAAATCGGGATAGGCTTTGGCCTTGCCACCCATGGCGGCGATGCCCTGTTCCATGCGGGGTTGGTAAGTTTCCGACAGGGCGGCCATATCCACGTCTTTTTGGTTCTTGAAGTCAAAAACGTGTTGCGCCCCGATAAGGCCGTAGCCAATGAAGCCGACTTGTACGCGGTCATTCGCGCCCAGGATACGGGAATAGGAGGAAGCCGCGGCGGCGGTAAGAATGGTGCGTCGAGTAGAGGACATCACGGAAAGTCTATCACTCGTGGCACCCTTATGACAGACTGACTTGAAAGGCGATAGACAACTTCAAGCATGCCGTCAAAAGCCCATTGGTGAGAGTAATTGTGTGACAATAACACACTGAGGCGAGGTTTTTGAAGCGCCTTGGTCTTAGAGGGGAGAATCTGCTTAATGGCGAATTTGCTGGCGCGAAAGTCGATGCATGTGCTCTTGGAGGAGGCGAAGGAAGCCGGAGATCACACTCTAAAACGCACTCTAGGCGTTCTTCAACTTACCTCACTAGGGGTTGGGGCCGTTATTGGAGCCGGCATTTTTGTAATGGCTGGATTAGGAGCCCAATACGCGGGACCGGGGCTGATGTTGTCCTTCGTGCTTTCCGGACTCGGGTGCGCATTCGCCGCGCTATGCTATGCCGAATTCGCCGCGATGATTCCCTTAGCCGGCAGCGCCTACACTTATGCCTATGCAACGCTGGGAGAAATTTTCGCCTGGATTATTGGCTGGGATCTCACGCTGGAATACGCAATGGGGGCCAGCACGGTTTCTTCCGGCTGGTCGAATCACTTTATTGAGCTGCTGAATATTTTTGGCATTAAGATGCCGCTGTGGCTGGCCTACGATCACTGGACCGGTTTACGAACGGCGGAAGCAATTGTGGCGCGGCAACTGGCTCAGGCAAGCGACCCATCGCTTGCGCCAGGCACTCAGGCGTTCATGGCGAAGGTTTCGGCTCTTGGCGCGGAGCATTCGCCCATGTTGGTGCAAAAGGCTCATGAATTGCTTGCGGCGCCTCAGATGTTCGGCATGGAAATCGGCTTCAATCTGCCGGCTTTCTTGATCGCGCTGGTTATTACGGCCATCCTGGTTGTTGGAATTAAAGAGAGCGCTCAATTCAACGCCACCATCGTTGTGGTGAAGGTTGCCGTGGTTCTATTTGTGTTGGGCTTGGGCATCACGTATGTTGACACGGCAAACTGGGGCTCGGATTGGAGTTCGTTCGCGCCTCACGGGTTCTCAGGAATCGGGGCGGCCGCGGCCTACATATTTTTCGCCTACATAGGGTTTGATGCTGTTTCCACAACGGCGCAAGAGGCGAAGAACCCGCAACGGGATTTGCCCATCGGCATTATACTCTCGTTGATCATTTGCACGATCTTGTATATCGGCGTGGCGGCAGTGCTTACCGGCATGGTGCCTTGGCGCGAAGTCAACATTGAGGCCCCGATTGCACGCGCGTTTCTTGACCGGGGACTGGTTGGTCCCTCGCACATAATCACAGTCGGCGCATTGGCCGGCTTAACTAGCGTGATGTTAGTGATGCTGCTGGGACAAACCAGAGTGCTGTACTCAATGGCCAATGATGGGTTGCTTCCTAAGAAAGTCTTCGCCGAAATTCATCCGAAGTTCCGCACGCCTTGGAAGAACACGATTTTGGTTGGTTTGCTTGCGGCCATCGTCGGCAGCGTAACGCCTATTGACGATATCGGAAAGATGGTGAATATCGGAACCTTGCTGGCCTTTGTGATTGTCTGCGTGGCAATCATCGTGCTGCGAAAAACGGACCCGCATCAACCCCGGCCGTTCCGTACTCCATTAGTTCCCCTGATTCCGATTCTTGGAATTATTTTCAATGGCTACATGATGTACGAATTGGGTTGGGTAAACTGGGCGCGGCTGTTTATATGGTTGGCCATTGGGCTGGTTGTCTACTTTTGTTATGGCAAGAATCATAGCCGCGTTCAGCTTGCGCTGAAGCTAAACGCCAAGACGAAATAGCCGTCATGAACAACATCTACGACTCAGGCGACACCTCACTTTTCGATGTGAGGACGCATGTTCCTGGCCCAAAAGGGGCGCTTCCGATCACAGCGGAGATGCTACTGAAGCGTCCTTCGGGCGATTTATTTGGTTGGACGCAGAACGCGGGTATGGGCTGGGAGCCATCCAAGTTAGCCGGTGGCGACTTCCTGTTGCTGAGCACGCACGGAGGCATCCGCGCGGCCGACGGCAAGCCGATCGCTTTGGGATATCACACCGGGCATTGGGAAGTTGGGCTGTTGGTGCAGGCGGCGGCCGAGGAATTGAAGGGCGCGGGCCGCGTACCGTTTGCGGCGTATTGCACTGATCCTTGCGACGGCCGGTCACAGGGGACAACGGGCATGTTCGATTCCCTGCCTTACCGTAACGATGCGGCGATTATTTTCCGGCGTTTAATTCGTAGCTTACCGACGCGGCGCGGCGTGGTTGGCGTGGCGACCTGCGATAAAGGCCTGCCCTCGATGATGATGGCATTGGCCGGAACAACGGAATTGCCGTGCGTGCTTGTACCCGGCGGAGTG
>JAYVXT010000807.1:0-3238 GCA_043785065.1 Bryobacterales bacterium | reverse complement strand
CGGGGTCAAATTCCCTTGCAAATTCCATGGAATGATAAGCCTGTGGCGCGCTGGAGCGATTCTGACGCACATTTGTTGCTAAGCGAATCGCCATGGTCAAAGCAAGTGGAACCGGTTTACAAACGGGAAGGCGGCTCCCTGCATACGGGAATCGGCCAAATCCGGGGTGGGATTGGCGGCATTGGTATCGGAAAACCGCGCATGGGTGGTCCACGCGGCGGAATGGGTAGAAGACCCGGAGGACGTGGCGGCATGGATCAAGGCATGCCCATCGAAGAGGTTGCGCCGCGTACGCTTTCGGCGGTAACCATTCGTTGGGAAAGCGCCTTGCCGGTGCAGGAAGCCGAATTGAAAGTAGCCGACGGTAACGCCCCGATTGTGGATGAAGCCAATTACACAATCGCGGTGGTAGGACTTCCGGGACGTTTAGTTGGCAACGACCCTCAGGCGCTGGCTAAGCAGATTAAAGGGCAGGCCAAGTTGAAGCGCGATGGCAAGAAAGACATTAAACCTTCGGAAGTTCGCGTTCTGCCGCGCGATGAAGGATTGGTTGTGATGATTCTTTTTTCCCGTACTAGTGAAATCTCCGTGAATGATCGCCAAATTGATTTTGAAGCAATGGTCGGCCCACTGGAACTGAAGCAGTCCTTCAATTTAAGTGAAATGAATTACGCCGGTAAACTCGAACTGTAACGTCCCTAAATAATATGTGCATTTTTAAATTCCGCAATTTTGCGGCGTTGATCCTCGCCGGCCTTGGTTGTTCTGCTGAAACTCGTTACGCGTTGATTCTGGCTGACCCGCCAGCCATTCAAAAAGTGGAAAGCCGCTTGTCGTTGGCCTCGGCCGAATCGAAAAGCTATCGGGCGGGGATCGAGAACCGGCAGCGTGCCTTAGTGGCGGAATTGAGCAAGCGCGGCGTTCAAGTCACCTCGTCGGTATCCACCATTGCCAATGCCGTTTTCGTTGTGGCGACTCCGCAATCTATTGAAGAGTTGAAGCAGTTGCCTGGAGTCATCGGGGCTGTGAAGCTGCGGCAGTATCATCAAAAGCTGAACCGCGCCACACAATTGATCAACGCCCCCGCCGCCTGGAGTGCTTTAGGCGGATCGCCAAACGCCGGCGCAGGTGTGAAAATCGCGATCATCGATTCGGGGATCGATCACACCAACGCATCCTTTCAGGACAGCTCGCTTGCCATGCCGCCCGGCTATCCCAAATGCGATGGCGACGCCTGCAATTTCACCAACAACAAGATCATCGTGGCGCGCAGTTATACTCGCATGCTGACTTCGGTCGACCCGGCGGAATCGCGGCCTGATGATTATTCGCCGCGCGATCATGAAGGCCATGGCACGGCTGCGGCATCGTGCGCTGCCGGAGTGCCCGTTACAGGCGTGGCTCCCATTTCCGGCGTGGCCCCTAAAGCGTGGCTGGGCAACTATCGCATTTTCGGCTCGCCCGGGGTGAACGATACCACCTCGGACGATGTGATCATTAAAGCGTTTGAAGATGCCGTGAACGATGGTATGGACGTGATTTCCTTTTCAGTGGGCGGCCCAGCGTTTTCCGGACCACTAGATACTGGGGCGGCTTGCGGCAACTCCGCCGGCTTGCCCTGTGACCTGCTGGCGAAAACTCTTGAAGATTTGGCGCAGAAAAAAGTTGTGATCATCGCCGCTGCGGGAAATGAAGGATTCGATGGAACGGCCAGCGGTCCTTCTTATGGCACCATCGGATCACCGGCCAACGCACCTTCGGTCATCGCAGCCGGGGCCAGCACCAACTCTCACGACTTTACGGAAATCCTTACGGTCCCTGGAGCGGATGTGCCCGCGTCGTTGCGCGCCGTTAGCGTTAAATCCGGCGACTCCAGTATTCCGCATGGCGCCATCTCAGCTCCGTTGCGCGACGCTACGGCGACAGGCAATGACGGATTTGCGTGCGTTGCATTCCCGGCGGGATCGCTGGCCGGGGCCATCGTTCTGATCCAGCGCGGAAATTGTCCTTTTTCGACGAAAGAAGGCTTCGCGGAAGATGCCGGCGCGGTGGGTGTGGTGTTCTATATGGCCGATTCTTCACCAACGATTTCTCCTTCCGGCCTTGCTAACGCAAGTATCCCGGTCGTGCTTGTTTCGAACGCCGATGGGCTGACTCTGAGATCTTTCATTTCAGCCAACCCGGAGCGTCCAATCACCTTCGATCCAGCGGGTGTGGAAGTATCGGCAACGGGGAACACTCTCGCTAATTTTTCTTCCTTGGGACCCAATACCGGCAATAACGCTTTGAAGCCCGACGTTTTAGCTCCGGGATCCGCCATTTATATGGCCGGCAGCGGCTCCGATCCGCTGGGAGCACTTTTCAGTTCCAACGGCTTCGTGGTGGCAAGCGGCACCAGTTTTTCCACGCCGATCCTGGCCGGTGCAGCGGCGCTAGTGAAGCAGAAGTATCCGAATTATAGTGCGGCGCAGGTGCGATCGGCACTGATAAACACAGCATCGCAAGATGTGACTCGCGACTCCTTTGGATCGGGAACAGACGTGCGCGGGGTGGGTGCCGGAAAACTGGACGCTGCCGCGGCCGTGAATTCGGTGGTCACCGTTGCTCCTCCTTCAATTTCCTTCGGGGCGTTGACGGCGTTGACGGCGTCGGCGATTCCGCAAATCCAGCAGTTGCAGTTGACCAACAGCAGTTCCTCATCTGTAACCCTTGCCCTCGCGGTCGCCGCAACTAAAGCCGCTTCAGCCGTGTCGCTTGTTCTGAATAAGCAATCCATGACGTTGGCCGCAGGCGCAACCGGCGTAGTGAATGTTACGCTTTCCGGTACTGTGCCGCAACCGGGAGCTTACACTGGCGCGGTCACAGTGCAGGGTTCGGGTGTGGCGCTGCGCGTGCCTTACTTATTTGTTGTGGGTGATGGCCGCGTTGCGAACCTGATTCCGCTGACGGGTACCTCTTCAGAAGGCTTGATGGGCGAGGGTATTGCGGATGGAATTATTTCGTTCCGCATTGTGGACAACTATGGAGTAGCGGTGCCTAACATCACCGTGACATTTACGGCTGTCCCCAACACCGCCGGCAAATTGACGACGTCAACTATCGGCAGCTTTCGACAAATGGACATGAAGACCGACCAGTATGGGATTGCCGTGGCGGAACCCATTCTTGGTCCTTCTCCAAATACGACATATCAATTCAAAGGGGCGGCGGGCGGCATCTCCACCACCTTCTCCGCTTT
>JAYVXT010000806.1:0-3252 GCA_043785065.1 Bryobacterales bacterium | reverse complement strand
TTGAAGCGTTGGGCAAGTTGAAGCCCGTGTTTCATGTTACGGGCTCAGTCACCGCGGGCAATTCATCCCAGACTAGTGATGGCGCGGCGATGGCATTGGTGATGTCCGCCACCCGCGCCAGGCAACTTGGCCTGAAGCCTCGCCTGCGTTATGTCAGCTTCGCTACCGGCGGTGTGCCTCCGGAAATCATGGGTATCGGTCCAGTGGTGGCGATTCCGAAAGCGTTGGCTCTGGCGGGTTTGAAACTATCTGACATCGGGGTGATTGAGTTGAATGAGGCATTCGCCGTGCAAGCACTGGCGGTGATCGATCAAGCCGGTCTGGACGTGGACAAAGTGAACCTTAACGGCGGCGCACTTGCGCTTGGTCATCCTTTGGGTTGCACCGGCGCCAAACTGACGGCCACTATTTTAAGAGAAATGGAGCGCAGTCAGTTGCGCTACGGCATGGTGACCATGTGCGTAGGCGGTGGCCAGGGCGCGGCGGGAATTTTTGAACGATTATAAGAAATGAGGAGTTGAATTGCATGGCTACCATGACAACAGTTGCTTTGCCCAGAACCAAAGGCGGCGGATTTCTGATTGAAGATCTTAAGCCGCACGACATTTTCACGCCCGAAGATTTCACCGATGAACACCGCGCCATTGCTAAGACCACCGACGAGTTCTGGAAGAAGGAAGTCGCCCCAAACCTGGAAGCGATTCAACATCAGGAACCCGGCCTGGCGATCAGCATCGTCCGTAAATCGGCGAAGCTTGGGTTGACGGCCATTATGGTGCCGGAAAAATTCGGCGGCATGGAAATGGATATGACTTCGGCCATGGTGGCTGCGGAAAATCTGTCGCGCGATGGGTCTTATTCCGGTTGGCACGGCGCGCACACCGGCATCGGTACACTACCTCTTTTGCTCTACGGCACGGAAGCCCAGAAGGAGAAGTATCTTCGCAAGTTGGCCAGCGCGGAGTGGATTGCCGCCTATTGTTTGAGCGAACCGCAAGCTGGGTCCGACGCGCTTGCGGCGAAGACTCGGGCCGATCTTTCCGCAGACGGCACGCACTACGTTTTGAACGGCCAGAAGATGTGGATCACCAACGGCGGCGGGGCGGACTTTTTTACGATCTTCGCCAAAGTTGGCGGAGAGAAATTTACGGCGTTTCTTGTGGAGCGCACCTACCCTGGCGTAAACCCCGGCGCGGAAGAAAAGAAGATGGGCATTAAGGGTTCTTCCACTACGCCAATCTTTTTGGACAACGTGAAGGTGCCTGTTGAAAATGTGCTGGGCGAAATCGGACGCGGGCACATTATTGCGTTCAACATTCTGAACATTGGCCGGCTGAAGCTTGGGCCATTTGTTGTCGGTGGATGCAAGCAGATTTTGGAAATTTGCCTCAAGTATGCGCACGACCGCAAGGCGTTCGGCAAAGAGATCGGCGAATTCGGCATGATCCAGCACAAGCTGGCGGAAATGGCGATTCGCACTTTCGCTGCGGAAACGATCAGCTATCGTACGGTCGGCATGATCGACGCTCATCTTAAGGAGTGGAACTGGAGCCAACCCAACGCAGCAGCCACGCACTTGAAGGCCGTCGAAGAGTTCGCCGCCGAATGCAGCTACGTGAAGGTATTCGCCTCGGAAGTTCTGGACTATGTGGCCGATGAAGGCGTTCAAATTCACGGCGGTTACGGATTCAGCGCCGAATACGCAGTGGAGCGCGCCTATCGCGACGCCCGCATTAATCGCATTTTTGAAGGCACCAGCGAAATCAACCGCATGTTGGCGACCGGCTTGCTTTTGAAGCGCGCGCAGAAGGGTCAACTTGGCTTGGTGGAAGCAGTGAAAAAGTTGCAGGGCGAGCTGATGTCTGGCCCCACTATGCCGGGAAGCGCGGCCGACGCCGATGCCGACATCATCGCCAACGCGAAGAAAGCCACGCTGCTTACGGTGGGCGTTGCCTATCAGCGATTCATGGCCGAGTTGGATCAGCAACAGGAAGTGTTGGCCGCCATCACCGATATGTCGATGGCCGTGTTCGCCATGGAGAGCATGCTGCTGCGCTCCCGCAAGATGGCCGAGACGGGCAAAGGCTCGCTGGCGGCTGATATGACTGCCGTGTATTTGCGCGAGGGAATGGAGACGATTGAATCGTCAGCCAAGCTCGCGATGGCGGCTTGCTGTGAAGGCGATACGTTGCGAACCAACCTGGCGGTGCTTCGCCGCTTCATGCGGATTGAACCGGTGAACGCGATTGCTATTCGCCAAAAGATTGCGCGGCGGTTGCTGGAAGTAGGCCGGTACACGGTCTAACCATCGTGCAACGCGTCATAGTCGTGGTTGGCTTGCCTGGATCGGGCAAGTCAACCTGGCTTGAACAAAAACACTGCCCTACTCTTTCCTCCGACGAAATGCGCCGCTTGTTGCGCGACGACCCCACCGATCAAACCATCCACGGCATCGTATTCAGCATGATTCGCAAGCTGCTGCATCTTCGGCTGCAGTTGGGGGCGAAAGTAACTTACATCGACGCGACTAATCTGACGCCATCGGATCGCCGCGCCTTTATCAAGATTGCCGAGCTATATGGAGCACGGGCAGAGGCCCTGTTCTTCGACACTCCCGTGGAAGTTTGCCTGGAGCGAAATCGTGGGCGCGAGCGGGTGGTTCCCGAGGAAGTGATTCGGCATTTGGCTTTGAAGCTGCGGCCGCCCGCAGTTGCCGAAGGGTTCGAGAAAATTGATGTTGTGCATGTTGAGCCTCCCCAAATTTAAAGACACGTGTACGCGTGATGGCGCCTTGCTGTTTCAGAAATGATCGAGCCAGCGGGCTGCTTAGCGCTTCAACTGAAAGGCCGCCAACCATAACGGCTTGCCTGCGTTTAGCAGACGGGCGACACTGGTTCCCCAACCAGCGCCGCCCTTTCAGTTTTTCCACGTTAACAACCCTACTGACACGATGTAGAACTCAGGTCGACCCGAGACTGCTCCGCCGCAAGACGGAGCAGTTTTGGATGGAGAGTAGTCCGGCCGGATTCGCTCTCTTACGTCAATAAGGCTAGCAGGCGGGCGCAAGGGGATTGATTTTGGAGTGGGAGTAGGTTATAGGAAACATGGGAGATTGAGTTTTTGATTGCTTGGGGAACGACTTACGGCTTCGTTGTATGCGGGCTTAGCTTGTTCCAGTCCGAATGCGATCAAGACTGCGCCGAATTTGACTTCGATACTGCTCACTCTCCGGACTCTCGAGCCACAAGATTT